>NZ_JBHYWI010000001.1:82722-524966 GCF_042751525.1 Kitasatospora sp. NPDC059408
GGCCGCGGCCGCCCGCACGGCCCCCAGGGCCGGGTGGTTTGCGTGCCTCAAACGCCCCTGCATTAGTGACCCGGGCGCGAGCCGTGGGACTTGGGGGGGGGACGCGTCAACGCGTCCCACCCCCAAGGACTTCGGCGGTCAGACCAGGTCGACGCCCGGGTAGAGCGGGAAGGGCGCGAGCAGGTCGGCGGCGCGCTTGGCGATGCCGTCGCGGACGGCGGCGTCCAGGACGTACTGGGCCTTCGACGGGGCGCCGTTGGCGGTCGTGGTGGGGGTCGTGGCGCGTAGCACGGTGTCGATGAGGCCCGCGATCTCGTCCATCTCGGCGGCGCCGAGGCCGCGGGTGGTGAGCGCGGGGGTGCCGAGGCGGACGCCGGAGGTGTACCAGGCGCCGTTCGGGTCCTGCGGGACGGAGTTGCGGTTGGTGACGACGCCCGCGTCCAGGAGCGCCGCCTCGGCCTGGCGGCCGGTCAGGCCGTGGCCGGAGACGTCGGCGAGGACCAGGTGGTTGTCCGTGCCGCCGGTGACGAGCGTGCCGCCGCGGCGCAGCAGGCCCTCGGCGAGCGCCTGCGCGTTGTCGACGACGGCCTGGGCGTAGGCCCGGAACTCGGGGCGGCGGGCCTCGGCGAACGCGACCGCCTTGGCAGCCATGACGTGCGAGAGCGGGCCGCCGAGGACCAGCGGGCAGCCGCGGTCGACGTGTTCGGCGAGCTCGGCGGTGGACAGCACCATGCCGCCGCGCGGGCCGCGCAGCGACTTGTGGGTGGTCGTGGTGACGATGTGGGCGTGCGGCACCGGGTCGAAGTCGCCGGTGAACACCTTGCCCGCGACGAGGCCCGCGAAGTGCGCCATGTCGACCATGAGCGTCGCGCCGACCTCGTCCGCGATCTCGCGCATCCGGCGGAAGTCCACGCGCCGCGGGTAGGCGGAGTACCCGGCCACCAGGATGAGCGGGCGGAACTCGCGGGCCGTCTCGCGCAGCGCGTCGTAGTCGATCAGGCCGGTCGCCGGGTCGGTGCCGTAGCTGCGCTGCTCGAACATCTTGCCCGAGATGTTGGGCCGGAAGCCGTGGGTGAGGTGGCCGCCGGTGTCCAGGGACATGCCGAGCATCCGCTGGTTGCCGAGCTCGTGGCGCAGCCGCGCCCAGTCCTGCTCGGTGAGGTCGTTGACGTTGCGGACCGCGGCGCGCTCCAGGGCCGGGCTCTCGACGCGCTGGGAGAGGACGGCCCAGAAGGCGGTCAGGTTGGCGTCGATGCCGGAGTGCGGCTGGACGTAGGCGTGGTCGGCGCCGAACAGGGCGCGGGCGTGCTCGGCGGCGACGGTCTCGACGGTGTCGACGTTGCGGCAGCCGGCGTAGAAGCGGCGCCCGGCGGTGCCCTCGGCGTACTTGTCGCTGAGCCAGTTGCCCATGGCGAGCAGGACGGCCGGGGAGGCGTAGTTCTCGCTGGCGATCAGCTTGAGGGAGGCGCGCTGGTCCTCGATCTCCCGGCCGATGGCGGCGGCGATGCGCGGTTCGACGCCCGCGACGACGTCGAGGGCGCTGCGGAAGGCGGTGTTCGCGGCGGCGTCGGCGGCGGTGTGGGGCTGCGGAAGGGGCTGGTGCTCGGACTCGGGCTGGTGCCGGGGCTCGGGCTGAAGCTCGGGCTGGGGCTGGGGCTGGGCGGCCATGGCGGTCTCCTGGTGGGGATGCGGACGGCCCAGGCGCTCGGCAACTGCACGTGACAGGGCACGGAGCCGCTTCCCGATGGTTGATTCCATCCCTACGCGCCAGTCGCGGCCCACCCGGATCGTACCAATACCCGCAGGGGTGTGGCGCAGATCTCAGAATGCGGGACAGGGAGGGTGCTTTGGGGGCTTTTGCCCGTTCTCCCGCGACGAGCGTGTTGCGGCGCCGTGAAGCCGTCACACCGGCCGAAACAATGCGCAACACATCGGCTCGAAGTGATTTGCCCGAGGTCCATCGCATCCGATCTGATGGCATTGCGCCGGCCGCCGGGAAACCCCCGGAGGCGGCTCGGAAATACACGTCATCGCACCCTCACCCCAAAGGGCGGCGGAGAATTCGGGAGTACGCCTCGCATGGCCATCGTCGAAACAGTCGCGGCACCTGATTCCGCCGTCCGGCCGGCCCCGGACGGTCCGGTCCGCCGGATCCTGCGCGACCGGGTCGGCGCCACCGCCCTCGCCGTCGTCCTGCTGTTCCTGCTCCTCGCCCTCGCCACCCCGCTGATCGCCGCCCTGTACGGGAAGAACCCGGCCGAGCACTACGGCCAGAACGCTCCGGGCCTGCTCAGCGACGGCGGACTGCCCGTGCTGGCGAACGGCGGCATCTCCGGCGACTTCTGGTTCGGCCTGGAGCCGGGCCTCGGCCGGGACGTGTTCACCCAGCTGCTGTACGGCATCCGCACCTCGCTGCTGATCGCCTTCGCGTCCGCCGCCGTGACGACCGCGCTCGGCGTGCTGGCCGGTGTCGCGGTCGGCTACCTCGGCGGAATCGCGGACCGCCTGTTCGGTTTCCTCGCGAACGTGCTGCTCGCCTTTCCGACCCTGCTCCTGCTGCTCGCGCTCAGCCCGGTCATCCAGTCGAGGCTGGTCGATCCGGGCGCCGCGGAACCGGAATGGATGCAGTTCCTGGTGCTGATCCTGGTATTCGCCGCGTTCGGCTGGATTCCGCTCGCGCTTTCCCTCCGGGCCACCGTGCGCTCGCTGCGGGAACGGGATTTCGTGCAATCCGCCCGCGCCCAGGGGGCGAGCGGTTTCCACGTCGTCGTCCGGGAATTGCTGCCGAACGTCCGCTCGCAACTGCTGGTGCACGTGACGATGGCGGTGCCGGCGATCGTCGCCTCGGAGGCGGTGCTGTCGTTCCTCGGGGTCGGGATCACCGAGCCCGTCCCGGACTGGGGCCGGATGATCGCCCGCGGCGCCGAGGTGTTCCGGGCCGACCCGACGTACATGGTCTTCCCCGGCGTGGCACTGCTGCTCTTCGTCCTCGCCTTCAACCTGCTCGGCGACGCCGTCCGGGACTCCCTGGACCCGCGGTCGGGCCGGCGCTGATCCGGCGATTCGCCGCCTGGACCTCGCCCCGTTTTCCCCGTTCGTTCGTCTGATGACCCCGCCCGTCGGGGCAAGGAGAGATTCGCCATGCGCTGGACCCGCAGGACCGGTCCGTCCCTCGCCGTCGTCGCCACCGCCCTCCTCGCGACCTCCTGCTCGGCCGGCGCGGGCGCGGGTTCCACCGCGAACCCGGCCGCCGCCAAGGAGACCTCCCCGCTGACCGCCGCGCTCGGCGGCGAGCAGGAGAGCGCCGGCCCCGCCCCGGCCGTGCCCGGCGCCCGCAAGGGCGGGACGGTCAACGTGTACAACAGCGTCGAGTTCCGCCACCTCGACCCGCAGAAGGTGTACGCGGGCGCCGCGTACAACGCCTCGCTGCTCTGGGGGCGTCAACTGACGCAGTACCAGGTCGTCGACGGCAAGGCCAAGCTGGTCGGCGACCTCGCCACCGACACCGGCACCTCCGCCGACGGCGGCCGCACCTGGACCTACCGCCTCAAGGACGGCGTCGCCTGGGAGGACGGCAAGCCGATCACCGCCCAGGACGTCAAGTACGGCATCGAGCGCACCTTCGGCAAGGGCTACGAGGTCGGCCCGCCGTACTGGCCCCAGTGGCTCACCGGCGAGGCGAGCTACGAGGACGCGCGCAAGAAGTACGCCGGCCCCCAGGACGGCGACCTCGCCGCCATCGAGACGCCCGACGAGCGCACCGTCGTCTTCCACTTCCCGCAGCCGCAGGCCGACGTGCCGTACATGGCCGCGCAGTCCTCGTCCTCGCCGGTGCGCCGCGACAAGGACACCGGCACCGACTACGACCGGCTGCCGTTCGCCACCGGCCCCTACCGGATCGCCGAACACGTCCAGAACACCCGCATGGTGCTGGAGCGCAACCCGTACTGGAAGGCCGAGACCGACCCCGTCCGCAGCCAGTACCCGGACCGGTTCGTCTTCACCTACGGCAAGGAGGCGCTCAACATCAACCAGGAGATCCTCTCCGGCCGCGACGGCGGCGCCGACGCCACCACCGCCTCCGACGAGCTCTCCCCCGAGCTGTACCGGACCGCCGACACCGACCCCAAGGCCAAGGACCTCGTCGTCTCCGGCCGCCAGGGCGCCTTCGTCACCCAGCTCGTGATCAACAACGAGCGCGTGCCGGACGTCGAGGTCCGCAAGGCCCTGCACCTCGCCTACCCGCGCCAGCAGGCCCGCCAGGTCCAGGGCGGCTCCCGCATCGGCGAACTCGCCACCACGCTCAGCTCGCCCGCCCTGATCGACTGGCAGAAGTACGACCTCTACCCGGCCCGGCCCGAGGGCGACCCGGACGCCGCCAAGGCCCAACTCGCCAAGGCCAAGCAGCCACCCGCGAGCCTCACCTACGGCTACAAGAACACGCCGGACGGCCAGCGCGTCGCGCAGGTGCTCGTCGACGGCTTCGCCAGGGCCGGGATCACCGTCGTACCCAAGCCGATCGACCCCAAGGCCTTCCTCGACGAGGTGCACCGCGCCGACTCCCCGTACGACCTGTACGAGGAGACCTCGTCCGTCGACTGGCCGACCCCGTCCACGCTCGTCCCCTTCGCCTTCGACGGCCGCGCCGGCAACGACCTCAACAGCGCGCGCTACCGCAACCCGGCGGTCGACAAGGAGATCGACCGGATCAACGGGATCGGCGAGCCGCGCGCCAAGGCGAAGGAGCTGTACGCGCTGGAGCAGACCGTCATGAAGGACGTGCCGGTGCTGCCGTTCGCCTACCCGACCGCCAACCAGCTGCGCGGCGGCAACGTCGGCGGGGCGTTCATCCACCCGATCTACGGGACGGTCGGGCTCGCCTGGCTGTACCTGAAGTCCTGATCCGGCCAGGCCTGGTCCGGTCCGGTTCGGTCCGGTTCGGTTCGGTTTGATTCGGACAGATCGGGCCGGGCCGAGCCGGCAGTTCGAGGCTCACTTCGAGGTTTCAAGGTTCCGACGATGTTCTCCTTCGCCCTGCGGCGGGCCCTCCAGGCCCTCGCCGTGCTCGCCGCGGTCTCCGCCGCCGCCTTCGCCCTGTTCTACGCCGCACCCGCCGACCCGGCCCGCGCCGCCTGCGGACCGCGCTGCGACGGCGCCCAGGTGGCGGCGGTCCGCGCGAGCATGGGCCTGGACCGGCCGCTGCTCACCCAGTACACCGACTACCTGACCGGGATCGTCGCCGGGCGGGACGTCGGCGACGTCGACGGCTCGGTCATCCGCTGCTCCGCGCCCTGCCTCGGCTACTCCTACCGGCTGCACCAGCCCGTCACCGAGGCCCTCGCCGACCACCTGCCCGTCACCCTCTCGCTCACCGCCGGCGCGCTCGCCGTGCTCGTGGTGCTCGGGCTCGGCACCGGGTTCGTCTCCGCGCTGCGGCACGGGACGCGCACGGACCGGCTGCTCTCCGGGTTCACGCTCGTCGGCGCCAGCGTGCAGATCTACTTCCTCGGGTACGTCGCGCAGTGGGCGCTCGTCTACTCGACCGGCCTGCTCCCGCTGCCGTCGTACACCCCGCCGGCCACCGACCCCGCCGCCTGGGCGGGCGGGATGCTGCTGCCCTGGCTCGTCCTCGGCTTCGTCAACTCGGCCGTCTTCGCCCGGCTCTCGCGCTCACAGCTACTGGAGACGATGGGCGAGGAGTACGTCCGCACCGCGCGCGCCAAGGGCCTCGGCCGGCTGCGCGCCCACCTCAAGTACACGTCGCGCGGCGCGGCCGGACCGCTCGTGCAGCTGCTCGGGCTGGAGACCGGGGCGCTGCTGGGCGGGGCGGTCATCACCGAGACGGTGTTCGGGCTCAACGGCGTCGGGCGGTTCGCGGCGGAGGCGGTGGAGGGGCAGGACCTGCCCGCCGTCGTCGGGGCGGTGCTGCTCGCCGCGTGCTTCGTCGTCCTGTTCGTCGCGCTGGCCGACGTGGTGGTGGCCTGGCTCGATCCGCGCGTCCGGCTGGCTTGAGGCCCGCCCGCTGCCCGCCGTCCGCCGTCCGCCGTCCGCCGCCTGCCTCCGCTATCCGCCGTCCGAAGGGAGTTGTTGTTCAATGTCGTCCGGAGTCAATGTGCCGTCCACGGAACCCGTGCTGAGCGTCCGCGACCTGTCCGTCACCTTCGCCGATCCGCGCGGCGGCCCGCCGGTCGCCGCCGTCCGGGGGCTCTCGTTCGACCTCGCCCGGGGTGAAGTCCTCGGCCTGGTCGGCGAGTCGGGCTCCGGCAAGTCCGCGACCGGGCTCGCCGTGCTCGGCCTGCACGATCCGCGGACCACCACCGTCACCGGCTCGATCCGGCTGGACGGCCGGGAGTTGGTGGGCGCCGACGAGTCGGTCCTGCGCGGGGTGCGCGGCGGCCGGATCGCGCTGGTCTTCCAGGACGCGCTCACCTCGCTGAGCCCGTTCCACGGCGTCGGCGCCCAACTCGCCGAGATGTACCGGCTGCACCACCCCGGCGCCGGTCGCGCCGAGGCCCGGCGACGGGCGGTCGCGATGCTCGACCGGGTCGGCATCCCGGCCGGCCGGGCCCGCGACCACCCGCACCGGTTCTCGGGCGGCATGCGCCAGCGGGTGATGATCGCCATGGCGCTGATGAACGACCCCGAGGTGCTCATCGCCGACGAGCCGACCACCGCCCTCGACGCCCGCGTCCAACAGCAAGTTCTCTACCTCCTGGGCGACTTGCAGCGCGAGCACGGCACGGCCGTGCTCCTGGTCAGCCACGACCTCGGCGTCGTCGCCGGGACGACGGACCGCACCCTCGTCCTGCGCGGGGGCCTCCCGGTCGAGTCCGCGCCCACCGCCCGACTGCTGGCCGATCCACAAGAGCCCTACACCCGCGCACTGGTGGGAGCGGCACTCACGCTGGACTCCGCACCAGGCGCCCAGCTTCCGACTGTTGACGATCCGTCATCTATCAGGACGTTCGGGGCGCGGGTGACGGACCGGCTGCGCGATCCGGCGCGCTGGCTCGTCGAAGTGGACGACCTCGCCGTCCACTTCCCCGGACGCCGCCGCTTCCCCGGTGGGCGCACCGAGACCGTCAAGGCCGTCGACGGCGTCGGGCTGCGCATCGCCCCCGGGGAGACCGTCGGCCTCGTCGGCGAGTCCGGCTCCGGCAAGTCCACCACCTCGCGCGTCCTCGCCGGGCTCCAGCGACCCACCGGCGGGCGCGTCGCGTACGACGGCCGGGTGATCCACGACGACTCCGGCACCGCCCGGCCCGACCACGCGCTGCGGCGCCGGCTCAGCCGCGAGGTCCAGCTCGTATTCCAGGACCCGTACGCCTCGCTCAACCCGCGCCGCACCGTCGCCCGGACCCTCGACACCCCGCTGCGCCTGCACACCACGCTCACGGCCGCCGGGCGGCGCGAACGCTCCGCCGAACTGCTCGAACAGGTCGGCCTGTCCGGCGACCACCTCGACCGCTACCCGCACGAGTTCTCCGGCGGGCAGCGCCAGCGGATCGGCATCGCGCGGGCGCTCGCCCCGCAGCCGCGGCTGATCATCGCGGACGAACCGGTCTCCGCGCTCGACGTGTCCGTCCAGGCGCAGGTGCTCAACCTGCTGATGGAGCTGCGCGAACGACTCGGCGTCGCTTTCCTGTTCGTCTCGCACGACCTCGCCGTCGTCCGGCACTTCTGCGACCGGGTCGCCGTGATGCACCGGGGACGGCTGGTCGAGTCCGCCGACCGCGACCGGCTGTTCGCCGCGCCGCACACGGACTACACGCGCGAGCTGCTGGCCGCCGTGCCCGGGACGAACGCGCGTGCGGCGCCCGGGGCGGATGCGCGCACGGCGTCCGTTGCGGGTACGCGTACGACGTCCGGAGGGGCCGCCGTCGGCGGCGGCTGAAGCTCCAGGTCGGCCGCGAGGAGGGCGTACAGCTCCATGTCGCGGCGCTCGCCGGCGATCGTCCGGTGGGCGCGGAGCAGGCCCTCGCGCCGGAAGCCGGCCCGCTCGGCCGCCCGCAGCGAGCCGGTGTTCCACGGCTCGATGTGCAGCTCCAGCCGGGCCAGCCCGGCCTCGCGCAGCGCCCAGTCCGCGACCGTGCGCAGGGCGTGGCCGGCCACGCCCAGGCCGCGGGCCGAGGCCGCCGTCCAGTAGCCGATCGTGGCCCGGCCGTCGCCCTGCGGGAACAGCCCGACGAAGCCGACGGCCCGCTCGTCGACGCGGCGCGCGACGGCGAACGGGTAGGCGCCGCCGGCCGCCGCCTTGGACCACTGCCGCTCGACGAAGGCCCGCGCGGCGTCGGCGTCGTAGCGGGCCGGGACGGTCGTCACCAGCGGGATGTACGGGTCCGCGGCGGCCTCGCGGAGCACGTCGGCGTCGCTGAGCCGCCACGGGCGCAGGTCGAACGGGCCGGCGGAGAGCGTTGGCACGGACAGGGGGCTGCGGTCCATGCTCGAAGCCTGTCACGAACGACCCGGGAGACCCACCCAATATGTCCGCCGCCGAGCCCCCGTCCCTGTCTTCGCCCCCGTCCCCGCTGTCCGCCGCGCACCGGGAGCTCGTCGACGCCGCCGAGGACGTCGCCCGCCGCTTCGCCCGCGCGGACAACCACACCGTCGCCGCGGCCGCCCGCAACGCCGACGGTCGGATCGTCACGGCCCTCAACGCCTACCACTTCACCGGCGGGCCCTGCGCCGAGCTCGCCCTCATCGGCTCGGCGGCCGGCCAGGGCGCCTACGACCTCACCGCGATCGTCGCGGTCGGCGACGAGGGGCGGGGCGTCATCCCGCCCTGCGGCCGGTGCCGCCAGGTGCTGCTCGACTACTTCCCCGGCATCGAGGTGCTCGTCGGCCGCGGGCCGGCCCTGCGGGCCGTCCGGGTTCGCGACCTCCTCCCCGACGCGTACGTCTCGGCGGACCACCAGGACTGAGCGGGCGCCTTTCGGCGCCCTCGCGCCCCCGCCGTTCGGACCGGATGCGGCTGCGAGGCCTCCGTCCGGGGGCTGACGCCCGTGGTCCGTCCGCCCTGGGAGAGTTCACCGACCCCGTTGGGCGCGGACCCGTGCGGGAGCAGGCTCTGGGCGGACGGGGGCATCGATGGGCGGACGACCCGCAGTGCGGTGGCCGCAGGTGGGGGTGTGCCTGGCCGCGATGGCGCTCGCGGGCGGGGCGGCGGGGAGCTGGCAGTTGTTCCAGCGGGACCTGCCCTGCCAGGGTGACGGGCCGCCGTGGCTGGTCCCGGCGCTCGGGGCGGTCGGGCTGGGGCTCCTCGGGGCCGTCGCGGCGGCGCTCTCGTGGGTGGCCGGCTGGTGGCGGTACTCCCGGCGGGCCCGAGCCGCGCTGTGGTCGCTCGCGGTGTTCGCGGTGCTGTGCGGGATCGGGATGGTGCTGCTGGGGCGCACGTGGCCGTCGTCGTGGTCGTGCGAGTGAGCCGGGGGCGTGCGGACGGGCTGTCGTGGTGCGTGTGAGCAGTCGTCGTGCGAGTGCGCTGTCGTGGTGCGAATGAGCCGGAGAAGTGCGCGCGGGTCGATGACGGCGCGCGGTCGGCGCTGTGGATCGGTCGGGCCACCGTTCGACTGCGTGGCCGTGGCCGAAAGCGCTGGCGTGCTGGCGTCGTGCTCCGGCAAGATCTGCGGCACGCCCGGCAGACGTCGTCAACCGGGTCCGTCAACCGGGGTCCATCAAGCGGACTCCACCGGCAGGGATCGCCAACCGAGGGGACACATGTCCGACGATCTGCTCATCGCGAAGATCAATCACGGGTTCCGGTACCTCGACGCCGACGGCGACGGGCTGATCACCGAGCGGGACCACGTCCTCATGGGCCACTCGGTCGCCCGTTCGCTCGGCCACCAGGAGGGTTCGGAGGCGGAGGCGGTCATCGTCCGCGCCTACCTGACGATCTGGCACGACCTCCACCTCGCCCACCTCCCGGCCGACACCGAGTCGATCACCAGGGAGCAGTTCGTCCGCTCGACGGGCGCCCTGGCCGACGACCCGGAGTCCGCCCGCACCAGCCTCGGGGCGCTCGCCGAGGCCTTCCTCGCCGTGGCCGACGCCGACCGCAGCGGCACGGTCGACGCGGGCGAGTTCTTCGTCTTCCAGCGCGGCCACTTCGTCGGCCTCTCGCGCGACGACGCCGACGAGGCCTTCCGGCGGCTCGACCGCGACGGCGACGGCACGCTCTCCGCCGAGGAGTTCACCACCGCCATCATCGAGTTCTGGACCAGCCGCGACCCCGAGGCCCCCGGCAACTGGTGGACGGGCACCCCGCCGCACGCGCTCTGACCCCGACTCCCCCGCCGGGACGTCGCGTTCGGCCCGTCAGGCCTCCGGAACGGTCCGCTCGACGAGGGTGTCGACCAGCGCCCAGCCAGGCCGTCGGAGCCCAACGCCTCGGGCAGCGCCGCGCCTTGTCCGTCGACTCGGACCGGCGGCGTCGTCCTCACTTACGAGTTGGTTTCCGACTGGCGCTCACCACCAGGCACACGCCCGCCACCACGATCGCCCCGCCCGCGAGGGTCGGGCCCGTCAGCGGCTCGGACAGGATCAGCCAACCGAGGAGCACGGCGACGACCGGGTTCACGTAGGCGTACGTCGAGACCAGCGTCAGCGGCGCGTTCCGCAGCAGCCACGCGTACGCGGTGAAGGCGAGCAGCGAACCGAACAGCACCAGGTACGCGAGCGCGAACCAGGACCGGCCGGAGACCGCGGCGACGTCCAGCCCGTGCGCCTCGCCGCGCACGAGGCCGACGAGCAGGTCGCCGAGGCCGCCCGCCAGCATCTGGTAGGCGCTCGCGGCGAGCACGTTGCCCGGCATCGGCAGGCGCTTGCTGACGAACGAACCGCCCGCCCAGGTCAGCGTGGCGCAGATGATCACGATCACGCCGAGCGGCGCGATGTCCCCGCCGAACGCGGGGGCGGACAGCACCCCGAGACCGACGAGGCCGAGCAGCACGCCGGCCAGCTCGGCGGGCCGGGGCCGCTCGCCGCCGAACGCCGTCAGCAGCACCATCCAGAGCGGGACGGCCGCGACCAGCAGGGCGGCCAGACCGGACGGGACCGAGCGCTCGCCCAGCACGACGAGGCCGTTGCCGCCGGTCAGCAGGAGCACGCCCACCAGCGCCGAGGAGGCCAGCCGGCGCGCACTCACCCGCAGGCCGGCCGGGCCGCTCCGGACCAGCAGGAACCCGGCGAGCAGCAGGCCCGCGGTCAGGAACCGGGCGGCGGCGGAGAGGAAGGACGGCATCGTCTCGACCGAGATCCGGATCGCCAGGTAGGTGGAGCCCCAGACGACGTAGACGACGCCGAGCGCCAGCCACACCGCACCACTGAGCCGGGCCGGGCGGGGAGGGGCAGCGGGATCCGGGGCAGCGGGATCCGGGGAGGCGGAGCCCGTGGAGGCCGAGTCCGGGGCGGCCGAGTCCGGGGCGGCGACCGGCGCCGGTGAGGCCGGGCCTGGAGAGGCTTCGCCGTCGGTGTCCTCGGCGGAGGCTTCGGGCGATGGGGAGGAGGCGGGCGCTGTCACGGGTGTCCCCCTTGGACGGTGCTGGCAGAACATCCGATATGACACCGCATCGGCGGGCCCGCACGCCAGTGGGTATCACCAGTCGGGCACGAGGACGTACGGTGGGCGCCCCCGGACGAGAGGTCGAACCCGTGTCTGATCAGCGCCCGTCCGACGAGTCGCTTCCGTTCTTCGTCTACGGCACCCTGCGCAGCGACGGCCACAACCACGCCGTACACCTGGCGGGCCGCTGCGCCGACATCCGGCCGGCGGTCCTGGAGGGCGCCGCCCTCCACGACGGTCCCGGGTTCCCGTGGGCGGTGCCGGACCCGACGCCCGGGCGCCGGATCGTGGGTGAGCTCGTCACCGTCCGCCCGGGCGCGTACGCGGGCGCGCTCGCGGACCTGGACCGGCTGGAGGAGTGCCGGGCCGACGGGGCGGGACTGTACGTACGGCAGCGGCGGACGGTGCGGACGGCGTCGGGTGAGACGCGAGAGGCGTGGGTGTACTTGGCCGGGCCGACGGCGGCGGCGGAACTGCGGGCGCGGCCGGCGCTGATCGCCTCGGGGGACTGGGCGGAGCGGTGACAGGGCGAGGGGGCGCGGGGGCCGCGAACGACTTTCGGCGAACAGATGACAGATAACAGATTTCGAAATCTGTTATCTGTTCGCTGAAAGTCGTCCCCCGTCCGCCGTCACCCGTCGCCCGCCCTGATCCTCCGCCAAACCGCCAGGTAGGCTGCCCCGGCTACGTCCGTTTCCCCCTCCCGCCTCACGGCCCACCGAACGACGAGGAGCCACCCGGTGCCCGAGCTGCCACCCCCGATCACCGTCGTCGGGATCGGGGCCGACGGCTGGCCCGGCCTCGCCGCCACCTCCCGCGCCGCCCTCCACGCGGCCGAGGTCGTCATCGGCGGCCCCCGGCAGCTGGACCTCCTCCCCCACGACGAGGTGCCCGCCGACCGCGTCTCCTGGCCGTCCCCGCTGCGCCCCGCCGTCCCCGGGCTGCTCGCCGCCCACACCGGCCGCCGCATCGCCGTCCTCGCCAGCGGCGACCCGATGTTCTACGGCATCGGCCGCACCCTCGCCGAGACGGTCGGCGCCGAACGGCTCCGCGTCCTGCCCCACCCCTCCTCCGTCTCCCACGCGTGCGCCCGCCTCGGCTGGCCCCTGGAGGCCACCGAGGTGGTCAGCCTCGTCGGCCGCCCGCTGGACACCCTCGCCCTGGCCCTCCACCCCGGCCGCCGCCTGCTCGTGCTCAGCGCCGACGCCGCCACCCCGGCGGCCGTCGCCGCGTTGCTCACCGCCCGCGGTTACGGCGCCGCCCGCCTCCGGGTGCTCGAACAGCTCGGCTCCCCCGCCGAACGGCACCTCGACGGCCCGGCGGACGGCTGGCCGCACCCGCCCGGCGACCCGCTGAACGTCATCGCGGTCGACCTCGGCGCCGGCCCCCGCACCTCCCTCGTCCCCGGCCTGCCCGACGCCGCGTACGAGAGCGACGGCCAGCTCACCAAGCGCCACGTCCGCGCCGCGACCCTCGCCGCCCTCGCGCCCGCCCCCGGCGAGCTGCTCTGGGACGTCGGCGGCGGCTCCGGCTCGATCGCCATCGAGTGGCTGCGCGCCCACCGCGACTGCCGGGCCGTCACCGTCGAGCGCGACCCCGTCCGGGCCGGGCGCATCACCCGCAACGCCGCCGCGCTGGGCGTCCCCCGGCTGCGCGTCGTCACCGGCCGGGCTCCTGCCGCACTCGCGGAACTCCCCACCCCTGACGCCGTGTTCATCGGCGGCGGCCTCACCGCGCCCGGCCTGCTGGAGAGTTGCTGGGCCGCCCTGGCGCCCGGCGGCCGGCTGGTCGCCAACACGGTGACACTGGAATCCGAGGCGCTGCTCACCGACTGGTACCGGCGCCACGGCGGCGAGCTCGTCAAGCTCGCCGTCGCCCACGCCGTCCCGGTCGGCGGGTTCACCGGATGGCGGCAGGCCATGCCGGTCACCCAGTGGTCCGCCGTCAAGCCCAACACCCCCCAGGAGGACGCCTCGTGACCGTCTACTTCATCGGAGCCGGCCCGGGCGCCGCCGACCTGATCACCCTGCGCGGCCAGCGGATCCTCGCCCGCGCCGAGGTCTGCCTCTACGCCGGCAGCCTGGTGCCGCGCGAGCTCCTCGACGAGTGCCCGGCCGGCGCCCGGCTGATCGACACCGCGCAGCTCAACCTCGACCAGATCGTCACCGAGCTGGTCCGCGCCCACGAGGCCGGGCAGGACGTGGCCCGCCTGCACTCCGGCGACCCGTCCGTCTTCTCCGCGGTCGCCGAGCAGATGCGCCGCCTCGACGCGGCCGGCGTCCCGTACGAGGTGGTCCCGGGCGTGCCGGCCTTCGCGGCCGCGGCGGCCGCGCTGAAGCGGGAGCTGACCGTGCCGACGGTCGGCCAGACCGTCATCCTCACCCGGATCGCCAAGCGCGCCACGCCCATGCCGGAGGGCGAGGACCTGGCGACCCTCGGGCGCAGCGGCGCCCTGCTGGTGCTGCACCTGGCCGCCGGCTACATCGACGACGTCGTCGAGCAGCTGCTTCCGCACTACGGCGCCGAATGCCCCACCGCCGTCGTCGCGATGGCCAGCCGCCCGGACGAACTGGTGCTGCGCGGCACACTCGCCGACATCGCGGAGCAGGTGAAGGCGGCCGGCGTGGTCCGCACTGCGGTGATCATCGTCGGACGGACCCTCGCCGCCGAGCAGTTCCGCGACAGCCACCTCTACTCGGCGGACCGCGAGCGCCCGCACGAGCCCTGCGGGGCGTGACCCGGTGGTCCGCCACGTCCTGATCCTCGGCGGCACGACCGAGGGCCGGTCCCTCGCCGCCGTACTCGCCGGGGACCCGCACCTGCGCGTGACCAGTTCGCTGGCCGGCCGGGTGGCTCAACCCCGGCTCCCCGTGGGAGAGGTCAGGATCGGCGGCTTCGGCGGTCCGGACGGCCTGGCGGCCTGGCTGCGCGCCGAGCGCGTGGCCGCCGTGGTGGACGCCACCCACCCGTTCGCCGCCGGCATGTCCCGCAACGCCGCCCTCGCGGCCGCCGCCACCGGCGTGCCGCTGCTGGCGCTGCGACGGCCCGGCTGGTCACCGGCCGACGGAGACCGCTGGCACCCCGTCCCCTCGCTCGCCGCGGCGGCCGAGGCCTTGCCCACCCTCGGGCGGCGCGTGTTCCTCACCACCGGGCGGCAGGGCATCGGCACCTTCGCGCACCTCGACGGACTGCACTTCGTGGCCCGCTCGGTCGACCCGCCCGAGCCGCCGTTGCCGCCCTCGCTCGAAGTCCTGCTGGACCGGGGCCCGTTCACGCTGGACGGCGAACGCGCGCTGCTGCGCGAGCACCGGATCGACGTCCTCGTCACCAAGGACAGCGGCGGCGCGGCCACCGCCCCCAAGCTCACCGCCGCGCGCGAACTCGGCCTGCCCGTGGTCGTCGTGGAGCGCCCGCCGCTGCCCGACGGCGTCCCGGTCGCGCCGGACGTCCCCGGCGCGGTCCGCTGGCTGGCCACGACGGCCGGTTCCTTGGGCGAACTCGCCTAGCCTGCGGGCGTGTCCGGTCGGCCCTCCCGGTAACTCGCTTGCGCCGCAGCATCGTTGGACACCCCGGGCCGCTGCGGCGGAGAGGTCCGCCCGCGTCGCCGGATCCCCGTGCCCATTGATCGACGAGCGCCGCCCGCCGAACGGGAAGGACCACGGAACCACGCATGGGGACCCGCCAGAAGGAGCGCGACACCCCGGGCCCCTCGGCCCCCTGGAACGAGATCACGCCCGGGCTCTGGATGGGCGGGCACTACTGGACCCCACCCGGCGGTGATCTCGAACTCGCCATCGTGGGATACGAGTTCGACGTGGTCGTCAGCCTGTTCGCGCTGCCGGGGCACGGGCCCGCCCCGCATGTGGAGCACGTCGTCCGGGCGGTGCCGGACGATGTGCTCTCCGCCGCCCAGATCCGGGCCGTCCAGGACGCGGTCGCGCTCACCGCGCAGGCCGTCCGCCGGGGCCGCCGGACCCTCGTGCGCTGCCACTCCGGCTACAACCGCTCCGGCCTCGTGGTGGCGGGCGCCCTCGCGCTCCTCGGGCACGACACCGACCGGGCCATCGGACTGGTCCGGGAACGGCGTTCGCCCTGGGCACTGAACAACCCGGTGTTCGTGGAGTACCTGAACACCGGGCTGGACGTGGCCCTGCTGCTGTCCGGCCTCGACGGGGCGACCTCCTGACGGACAGCCAGGAGATCGGCGCCGGCCGTCAGATGTCGCGGAAGGTCTCGATCTGCGCGCCGATCGAGTTGAGGCGCTCGGCGAGGTCCTCGTAACCGCGGTTGATGACATAGACGTTGCGCAGCACGGAGGTGCCCTGCGCGGCGAGCATCGCGAGGAGGATGACCACCGCGGGCCGCAGCGCGGGCGGGCACATCATCTCGGCGGCGCGCCAGCGGGTCGGGCCCTGGACGAGGACGCGGTGCGGGTCGAGGAGCTTGACGTCCGCGCCGAGCCTGGTCAGCTCGGTGAGGTAGATCGCGCGGTTGTCGTAGACCCAGTCGTGGATCATCGTCGTGCCGTGCGCCGCCGCGGCGATCGCGGCGAAGAACGGCACGTTGTCGATGTTGATGCCCGGGAACGGCATCGGGTGGATGGTGTCGATCGGCGCGGTCAGCTTGGACGGGCGCACGGTGAGGTCGACCAGCCGGGTGTGACCGTTGTGGGCCCGGTACTCCGGGGTCCGGTCGTAGTCCAGGCCCATGCCCTCCAGCACGGCGAGCTCGATCTCCAGGAACTCGATCGGCACCCGGCGGATCGTCAGCTCGGAGGAGGTGACGACGGCGGCGGCGAGCAGGCTCATCGCCTCCACCGGGTCCTCGGCCGGGGTGTAGTCGACGTCGCAGGTGATCTCCGGGACGCCGTGCACGGTGAGGGTGGTGGTGCCGATGCCCTCGATCTTCACGCCGAGCTTCTCCAGGAAGAAGCACAGGTCCTGGGCCATGTAGTTGGGCGAGGCGTTGCGGATGACGCTCACGCCGTCGTGGCGGGCCGCGGCCAGCAGCGCGTTCTCGGTGACGGTGTCCCCGCGCTCGGTCAGCACGATCGGACGGTCCAGCGGGACGCCCGGCTCGACCGAGGCGTGGTAGGCGCCGCCGGTGGTGGCGACCTCCAGGCCGAAGCGGCGCAGCGCGGTCAGGTGCGGCTGGACGGTGCGGGTGCCGAGGTCGCAGCCGCCCGCGTACGGGATGGCGAAGTGCTCGGCGCGGTGCATCAGCGGGCCGAGGAACATCAGCACGCTGCGGGTGCGGCGGGCGGCCTCGACGTCCATCGCGGCGAGGTCGAGCTCGGCCGGCGGGGTGAGTTCGAGGTCGCGGCCCTCGTTGATCCAGCGGCTCTTGACGCCGATGCTGGTGAGCACCTCGAGGATGCGGTAGACCTCCTCGATCCGGGCGACGCTGCGGATCGTGGTGCGGCCGGTGGTGAGGAGCGAGGCGCAGAGGATCGCGACGCAGGCGTTCTTGCTGCTGCGGACGTCGATCGCGCCGGAGAGGCGGGTGCCGCCGGCGACGCGCAGGTGCATCGGGCCGGAGTAGCCGAGGGAGACGATCTCGCTGTCGAGGGCTTCGCCGATGCGGGCGATCATCTCAAGGCTGACGTTCTGCTTGCCCTGTTCGATGCGGTTGACCGCGCTCTGGCTGGTGCCGAGGGCCTCGCCGAGCTGCGCCTGGGACCAGCCGCGGTGCTGGCGCGCGGTACGGATGAGGGTGCCGATACGGGTGAGGTAGTCGCCTGTCACCCGGCAGACCATATCTCACGCTTGAGATGGCGACAGAATCAGGGGGCGAATCCTTGCTCCATTTGTCCGTTTCTCGCCCCGTATGGGCGTCAGATCTTCACATCACCATGAGATATTGCTGAGCTTTCCACGCATTCCTGGGAGTTCACCCGACTGAACCCGTGGGGCCCGGGAAGTACGGCCGCCGCGCCTCACGGCCCGAGCGGTTCCGCCCGTCCGACGATGGTGCCCGCGCGGTCGATGCAGATGACGTCCACCGCCACCGGGGAGCCGACGAGCACGCCGAGCGCCGTCGCCCGGGCCGCCTCGGCGACCAGGTCCCCCAGCGGCACGCCCGCCGCCCGGCACAACTGCACCGCCTCCAGGCCCGTGTTGGCGGCGGCCACCGCCGCGGCCAGGGCCTCGTCCGCGCCGCCGCGCCGGGCCAGGTCCGCGAGGTATCCCTTGTCCACCTGCGAGCGCGCCGAGTGCAGGTCGAGGTGGCCGGCCGCGAGCTTGGACAGCTTGGCGAAGCCGCCCGCGATGGTCAGCCTCGGCACCGGGTGGCGCTTGAGGTACTTGAGGACGGCGCCGGCGAAGTCGCCCATGTCGAGCAGCGCGTCCTCGGGCAGTCCGTGCACGGCGACCGCGACCTTCTCCGACGTCGAGCCGGTGCACCCCGCCACGTGCGTGCGGCCCGCCGCGCGCGCCACGTCCACGCCGCGGCGGATCGAGTCGATCCAGGCCGAGCAGGAGTAGGGAACGACGATGCCGGTCGTGCCCAGGATGGACAGGCCGCCGAGGATCCCCAGGCGGGGGTTCCAGGTGGAGCGGGCGATCTCCTCGCCGTGGTCGACGGAGACCTCGACGACGACGTCCCCCGTCCCACCGTGCTCGGCGGCCACCTCGGCGACGGCGTCGCGGATCATCTGCCTCGGCACCGGGTTGATGGCGGGCTCGCCGACGGGCAGCGGCAGACCGGCCTTGGTGACCGTCCCGACCCCGGGACCGGCCCGGAACACCACCCCGGCGCCGGGCTCGCCGGCCCGCACCGTCGCACGGATGAGGGCGCCGTGCGTCACATCGGGGTCGTCGCCGGCGTCCTTGACCACGCCGGCCATGGCGCTCGGACCGTCCGGACCGTTCTGGGAGCCCGGGTGCCGACCGGGGGCGGCCGAGCCGTTCGCCGGCCCGAGCTCCTCCGCGGCCAGGGCGAACGCGGGCTGCTGCCCCTTGGGGAGGGTGATGGTCACCGGGTCCGGGAACTCGCCGGTGAGCAGCGCCGTGTACGCGGCCTTGGCGGCGGCGGTGGCGCAGGCGCCCGTCGTCCAGCCGTGCCGCAGGCCGCTGCTCTTCAGCTGCCCGGCCCGGCCTCCCGGTTCGGCCACGTCCGCCTCGCTCGCTGTCTCGGTCGCCGTCGTGGCCGCTGCTCCCGTCGCCGCACCGATTGCTGCACGGACCGCCGTCCCCGGCCGCGCCACCGGTCATCACTCCGGCCGCCGCCCCGGGACGGCCGCAACGGCCTCCGGTGCCGATTTTCCCCCATGGACCCGGCCGGACGGTGACCGGGGCCCTCGGCCGACGTGGGTGAGGGTACGGGCGGGGATGCGGGCGGGCATGCGGGCGGGCATGCGGGCGGGGGCCGGTGGGAGCGGCGGGAATGGCCGCCTCTCGTTACCGAGAAGTTCTCTGCACGGGTCTCGAAACCGCCGCTTACCAGTGAGTAATCTGTCGCTCCGCCAGATGCGGGTTCATGACACGAGGCCCGGGACCGGTGCGACCGGCCGGGTCATCAGAATGCGGGGTTTTCGTGGCAGGGATGAGTCGGCGTACGTTCGTGACGGGTACGTCGGTGGCCGCCGCCTGGGCGGCCCTTTCGCTGGGCGGCGCGCAGTTCGCGTCGGCGGCGGCGCGCGACCGGGCGCTGGCGGCCACCGCCGCGAGAGCCGTCCGGGTGACCGGGACCACGCTCGACCAGGTGGCGACGCCGGTCGGCAACGGCTCCTACAAGCGGCTGACGGCCGGGCCGGGCTGGCCGCTGGTCGTCCGCGGGGACATCGCGGCCCCGGGCAGCGGGCGCGACGACCGCCGCACCGGGCTGGCCAGCTTCGTCCAGTTCTCCGACCTGCACCTGGTCGACACCGAGTCGCCGTTCCGCTTCGAGTACCTCGCCAAGTTCCTCGGCGCGGCGCACCGGCCGCACGAGACCCTGAACGCCCGCGGTGTCTCGGCCCTCGTCGAGCGCGTCAACTCGCTCGCCGGCGGCCCCTACACCGGGATGCCGTTCAGTCTGGTGATGGCCACCGGCGACAACACCGACAACCACGAACACGCCGAACTCGACTGGTACCTCACGGTGATGGGCGGCGGACGCCTCGCCCAGAACACCGGTGACCCGGACCGCTACGAGGGCGTGCAGAACTCCGGCAGCTCCGCCTACTGGAACCCCGAACTGTCCTTCCAGGACGGCTACAAGGCCAAGGGCTTCCCGCAGATACCCGGCTTCCTGTCCGCCGCCGGCCGCCCCTTCGACGCCCCCGGCCTGCGCACGCCCTGGTACACGACGGTCGGCAACCACGATGACAGCCTTGAGGGTTCACTCCCGGACCTCGGCCTGCTGAACGACCTCTACACCGGCCGGTACAAGCTGGAGGGCTGCGACGACGCCGAGGCCGGCCGGCTGACGGAGGCCCTGCGGCACGACCCGGCGAGCGCCGCGCTGCTGCTCGGCAAGCTGCTGGCGACCGGCGACGCGGTGCGCGAGATCACCCCCGACGAGCGCCGACGGCCGTTCACCCTCAAGGAGTTCGCGAAGGCCCACCTCGACCCGGCGGTCACCGGCGCGGGCCCGCACGGGCACGGCTTCACCTCGGACATGGTGAACAGCGGCAAGCTCTTCTACACCTTCCGCATCTCGGAGAAGGTCCTCGGCATCAGCCTGGACACCACCAACCAGGCCGGATTCGCGGACGGTTCGATCGGCACCGCCCAACTGCGCTGGCTGGAGCAGCAGCTGAAGGCGCACAGCGGGCACTGGTACGACGGCAACGGGCGCAAGGTGACGGGCGGCAGCGCCGACGACCTGATCCTGATCTTCAGCCACCACACCAGCGGCACCATGGGCAACCTGCTGCCCGACCCGCGCAACATCTTCGAGAAGCGGCACGACGGCAACGAGCTGGTGGCACTGCTCCAGCGCTACCCCAACGTCGTCGCGTGGGTGAACGGGCACACCCACAGGAACCAGATCACGGCGCACGGGCACGCGGTGCCGGAGCGCGCGTTCTGGGAGATCAACACCGCCTCCCACATCGACTACCCGCAGCACGGCCGGATCATCGAGATCGCGGACAACGGGGACGGCACGCTCTCCCTGTTCACGACGCTGATCGAGTCCGACGCCCCGTACGGGACGGACTTCGGCAGCACGTCGGACGCGAACCTGGCCGCGCTCTACCGCGAGCTGTCCTACAACGACCCGTACGGGCGGCCGGCCGCGCTGCTCGGCGCGGGGCAGGACCACAACACGGAGCTGCTGATCACCAAGCCGACTCGGTGACTGGGCCGGCCGGCGGTCAGCGGCTGACGGCTGACGGCTGACGAGCAACAGATAACAGCTGACAGATAACGAAATCTGTCAGCTGTTATCTGTCAGCTGTTCTCCGTTACTCCGGGTACCGCCGCGGCGTCCAGACGACCTCGACGCCGGCCCCGCGCTCGACGGCCCGCGTCTGCGAGGAGCCGATCAGCAGGATCGTCCGCATGTCGACGAGCGCCGGGTCCAGCTCGCCGAGCCGCACGATCCGGACCCGCTCGGTCGGGCCGCCGACGTCGCGCGCCATCACGACGGGCGTCTCCGGCGCGCGGTACTCCAGGAGGAGGTCCCGGGCCAGGCCGACCTGCGTCGTCCGCGACTTGGACCCCGGGTTGTACAGCGCGAGCACCAGGTCCGCCTCCGCCGCCGCGCGCAGGCGGCGGGCCACCGCGTCCCACGGCTTGAGCCGGTCCGACAGCGAGACGACCGCGTAGTCGTGCCCCAGCGGGGCACCCGCCCGGGACGCGGCCGCGTGCGCCGCGGTCATGCCGGGCAGGACCCGCACCGGCACGTCCCGGTAGGCCTCCTCGCAGGCGACCTCCAGCACCGCCGTCGCCATCGCGAAGACGCCCGGGTCGCCCGAGGACACCACGCAGACCCGCCGTCCGCGCCGGGCCAGGTCGAGGGCGAACTCGGCGCGCTCGGACTCCACCTTGTTGTCCGAGCCGTGCCGCACCTGCCCCGGCCGCTCCGGCACCCGGGCCAGGTAGGTGGTGTAGCCGACCAGGTCGGTGGCCTCGGCCAGCGCGCCGCGCGCCTCCGGGGTGAGCCACAGCGGCCCGGCCGGCCCGGTGCCGACGACGGTCACGCTGCCGGCCCCCTCCGCCGTCCGCACGACCGGCTCCAGCGGGGCGACCTTGCTCGGCAGGACCGCCACCGAGAAGTACGGCACCGTCTCCCCGTCGATCTCGGCGAGGGGCGCGATCCGCTCCCCCTCCATGAACGCGCGCTCGACGTACTGTGCGTCCTCCAGTCGGCCCGCCCGCTCCAGCGCGCGGCGGACGGCCGGGAAGGTGCGCCCGAGCTTCATGATCACGGCCGAGTCCGCGGACGCGATCCGCGCCGCCAGCTCCTCCTCGGGCAGCGTGCCCGGGATGACCGTCAGGGTCTCCTCGGCCTCCGTCAACGGCTGGCCGAGCCGGGCGGCCGCCGCGCTGACGGAGGTCACGCCCGGCACCACCTCGGTCGGGTACCGGTGCGCGAGCCGCTTGTGCATGTGCTGGTAGGAGCCGTAGAACAGCGGGTCGCCCTCGGCGAGCACGACGACGTCGCGCCCGGCGTCCAGGTGGGCGGCCAGCCGGGCGGCGGCCTCCTCGTAGAAGTCGTCCAGCGCGCCCCGGTAGCCGCCCGGGTGGTCGGTGGTCTCGACCGTGATCGGGTAGACCAGCTTCTCCTCGATCTGACCGCCCGTCAGGTACCGCTCGGCGATCGAGCGTGCGATGGACCGCCCGTGCCGGGCGCTGTGGTACGCCACGACGTCGGCCTTGCCGATGAGTTCGGCGGCGCGGACGGTCACCAGCGACGGGTCGCCCGGCCCGAGCCCGACTCCGTAGAGCCGTCCGGTCGAGGCAACGTTCTGACGGTTCTGACGGTCCGTCACTCTTCTTCGCTCGCAATCGCATTGATGGCGGCGGCGGCCATCGCGCTGCCACCGCGGCGGCCGCGCACCACCAGGTGCTCCAGGCCGGACGGGTGCTCGGCCAGGGCCTGCTTGGACTCGGCGGCGCCGATGAAGCCGACCGGCACGCCGATCACCGCGGCCGGGCGCGGTGCGCCCGCCTCGATCATCTCCAGGAGCCGGAAGAGCGAGGTCGGCGCGTTGCCGACGGCCACCACGGCGCCTTCCAGGCGGGGCAGCCACAGCTCCATGGCGGCGGCGCTGCGGGTGTTGCCCATCGTGCGCGCCAGTTCGGGGACCGACGGGTCGGTGAGGGTGCAGACGACCTCGTTGTCGGCCGGCAGCCGCTTGCGGGTCACGCCGCTCGCGACCATGTTGACGTCGCACAGGATCGGCGCACCGGCGTGCAGCGCGGCGCGCGCGGAGGCGACCACGCCGGGCGAGTACACCAGGTCCTCGACCAGGTCGACCATCCCGCAGGCGTGGATCATCCGCACCGCGACCTGGGAGACGTCCGCCGGCAGGGCGGCCAGGTCGGCCTCCGCGCGGATGGTGGCAAAGGACTGGCGGTAGATGGACGCGCCGTCCTTCTCGTACTCGATCACTTCGTGGTCCTCCTGGCCTCGGCGACCGCCTCGGCCATCTCCTCGTTCGTCACATCCACGGCGGAAACCTCCATCGCGGAAACGTCCACGGCGGAAACGTCCACGGCGGAAGCCTCCATCGCAGAACCCTCCCTCGCGGAAGCATCCACGACGGAAACATCCAAAGCGGGAGCCCGCGCGGCCGCGCCGACCGCCGGGCCGTTCACCGTCACCCGGTAGCCCTGCCCGGTGGCGAGCACGTCCACCCACCGCCCGGCCGGGTGGCCGCAGCGCCGTTCACAGCCCGACCAGTGCACGGGCAGCCCGCCGACGGCCGCCGCGTCCAGGGCCCGCGCCGCGTCCGCCCGCACGTCGGCGAGCGACTTGGCGCACCCGGGCAGCCCGGTGCAGGCGGAGGCCCGCTCCCAGGGCGAGCAGGGCAGCGTCCGGAACCCGGCCTCGGCGAGGCCGGCCAACCGCTGGGCCGGGGCCCCCGGCAGGACGGCTCCGCGCCAGGGCGTCAGGCGCAGTTCACCGGCGGAGGCCGCGACCAGCGCGCGCCACTGCGCCGCGCTCGCCCGTCCGAAGCGCAGGCCCACCGACAGTCCGCCGGGCAGCGTGCCGACGACGGGGGCGGTCCCGGCGAGCGCGGGCAGCGGCACGGTGCCGGCCGGCAGCAGGTCCGGGACTTCGCGCAGGTGCCAGGCCTTGCGTCCGCCCGCGCGCAGCGCGTCCAGGAAGGACCGGGCCGCGGCCAGCACGGCCGTCACTTCCCGCCCGGCCTCGACCGGGTGTCCGAGGGCGTCGCGCCCGAGGCGCAGCAGGCGGCGGCCGTCCGGGCCTGCGATCAATGTCACATCGGCGTCGAGCGCGGCGACGTCGCCGCGGCCGTCGTCCAGCGCGAACAGGAACTTGCCGGAGAGTCCGGCCGCCCAGTCGCTCGCGCACAGCCGCGCGTCCAGTTCCCGCACCCAGGCCTGCACGTCGGCGGCCGGTCGGGCGTCGAGACCGGCGAGCGGCGAGGCGACGATGTTGCGCACCCGCTCGTGGGTGTCGGAGGGCAGCAGCCCGACGGCGCGAAGCCGTTCGGCGAGGTCCGCCGCGCAGTGCGGAGCCAGGCCCCGGAGTTGGACGTTGCCGCGGGAGGTGGTCTCCAATACACCGTCGCCGAGGGCCTCGGCCGCGTCGGCCAGCGCGAGTGCCTGACGATCCGTCAGGAGGCCGCCGGGCAGGCGGACCCGGGCCAGGGCGCCGTCGTCGGCCGCATGCAGACGAAGCGCCCCTGGACAGGCGTCCGCGCGCCCCCGGTCGGGCACCGCGGCGCCCGGCGGGGTGGCGTCGGGTGTCGGTGGCATGGCGGCGAGCATACAGATGATCCGATCGGTTGCCTCCGTCCGCTGCATCACACTCGGGATCACACTCCGGCTCCCGGTGCGCGCCTCACGCTCGCCCTGCCACCGCACACCCCGGCACACCCCGGCACGCGCCGCCCACGCCCGACCGCACGCCCCTGCCGCACGCCCGCACCCCCGCGGCCACCCCGTCCCCACGCCGCCCCCGCGCCCGCACCGACACCGGGCAGGTCGAAACTCGCTCTCCCCCAGGTCAGCCACACCCCGTACGATGCTGGCGGGCGGTCCCCGCGGACCGCCCGACGCCAGCGACGGCGCAGGGGAGGAAACCGGTGCAAGCCCGGTGCGGTCCCGCCACTGTGACCGCGGCTCACCGGGACACCCGGTGGCCGCGGGAGCCAGGAACTCCCGCCGTCCTCCACCGGCCCGGGGCGCGGACCCCGAGGAAGGCAGAAATGCACCACCGCTGTCGCATGCCCGCGCCCGCGTCCCCGGCCACCACCGAGGCCGTCCGGGCCGCCGCCGTTTCGGCCGCCCCGGCCACCACCGAGGCCGGGAGGGCCTACGCATGATCCTGCTGCTGTCGACGTCCGACACCGACCTGCTCAGCGCCCGCGCCTCGGCCGGCCCCGTCCCGTACCGGCTCGGCAACCCCGCCCGGCTGTCCCCCGAGGACCTGCCGGAGCTGCTGGACGGCACCGAGCTCGTGGTGGTCCGCCTGCTCGGCGGGCGCCGCGCCTGGCAGGAAGGCCTCGACGCGCTGCTGGCGGGCCCGCGCCCGGTGATCGTCCTGACCGGCGAACAGGCCCCCGACGCCCAGCTGATGGAGCTGTCCACCGTCCCGGCCGGCATCGCCGCCGAGGCGCACGCCTACCTCGCCCACGGCGGCGCGGCCAACCTGGCCGAGCTGGGCGCGTTCCTCTCCGACACCGTGCTGCTCACCGGCCACGGCTTCGCCCCGCCCGCCTCCGCCCCGGCCTGGGGTCCGCTGGAGCGCGAGGCCGCGACCGCGACCACCGCCGGCGACGGCAACGGCGACGACGCCCGCCCGACGGTCGCCGTGCTCTACTACCGCGCCCACCACATGAGCGGGAACACCGCCTTCGTCGAGACCTTGTGCCGGGCGATCGAGGACAAGGGCGCCCGCGCGGAGGCCTACTACTGCGCCTCGCTGCGCGGCGCCGAGCCCGAGCTGCTGGCCGCCCTCGGCGAGGCCGACGCGATCGTCACCACCGTGCTCGCCGCCGGCGGCACCCGCCCCGCCGACGCCCAGGCCGGCGGCGACGAGGAGGCCTGGGACGCGGGCGCGCTCGCCGCGCTGGACCGCCCGATCCTCCAGGCGCTGTGCCTCACCTGGTCGCGCGCCCAGTGGGAGGCCAGCGACGACGGCCTGTCCCCGCTGGACACCGCGACGCAGATCGCCGTGCCGGAGTTCGACGGCCGTCTGATCAGCGTCCCGTTCTCCTTCAAGGAGCTCGACGAGGACGGCCTCACCGTCTACGCCGCCGATCCGGAGCGCGCCGCCCGCGTCGCCGGCACCGCCGTCAAGCACGCCCGCCTGCGGCACGTCCCGGCCGCCGAGCGCCGCCTCGCGCTCGTGCTGTCCGCGTACCCGACCAAGCACGCCCGCGTCGGCAACGCCGTCGGCCTGGACACCCCGGCCAGCGCCGTCCGGCTGCTGCACCGGCTGCGCGAGGAGGGCATGGACCTCGGGAACGACCTGCCCGGCCTGGACGACGGCGCCGAGGACGGCCACGAGGGCGACGCGATCATCCACGCCCTGATCGCCGCCGGCGGCTACGACCAGGACTGGCTCACCGAGGACCAGCTGGCCCGCAACCCGGTCCGCATCCCCGCCGCCGACTACCGCCGCTGGTACGCCACCCTCCCGCAGGGCCTGCGCGAGCGGGTCGAGGAGCACTGGGGCCCGGCCCCCGGCGAGCTGTACGTCGACCGCTCGCAGAACCCCGACGGCGACATCGTGCTCGCCGCGATCCGCTCCGGGAACCTGCTCGTCCTCATCCAGCCGCCGCGCGGCTTCGGCGAGAACCCGGTCGCGATCTACCACGACCCCGACCTGCCGCCGAGCCACCACTACCTCGCCGCCTACCGCTGGATCCAGGCCGCCCAGGAGGACGGCGGCTTCGGCGCCCACGCCGTCATCCACCTCGGCAAGCACGGCAACCTGGAGTGGCTGCCCGGCAAGACCGCCGCGCTGTCCGCCGAGTGCGGCCCCGACGCCGTCCTCGGCGACCTCCCGCTCGTCTACCCGTTCCTGGTCAACGACCCGGGCGAGGGCACCCAGGCCAAGCGCCGCGCCCACGCCACCCTGGTCGACCACCTCGTGCCGCCGATGGCCCGCGCCGACTCCTACGGCGACATCGCCCGCCTGGAGCAGCTCCTCGACGAGCACTCCAACATCGCCGCGATGGACCCGGCCAAGCTGCCCGCGATCCGCGCCCAGATCTGGACCCTCATCCAGGCCGCCAAGCTCGACCACGACCTCGGCCTCGACGAGCGGCCCGAGGACGACGGCTTCGACGACTTCCTGCTGCACGTCGACGGCTGGCTGTGCGAGGTCAAGGACGCCCAGATCCGCGACGGCCTGCACGTCCTCGGCCAGGCCCCGGCCGGCACCGACCGCGTCAACATCGTGCTCGCCATCCTGCGCGCCCGCCAGATCTGGGGCGGCGTCAGCGCCCTGCCCGGTCTGCGCGAGGCGCTCGGCCTGGACGAGGCCGCGCTCACGCTGGGCGCCACCGACGCGGCCGAGGCCCGGGCCCGTGCCCTGGTCGAGGCCATGGAGGCCGAGGACTGGGCGCCGGAGGCGGTGGAGAAGGTCGCCGCCGGGCACCCGGAGGCCGTCCGCGAGGTGCTCGCGTTCGCCGCCACCCAGGTGGTGCCGCGCCTGGCCGCCACGACCGACGAGCTGGACGCCGTCCTGCACGCGCTCCAGGGCGGCTTCGTCCCGGCCGGGCCGTCCGGCTCCCCGCTGCGCGGCCTGGTCAACGTGCTGCCCACCGGCCGCAACTTCTACTCCGTCGATCCCAAGGCCGTGCCCAGCAAGCTCGCCTGGGAGACCGGCCAGGCCCTCGCCGCCTCGCTGGTCGAGCGCTACCGGGCCGACAACGACGGCGCCTGCCCGCCCTCCGTCGGGCTCTCGCTGTGGGGCACCAGCGCGATGCGCACCGCCGGCGACGACATCGCCGAGGCCTTCGCCCTGCTCGGCGTCCGCCCGGTCTGGGACGACGCCTCGCGCCGCGTGACCGGCCTGGAGCCGATCCCGCTGGAGGAGCTCGGCCGCCCGCGCATCGACGTCACGCTGCGCATCTCGGGCTTCTTCCGCGACGCGTTCCCGCACGTCGTCGCCCTGCTCGACGACGCGGTGCGCCTGGCCGCCGCCCAGGAGGAACCGGCGGAGGACAACTTCGTCCGCGCCCACGTGCAGGCCGACCTCGCCGTCCACGGGGACGAGCGCAAGGCCACCGTCCGCGTCTTCGGCTCCCGCCCCGGCACCTACGGCGCGGGCCTGCTCCAGCTGATCGACAGCCGCGACTGGCGCACCGACGCCGACCTCGCCGAGGTCTACACGGTGTGGGGCGGCTACGCGTACGGGCGCGGTCTCGACGGGCGCCCGGCGCGCGAGGAGATGGAGACCGCCTACAAGCGGATCACCGTCGCCGCGAAGAACACCGACACCCGCGAGCACGACATCGCCGACTCGGACGACTACTTCCAGTACCACGGCGGCATGGTCGCCACCGTCCGCGCGCTCACCGGCAAGGCACCGACCGCCTACATCGGCGACTCGACCCGCCCGGAGACCGTCCGCACCAGGACGCTCACCGAGGAGGCCGCCCGCGTCTTCCGCGCCCGGGTGGTCAACCCGCGCTGGATCGAGGCGATGCGCCGCCACGGCTACAAGGGCGCGTTCGAGATGGCCGCGACCGTCGACTACCTGTTCGGCTACGACGCCACGACGGGCGTGGTCGCGGACTGGATGTACGAGAAGCTGACCCAGGAGTACGTGCTGGACCCGGTCAACCGGGAGTTCCTCGCCGGCGCCAACCCGTGGGCGCTGCACGGGATCAGCGAGCGCCTCCTGGAGGCGGCGAGTCGCGGCCTGTGGGAGAAGCCGGACCCGGAGCTGATCGAGCAGCTGCAGGCCGCGTTCCTGGAGACCGAGGGGGACCTGGAGGGCGAGGGGGACCTGGAGGGTTAAGGGGCACCTGGCACCCGGAAGGTCAAGGGGCCCGGAGGGCGGCGAGGGCCGGGGCACCCCGGCGAGGGCCGGGGCACCGGCCGGTCGTTCGGGTGTTCCAAACGTGGTGTTCACGTCATCCATCCGGGTGACGTGAACACTGGTGACATCATGCGCCCGAGCGGACAATACGGGGCATGTCGCGACGCCTCGCCCTCAGCCGTCCCGTCTCCCCCACGCCCTTCGCCCGCCACCGGGGCGACCCGGCCGGTGCCGGCCCGCCGCGGCCCGCCCACCGGTACCGGGCGCGCCTCGGGGCGCTGGCGGCCGGGGCTCTACCGGTGCTCGCGTTCCCGCCCCTGGGGCTCGCGTGGCTGGCGTGGGTCGCGCTGGTGCCCGGACTGCTGCTGATGCAGCGGGCGCCGTCGGGGCGGGAGGCGGCGGTGCGCGGGTGGTGGTTCGGCGCCGGTTTCATCCTGACGGCGATGTACTGGCTGGTCCCCTCGATCGGACCGGGGCTGCCGGTGCTCGCCGTCCTGTTCGGGGCGCTGCAGGCCGTCGTCGGCCTCGGCGTGCACCGGCTGCTGCGCCCGCCGCTGACGGCCCGCCGGGCGCTGCTCGCCGTGGCCGTCGTCCCCGCGCTGTGGCTGACCACCGAGTACGCGCGCTCCTGGCACGCGCTGGGCGGGCCGTGGGCGCTGCTCGGTGCCACCCAGTGGCAGCACCCGGCGGTCCTCGCGCTGGCGTCGGCGGGCGGGATCTGGCTGGTCAGCGCGGCGGTGGTGGCGGTCAACACGGGGGTGCTGGTCGTGCTCACGGCCGCCCCCTGGCGGCCGCGGGCCGTCGCGGCGCTGACCGCCGTCCTGGTGCTGGTGGCCGGGCCGCTCCTGTTCGCGCTGCGCGACGCGCCCGTGCGGGCGGGGGCGGTGACGGTGGCGCTCGTCCAGCCGGGGATCGTCGACGACCCGCAGGCCCGGTTCGACGCGAGCGCCCGGGCCACGGCGGAGCTCGGCGGGCGGCCGGTGGACCTGGTCGTCTGGGGCGAGAGCAGCACCACGTCCGACCTGGACCGCGACCGGGTCGCGCTGGACCGGCTGCGCGAACTGTCCGCCGCCACCGGCGCGCAGGTCATCGCCGGGGAGGACGCGCGCAAGGCCGACGGGCGGATCTCGAAGGACGCCGTCCTGGTCTCCCCCGCGGGCGTCGTGGACCGCTACCGCAAGATCCGGCTGGTGCCGTTCGGCGAGTACATCCCGCTGCGGCCGGTGCTCGGGTGGATCGCGGGCGTCAGCCGGGCGGCGGGCGAGAACCGGGCGCCCGGCACCTCGTACCACGTGCTGCCGGCCACCGACCGGGCGGGCGGTGCGCTGCCGGTCGGGGCGCTGGTCTGCTTCGAGTCGGCGTTCCCCGACATGGCGCGGACGGCGGCGCGCGACGGGGCCCGGGTGCTGGTCTACCAGTCGTCCACGTCGACGTTCCAGCACACGTGGGCGCCCGCGCAGCACGTCTCGCTCGCGGCGATCCGGGCCGCCGAGACCGGCCGTCCGGCCGTGCAGGCCTCGCTGACGGGGGTCTCGGCGGCCTTCGACGCGCAGGGGCGCGAGCTCGCGCGGCTCGGCACCGACGGCACCGGGGCGCTGACCGTGCGGCTGCCGCTCACCGCGCCCGACACGCTGACCTGGTACGACCGCGTCGGTGACGTGGTGCCGCTGGCGGCCGTGCTCGTGACGGCGGGGGCGGCGGCCGTGGTGTGGCGGGGGCGGCGCGCGGCGCGGGCACTGGTGTCCGGCGGGGAGTCCGGGGACGGTCAGCCCTCGTCGCCGGCGCGGTAGACGCCGAACACCGCTCCCTGGGCGTCGCGCAGGACGCCGATGCGCGGGCCGTCCGGGACGTCCGTCGCGGCCATCAGCACGTCGGCGCCGAGGCCGTTCGCCCGGGTGACGGTGTTGTCGACGTCCGCGACCGCGAAGTACGGCAGCCAGTGCGCCGGGACCTGCGGCGGGAAGCGCTCGTCCATCACCATCATGCCGCCGAAGTCCGCGCCGGCCAGGCCCCATTGGGTGTACTGCGGGGACGCGGTGACCGACCAGCCGAACACCGCGGGGTAGAAGGCGGTCGCGCTCTCCGCGTCCCGGGTGGCCAGCTCCACCCAGCCGAGCGCGCCGGGCTCGTTGAACACGCCCGCGCCCTGGAACGCGCGGGCCTGCCAGAGGGTGAAGACCGCACCGGAGGTGTCGGTGACGACGGCGAACCGGCCGAGGTCGAACACGTCGGCGGGCTCCATCAGCGCCCTGCCGCCGCGCGCCTTGATCGTCGCGACGGTCTCGTCGGCGGCGGCGACCGCGAAGGACACCGTCCAGGCCGTCGGCTGCTGCGGCGCGTAGAGCGGGGTGACGGCGGCGGCCGGCGCGTCGCCGAGGAACATCTGCGTGTAGCCGCCGGCCTCGGGCCGCACGTCGGTCTCGGCGCGCCAGCCGAACAGCTCGCCGTAGAAGGACTGGGCGGCGGCGGGGTCGGAGGTGCCCAGCTCGACCCAGCAGGGGGCGCCGATCGTGGCGGAGTTCTGCTTCATGTGCTTCTCTCTGGCTGTTCCTGCATTGGATATGGAGCTGATTGTTCGTCAATTCTTCTTGCTGTCAGGAGACTTCGAGGACGAGCTTGCCTCTCGCATGCCCGGACTCGACGAGGGCGAGCGCCTCGGCGGCGTGGGCCAGCGGGTAGCGGGCGGTGATGTGCACGGCCAGCTCGCCGGCCGCGACGAGGGCGGCCAGGGCGGCGAGGCTTTCGGAGGTGGTGGACCGCGTGACGTAGCGGCCGCCGAGCTCGGCGGCGGTCGCCGGATCGGCGGTGCTGACCAGCTTCGAACGGTCGGCGAGGGCCCCGGCGGCGTCGCGCGGCGCGGCGCCGCCGACGAGGTCGAGGATGCCGTCCACGCCGTCCGGGGCCGCCTGCGCGATCCGCTCGGCGACCCCCTCGCCGTACCGCACGTGCACGGCGCCGAGCGCCTCGACGTGGCCGCGGCTGGCATCGCTCGCCGTGCCGATCACGCGCAGGCCCCGGCTGCGGGCGATCTGCGTCGCCGCGCTGCCGACGCCTCCGGCGGCACCGAGGATCAGGAGCGTGCGACCGGAGCCCAGGCCCACGTCGCGGACGGCGTCGTCGGCGGTCGCCGTGGCGACGGCGAGGGTCGCGGCCTGGTCGAAGCCGACGGCCGCGGGCTTGAGGGCGCTCATCCCGGCGCGCAGCAGCGTCTGTTCGGCGAAGGCGCCGGCGGCGGCGACCCCGAAGACCTCGTCGCCAGGGGTGAAGGCGGACACGTCCGGGCCGACCCGCAGGACGACGCCCGCGGCCTCCTGGCCCATGACGGACGGCAGGTCGCGGCCCTGACGGCCGAGGAGGCCGCTGCGGATCTTCCAGTCCACCGGGTTCACCCCGGCGGCGCGGACCGCGACGGCCAGTTGCCCCGGGCCCGGCAGGAGCTCCGGGCGGTCCAGGAACTCCTGGGTCTCCGGCCCGCCGTAGTCGACGAACCCGAATGCTCTGGGCATCGGTGATCCCACTCCTCGGGTAGCCCCCGCTGACAGCCCCACCCCGCCCCGCCCAGCATGCGGGGGCGCCCGGGGACGGGCCGCCGGTGCTGCGCCGAACGGGGGCGGGCGAACAGAAAACAGATGACAGATAACAGATTTCGAAATCTGTTATCTGTCATCTGTTTTCTGTCGCCTGTCGCCTGTCGTCCGCCAGCCGTCAGCCGTCAGCCGTCAGCCGTCAGCCGTCAGCCGTCAGCCGCCGATCGTCAGCTCCGCACGGCCCGCGCCACCGGGATCCAGAGCTCCGCCTCGGCGTCGCCCGTCCCCGGGACGAAGTGGGTGCGCAGGATCTCCGGGCCCGGCCGGGCCTCGTACGGGTTGGACGGGAACCACTGGCCGTACACGTCCGCCCACATCTGCTGCAGCGCCTGCGGGAACGACCCCGCGTTGGTGAACACCGCCCACGTCCCGGCCGGGACGGGAAGGACGTCCAGGTCGTCCGGGACAACGGCGTCCTCACGCGCCACCACCGCGTGCCAGTAGTCGAGTTCGGACCCCTCCTCCCGGTTGGGCGCGAAGTCGTCGCTCACCGAGACGATGCCGGCCGGGTCCCCGCCCGTCAGTGTCGTGATCCGCTCGACGGTCTCCTTGCCGAGCCCCTTGATGAACTCGGCGATGTGCGGGTTGACACCCTCGTAGATCAGGGGCACCCGCGCCTTCTTGCCGACGATCCGGAAGTCCGGCTTCTGCACGATCCGGTAATCCATACTGCTTGCTCCTTCCACGACGAGTCGGAAGGACATCCGGGCCTGGGACTTGAGTACCGCGCCGTCGCGCCGGGCCTCACCGGGCCCGACCCCGTGCATCGCCCGGAACGCCCGGGCGAACGCCTCGCCCGAGGTGTAGCCGTACCGGACCGCGATGTCGAGCAACGTCCGCTCGCCGTCGAGCACTTCGGCCCCGGCGACGGTCAGTCGCCGGCGCCGGACGTACTCCGACAGCGGCATCCCGGCGAGCATCGAGAACAGCCGCCGGAAGTGGTACTCCGACGTCACCGCGATCCGGGCCAGTTCGGCCACGTCGATCTCACGGTCCAGGTTGCGGTCGATGTCCTCCATCGCCCGGTTGAGGTGCTCCAGCACTCCGGCCCCGTCCTTCCTCGTTGATCTCCACCGTAGGAAGGACCCACCTTGCCGCACCCGACAATCGGTGCCCGCTGCGATCGGGTGGCGGTCCCTGCGCAACCGCCGCCCCGCGACGCACAGCGGGCACCGGATCAAGGCCCGATCAGACCAGGCCCTGCGCCAGCATCGCGTCCGCGACGAGCTCGAAGCCCGCGATGTTCGCGCCCACCACGTAGTTGCCCGGCTGCCCGTAGCGCTCGGCGGTGACGGCGCAGGACTCGTGGATGTGCCGCATGATGCCGGCCAGCCGCTCCTCGGTGCGGGCGAAGGTCCACGAGTCGCGCGAGGCGTTCTGCTGCATCTCCAGCGCGCTGGTCGCGACGCCGCCCGCGTTCGCGGCCTTGCCCGGGCCGAAGGCCACGCCCGCCTCCTGGAACACCCGCACCGCCTCCGGCGTGGTGGGCATGTTGGCGCCCTCGGCGACCGCCTTCACGCCGCCGCGCACCAGCGCGATCGCGTCCGCCTCGGCCAGCTCGTTCTGCGTGGCGCAGGGCAGCGCGACGTCGCACGGCACGCTCCACACGCTCGCGCCCTCGGCCCCCGCCTCGACGAACCGGACGTGGGCGCCGCGCAGTTCGGCGTACTCGGCGATCCGGCCGCGCCGGACCTCCTTGACCTCCTTGAGCAGGTCGAGGTCGATGCCCTTCTCGTCGACCACGTACCCGGAGGAGTCGGAGCAGGTGAGGACGGTCGCGCCGAGCTGCTGCGCCTTCTCGATCGCGTAGACGGCGACGTTGCCCGAGCCGGAGACCGCGACCCGGCACCCGTCCAGGCTCTCGCCGCGGGCGCGCAGCATCTCCTCGGTGAACAGCACGCAGCCGTACCCGGTGGCCTCGGTGCGCACCTGCGCGCCGCCCCAGCCGAGGCCCTTTCCGGTGAGGACGCCGCTCTCGTGGCGGTTGGTGATCCGCTTGTACTGGCCGAAGAGGTAGCCGATCTCCCGGCCGCCGACGCCGATGTCCCCGGCCGGGACGTCGGTGTGCTCGCCGATGTGGCGGTACAGCTCGGTCATGAAGGACTGGCAGAAGCGCATGATCTCGGCGTCCGAGCGGCCCTTGGGGTCGAAGTCGGAGCCGCCCTTGCCGCCGCCGATGGACAGCCCGGTGAGCGCGTTCTTGAAGATCTGCTCGAAGCCGAGGAACTTGACGATGCCGAGGTCGACGGAGGGGTGGAAGCGCAGCCCGCCCTTGTACGGGCCGAGGGCGCTGCTGAACTCCACGCGGAAGCCGCGGTTGACGTGGACCGCGCCGGCGTCGTCCGTCCACGGCACGCGGAACATCAGCTGGCGCTCGGGCTCGCAGACGCGCTCGACGATCCGGGCGTCGACGAGCTCGGGGCGGCGGGCGAGGACCGGGCCGAGGGTCTCCAGGACCTCGTGGACGGCCTGGTGGAACTCGTTCTCGCCGCGGTTGCGGCGGACGACGTCCGCGTAGAGCGCCTCGATGGCGCGGTTCTCGGCCTCGGTGGCCTGCGGGGAGGGGGCGGTGCGAGGGTTGGCGGGCATCCGGTTCGGACCTTCCGTGGTCGGCAGTGGTCGTGCGCGAGGCGTTCCCGTGCCCAGGAAACGCGGGCAAGTCTCGCAGTGTCCCCGGGACGGCTCCCGGCCCATCCACATACTGAAACCCCCCTCGCCCCGCGGCCGTTACGATCCCTCAGCCCCCTCGCGTCCGCACTGAGCCCGGCTGAACCGGCTCCCCGCCCCGCCCGGGAATCACGGAACGTAGTCCCGGTGGACGGGAACAGTCGGGGCGGACGTGGCGTTGTGCGCCTGCGACATCGTCTGCGTAGTCGGCCCGGGCACGGACAGTACCCAGTTGTTCAAATTGGAACGACCGAGTACGGTCGGAGCCCGGTCCACCCCGACGGGGACCCCACCCCCTCGGCAATCCGCCACTCGCCATCGGAGGCCCGCCCATGCCGCAGCCCGGCTCCGCCACGGTGCGCTCACGCGTGCGCATCCCGCTGACCTTCCCGGACGGCTACCGCGCCGACGCCGAGGTCTTCACCTTCCACGGCCTGGCCGACGGCGCCGAGCACCTGGCGCTCGCGTTCGGGCGGGTACCGGAGGGCGGGACGCCGCTGGTGCGGCTGCACTCGGAGTGCCTGACCGGCGACGTGTTCGGCTCGGACCGCTGCGACTGCGGCCCGCAGCTGCGCGAGTCGGTCGAGCGGATCAGCGAGGCCGGCGGCTACCTGCTCTACCTCCGCCAGGAGGGCCGCGGCATCGGGCTCTACAACAAGCTCGACGCCTACGCCCTGCAGGACTCCGGCCTCGACACCTACGACGCCAACACCGCCCTCGGCCTGCCCGAGGACGGCCGGGACTACACCGCCGCGGCCCAGATGCTGACCGCCCTCGGCGCCAACGGCATCGAGCTGCTGAGCAACAACCCGGACAAGGCCGCCCAGCTCGCCGCCCTCGGGATCACCGTCGAGCAGCGGGTCCCGACCGGCGTCCACCTCTCGGAGAGCAACGTCCGCTACCTGCGCGCCAAGGTCGAGCGGACGGGCCACTCGATCGAGCTGTCCCGCCTGGTCGGCTGACGACGGGACCGGCGGACAGGCCTCAGCGGCCCCCGGCGGTGCGGACGGCGGCACGGGCGGCCGTCCGGCCGACGGTCCGCTGGACGCCCAGGCAGACGAGCGGGAGCGCGATCAGGACGGCGGCCCAGAACGCGCCGTGGCCCCAGAGTCCGGCGATGCCGCGGTAGAACGGCTCCGCCACCGGGATGCGCAGCGCCTCCATCGGGCCCAGTGCCGTGGGCCAGGCGCCGAGCAGCAGGGTGCCGAGGATCCACAGGACGAACAGCCGGCGGGCGGTGCGCGGGTCGGCCAGGGCGGCGGCGGCCGAGACGGCGGCGAGCAGCAGCGTGAAGCCGGCCTGGTAGACGGCCCCGGTCTGGCCGGTGCCCCAGGACGCCGGGGTCCGGTGGTGCCCGACAGCGGCGAGCCGGACCTCGACGGTCGCCCACAGCAGGACGACCAGGACCACGGTGGAGCCGAGCGCGAACACGGCGCGGTCGCGGGCGCCGGGGGCACCCGCCCGCCAGGCCGCCGCCGCGGGCCGCGGCCAGGACGCGGTGGCCACCGCCACGGCCGTCGTCCGGGAGGTGGCCGCCCCACGGCCGTCGGCGATGCCGCGCCACTGGGCCACCGTCCGGCGCCGCGCCGCGTGGACCGGCCCGAGCAGCCTGGTGGCGCGCTCGACCAGGACGAGGGCGAGGACGACCCCGGCGGTCGCCGCCACCCCGGCCCAGCTGCCCATGCCGCCCTCGAAGGTCACCACCCGGTCGGCCAGTGCGGGCGGCGGCTTGAGCACCGTCATCGGCGGCCCCAGCCGCAGGTAGCCGATCGCGCCGGCGCCTGCGGCGGCCAGGACGAGCGTCCCCCGGCCGACGCGCGCGGGGAAGGCCACCAGGGTGAGGGCGGCGGCCAGCGCCGCGCCGAGCTGGGGCGTCGTCATCCGGGCCGCGTGTTCGCCGGCCGTCCGCAGCGGACCGCCGAACAGGCTGTTCGGCAGGAGCTTCAGCTGGTTGCCCGCGTCGACGCTGATCCGGGCGAGCGCACCCGCCCAGAGCACCAGCGCGAGCGCGACGAGCACCAGCAGGGCCGCCGCGACCTGCCGGGGAACCGCAGTGCCGGAGTTGGTCCACCAGGCCGCGGCCCACGCCCGCCAGGGCCTCGGCCGCCCGGTGCGCCCGGCCGCCGCCCACCGGTTCGTCCCCGGCGTGCCGCCGCGCCCGGCCCGCCCGGCCTGCCCGTTCGCGGCCGGACGGCCGCCGGCCGTCCGCCGGCCCCGGAGCGCCTCGGCCGCGATCAGCGCCGCGCAGCCGTGCACCGTCGCGGGGTCGGCGCCCACCGCGCGCCGGCGCAGCGCGGACCAGCGGCGCCGCACGTCGTCCGCCGGGCGGCGGCGCACCGCGCCCCAGGCCTTCGCCACGGCGTCCACCAGGACGGCCGCGACCACGGCCGTCATCGCCGCGACCCGCCCGGACAGCGGGAGCCGGTACAGCGCGGCGGGCAGCGGGGAGAGCCGGGCGAGCAGCCGGGCGTGCTCCTCGGGCTGGACGGTCAGCCAGATCGCCAGGCGGTAGGCGTGGGCCCGCTCGTCGACGGTCAGGCCGTCGCCGGTGCGTCCGCCGCCGCCGAGTTCGCGGGCGGCGCGGTCGGTCTCGGCGACGACCTGCGGGACGCGGACGAGGGCGAGCAGCCGTCCGCAGTGCTCGCCGGAGCACTCGGGGTGGTCGCAGTCGTAGCGGGCGGCGACGGCCGGCACCGAGGCGGCGAGCAGGTCGTCGAGGACGGCGACGACGTCGGGCTCGGTGCCGATCCGGGTCAGTCCGGCGGCGTCGACCGGGCGCTCGCGGTAGTGCGGGACGGCGGAGGGCGCGAACGCCGCGCCGAAGGCGAGCACGGCGAGCGCGGCCGCGCGGGCCCGCCCGGTGCCCCGGGCGCGGTCGACCTCGCGCAGGTGGTGCAGGTCGAAGAGGGTGTCGCGGACGTCGTCCTGCAGCCAGGAGAGCAGCCTCCGCGCGCCGCCGTCGACCAGCCACTCGGCGGCCTCGCCGGAGCGGTTCAGCATGGTCCACGCGAGGACGGACGGGGCGTGGTAGGGATCGCCGAGGAAGGTGACCGGCCGGTGGGCGTGGCCGGTGCCGGCGGCTGCGGCGGGCGCCTGGGTGCGCACGACCGCCGGGCTGGCGCCGTCCAGCCAGGCCCTGACCTGGTGGGCCTGCCAGCGGTGGGCCGGGTTCCTGGTGAACAGGCCCTGGAGCAGGAGCCGGCGGCGCGGGTCGGTGACGGCGGAGAGGTCGACCTCCTCGTTGAAGACCAGGTCGTACTGGAGGACCTCGTCGCTCAGCAGGAGGCCGTCCTGGTCCAGGTAGCGGGGGCGGCCGGTGAACAGCTCGTACAGGACGTTGCCCAGGCCCCACCAGGGGCCGGCCGGGTGGTTGGAGCCGGCCAGCTGCTCGGGCGCCATGTAGGCGACGGTGACCTGCATCTCGGGCGAGAAGCTGCGGCTGGCGGTGAGCTTGGCGACGCCGCCGAAGTCCGCGATCACGAACTGGCCGGGGCCGGCGCCGGGGCGCACCAGGATGTTGGCGGGCTTGAAGTCGACCGGGTTGCGGGCCACGCGCCGCTGCCAGAAGTCCAGCATCGCGACGAGTTCGCGGACGATGGGGTCGGTCGCGCGCGGGTCGGTGTGCCGGCCGGCGCGGCTCAGCTCGGCGATGCGGTCGGCGAGGGTGACCGGGAGGTACTCCATCGCCACCCAGTCGCAGCCGGTCCCGGCGTGCTCGACCTGGCCGTAGTCGACGATCCGCGGGACGTGGCGCAGGTAGGCCTCGTCGCGCAGGTGGTCCAGGAGTTCGGTGTCCATGGCCTGGCCCGTGCGGGTGACCTTCACCGCGGCGTCCCCGCCGCCGTCCAGGCGCCGGACCTGCCAGACGGTGCCCTCGGTGCCCGAGCCGGCGACCTGGTTCGGCTCGTAGCGGTTCAGCAGGGCCGCCGGGAAGGCGCCCCCGAAGTGGCCGCCGCGCGAGGGGGCCGCGCGGCGGGTCTGGGTGGGCGGGGTGGCGGCCCGCGGCTTGACCCTGGTCGGCGCCTCCGGGTCGACGCGCACCCGCGTCGGCGCCTCGGGGTCGACCCGGACCCGCGTCGGTGCCTCGGGGTCAGCGCGCAGCCGCCGGAGCCGCGAGGGCGGGAGTTCCTGGCCGTGGGCCTGACCGCGGGCCCGGTCGCGGCGGGTCCGGGGCCACTGGTCCGTCCGCGTCGGCGGGACCGCGTCCGGGACCGCATCCGTCGGCGTGCCGTCGCCCATCCTGCCGTTCTCCCTCCACCGCCCGCGTGACGCATCATCATGTCGCGCGGACGGCGACCGCGTTCCCGGTTTCGACGGCTTTGGGGAACGCCTGTGGCCAAGCCGTTACGCAGCGGCGGGTGCGGAGGGGTCCTACTGCTGCCAGACCCGGACGTAGTCGATCAGCAGGGTGGCCGGGACCGATGTCGGGCCGCCGATCGTCGGCTGGACGGCGTTGTCGATCATCAGCCACATGGGGTCGGAGGTGACGCCCTGGTCGAGGGTGGCCGCGTAGACGCCGTCCCGGTAGTAGTCCACGCGCCCGTTCCGCCACTCGGCGCCGAAGACGTGCCAGCCGGTCAGGTCGCCGGCGGCGCAGCTGCCGGTGGAGGCCGTGGCGGAGTTGAAGTACGCGCAGATCTTGCCGTGCAGCCCCTCCATGACGTCGTTCTCCCCGCCGCTGGGCCAGTCGGACCCGACGGCCCAGAAGGCGGGCCAGTTGGCGACCGACCCGTCGGCGGCGGCGGGGACGTAGACCCGGGCCTCCAGGGCGCCGAAGGCGAAGGAGAACTTGTCCTTCGTGTTGACCATGCCGGAGAGGTAGGGGAGCGTCTTGCCGCCGCACTCCTGCTGCTTCTGCACGGCGGTGATGTGCAGCATGCCGTCGCGCACCGCGACCTGGCCCGCGTCGTAGCAGTCGAGCTCCTGGCCGCCCACCGGCGGGGTGATCCGCTGCGGCTCGACGTACGGGTTGCCGACGTTCCACTTGGAGCCGTCGAGGGCGGTGCCGTCGAAGTCGTCCTGGAAGACCAGGTGCCAGTCACCGGGGATGCCGGTGGGCAGGACGGTGCGCGGCGATCCCGGGGAGCCCGCGGACGGACCTGCGGACGAACCGGCGGACGAACCGGCGGACGGGGGCGCGGACGACGCCGAGGTCGCCGTGGCCGGGCCGCCGCCGGTGCCCGAGCAGCCGGCGAGGGCGGTGAGCAGGAGGGCGAGCGCCGCGGCCGGGACGGCGTACCGCGGTCCGCGGCGGCGGTGTTCCATGGCGCACCCACCTCCTTGCCCGATCAGCGTTCCACCGCGGCCCGGCGCGCGCATCCGGTGCGCGGCGGCGCCCGCCCGGCCCCGCTCCCGGCCCGGTCAGGGCTGGGTCCGCCAGATGTCCCCGATGGGCGCGGTGTCCGCCGCCGCGCCGGTCGGCGGCAGGCCGTAGGCGTCCTCCAGGGTGCGCAGCAGCCGGTAGTGGTCGATCCGCTCGCCGTAGGTCCCGGGCTGGACCTGCCGGCCGACGACGACGGTGGGGACCTGGTTGCCCTGGTCGTTGTCGTCCTCGTCCCAGGTGACCACCAGCAGGCTGTTGTGGCCGCGGGCCCAGTCCGCGTAGCCGGCCAGGTTGGCCTTCAGCCAGTCGTCGCCCTGCCGGACGGTGCCGTCGTGCATGTCGTGGGTCAGGTTCGGCACGACGAAGGAGAGCGCCGGGAGGGCGGCGTAGTCGCGGGGGAAGGCGGAGAAGGGCTGGTTGACGCCGGGCGGCAGGGCCCCGAAGTCCACCCACGGGTTGTGCTTGCGGGCGTACCCGCCGGCGGCGCAGCCGGTGTAGCCGGCGGCGGGGAGGTCCTCGGAGTAGCCGGTGAAGGTCAGGCCCGCGGCGAGCAGGGCGGAGCCGAGGTCGGGCGTGCCGAAGGACTCGGGGCACGAGTCGTCGGTGACGCCCTGGACGGAACCGGAGAACAGCGCCAGGTAGTTGGGCTGGCTGGGGTGGGCGACGGCGTAGGACCGGCTGAAGGACGCGCCCTGCGCGGCCAGGGCGTTGATGAACGGCGCGTCGGAGGTGTTGCCGATCACGTCGGAATAGGACTTGTTCTCCTCGACGACCACCACGACGTGGTCGGGCCGGGGCACGCGGACCGGGGAGCCCGGGGAGCCGGTGCCGCCCGTCGGCCCCGGGGAGCCGTTCGTGGACGGGCCGCCGCCCGAGCCCGCGCACCCGGCCAGCAGCACCGCGCAGAGCGCGGCCGCACTGGCGACCGCGCGCACCCGGCGGCGCCGACCGGCACCCCGGACGTCCGTGGGGATCACAGTGTCCAGCCTGGGCGTCCGGGAAGGCGGCGGCAATTCGGGCCGGACGGACGACGGGGACAGGCGGTCGCGCGGCTCCGACACTGTGTCAACTCCCCGGCGCCTCGACTACTCCACGTCACGATCGGTGCGCATTTATTGCCCATATATAGGGAGAAAAGGTCCACTGGCCGTCGCTGTATTGACTGAAGGTGACCGGCGGGCTAAGGATGGGAGACAGTACCGCTGACACTTCGGTGACGCACGCCGGTGACGCGCGCCGGAGACGAGGATCCCAGCCACTCCGGGAGCCCGACGATGAGTGACGCGCAGGCCCCGGCGGCACTCTCCACGGCGGAACGTTCCAGCCGCCCGTCCTCACCGCGCTCCGGCTCCGACGAGCCGTCCCGCACCGCCGATCTGTACCTGGACGTCACCGAGCTGACGGCCCGGCTGGTCACCGCCGTCGAAGAGTCCCGCCGCACCACCCCCCACCCGGACACGTCCCGCCTGCTCGACGCCTTCCTGCTGAGCGCGGGGATCTGCCAGATCGTCGAGGACCGGCTCCAGGGCGCCTCCTGGGGCGCGCGGCGCCTGGTGGACCACCTCGCCCCGGAGGCGCGCGGGCCCGCCGCGCGCTCGGCGCTCCGGGCCGCGCGCCTCGGCGTCGCGCTGTCCGCCGGGACGTTCCGGTCGGTCGCCCCCGGCCGCGGCCTGCGGCGCTGGGGCGACGGGATGGCCACGCTGCGCGACCGGCTCGCCGGATCGGTGGTCGACGGCCTCCTCGGCGACAGCCACGTCCACGGCGAGACCCCGGAGCCCGGCCCCCTCGGCGACGGCGACGACCACGGGGACGGCCACGGGGACGGCCACGGCGAGACCCCGGACGCGGACCTCGTCCGGGCCGTCCACGAGGCCGCCGCCCGGCTCGCCGCGCTGCCCGGCGCCGGGGCGCTGCTCGGCGCGGAGTACCTGCGCCCGCCGTCCTGCTTCCGCAGCTTCGACCAGCACCCGGCGGACGCCGTCGAGCTGGCCCGCCGCTTCACCGGGCCGCACGGCACCCGGCACCGGCCGCTCCTGGTCCTGGGGGTGCGCACGTCGGGCAGCTACCTGGCGCCCCTGGCCGGCGCGGCGCTGCGCCGGCTCGGCCACCGGTCGGTGACGGTCGGCACCACCCGGCCCGGACTGACGCTGCTGCCCGGCCGGGCGACGGTCGTCCGCGCCGTCCGCGAGGGCGCGGGCGCCGTCCTCCTCCTCGACGATCCGCCGGCCACCGGCGGATCGCTCGCCGCCGTCGCCGCAGCCGCAGAACGCGCGGGCTTCCCCGCCGATGCCGTCGTCCCCCTGTTCGCGACCTTCGAGGACGCCGGACCGGTGCCCGACGTCCTGCGGCGGTACCCGTGCGTCGTGCTGCCCGGCGGGGATTGGGAGGTCCGCCGCCGGCTGGGCGCGGCCGCGCTCGCCGGCCTGCTTCCCAACGTGCTGCGCAACGTGCCGCCCGACCTGCCGCCGGGCGCGGGATGGACGGCCGCCCGCGCGCCCGAGGTCGGCACGGCGGGCCCGCTCTCCCGCTGGTCACACCTCTCCGTCCCCCTGACCGCCCACGTCCAAGGCGCCGACGGCCGCGAGCGCGCCCTGCCCCTCGTCGCCCAGTGGGCGGGGGTCGGCTACCTCGGCCGGCAGGCCGTGACCGTCGCCCGGGCGCTCGACGGCCTGGTGCCCGAGGTCCACGGCTTCGCGGACGGCGTCCTGCTGCGCGCCCGCCTGCCCGGCGAACCCGGGCCGGGGCCGGGCTCGGGTCCGGCGCCGGGCACCGCCGCCGACCGCACCGGCCGCCCCCGCCCGGCCGAGGTCGCCCGGTACGTCGCGGCCCGCCAACGGCTCCTCTCGGTGCCTGCCGACCGGAGCCTCGGGCTCGCCGGACGCCAGCCGGTCTGGGAGGTCGCGGCCCGCATCCTGGCCCCCGTCGGCGGCCGCCTCGACCCCGTCCTGCGCCCCGCCCTGCTGTACCCGCTGGCCCGGTCCCTGCTGGCCGCACCCCGGCCCTGCGTCGTCGACGGCCGCACCGGGGACGGGCACTGGCCCCCCGACGGCACCGGCGGGCGGACGAAGACCGGCTTCGCCGACGGCGCGTTCAGCAACCTCGACCTGGCGACCTACGACGCGGCCTTCGACCTCGCGGGCGCGGTCACCGAAGCGCCCGGCGGCCCCGCGCACTCCCACGTCGCCGAGACCGAACTCCTCGCCGCCTACGAGCAGTTGACCGGCCGCCGGATCGACCCGGCGCGCTGGTGCCTGCTCCGGCTGGTCCAGAACTGGGACGCCGCGCGGCAGGCCCGGACGGCGGACCCGGCCAGCGCGCCCCTCGTCCGCGCCCACGAGCGGCGGGCGCAGGCGGCGGCCGTCCAGCGCTTCCTCGCCGGCGCGTATCTGGCCGATCTGGACACCGATCCCCAAGGCCCCTGGTGCGTCCTGGACGTCGACGGGGTGCTGGAGTCGGACGTCCTCGGGTTCCCCGCGTCCTCGCCGCAGGGCATGCTCGCCCTGCGGGCCCTGCGCGCGCACGGCTACCGGGTGCTGCTCGCCACCGGCCGTTCCCTGCCCGAGGTGCGGGACCGCTGCGCGGCCTACCGGCTGGCCGGCGGCGTCGCCGAGTACGGCGCGGTGGCCTTCGACGCGGGGACGGGCGCCGTCCACCCCGTCAGCGGGACGGACGCCACCGGCCTGCGGCGCCGACTCGCGGCACTGCCGGGCGTCTTCGTCGACCCGTACGCCCGGTGGTCCCTCCGCGCGAGTGCCGGGGACGGCCCGCGGCGCACCGCGCTGCCCGCCCGGACGGTCGCCGGGCTGCTGGGCCGGCCGCCGTACGGGACCCGGTTCACCGTCGTGACCGGCGACGCCCAGTCGGACTTCGTCCCGCGCGGCGTCGACAAGGCCGGCGGCGTGCGCACCCTGCTGGCGGCGCTCGGCGACGGGACCGCCGTCCCCGCGCTGGCCGTCGGGGACACCGCCGCCGACCTCCCGCTGCTCACCTGGGCCCGGCGCGCCGCCGCCCCGGCGAACGCGGCGCCCGCCGTGGCCGCCGCGGGCGTCCCGACGGCCCGGCACCCGTATCAGGCCGGGCTCGCCGGGATCGTGGGCCGGCTGATCGGCCATCGGCCGGGCGGCTGCCCGGACTGCCGGGCGCCCGGACATCCGCCCGAAGTCCGCGCGCTGCTGGCCCTGTTGGCCGTGCCCGAGGCCGGACGGGCCGGCGCGGCACCCCGGCTCGCCGCACTCGCCCGGGCCACCGCGCGCGTCCGCGCCGCCGCTCCTCCGGGCGGCACCGGGCCGGCCGACGGGGAGCGCCCCGGATGAAGACCCCCGCAGCCCGGCCCGGCGCCCCCACGGCCGCCACCCGACGCCCGTCCACGACCGGCGGACGGACGGACGCGACCGACGCGACCGACGCGACCGACGCGACCGACGCGACCGACGCGACCGACGCGACCGACGGGCGAACGAACGCAGCCGGCGGACGGACGGCCACGGCCCGCGGACGGACGGCCGCGCGCCGGTCCGACCCGCTGCTGCGCAACGGACACCTGCTCACGGCCAGTTCGCTGGTGACCGCCGGGGTCGGCGCCGGCTACTGGGCGCTGGCCGCCCGCCTGTTCACGCCCGCCGCGGTCGGCGCCGGCTTCGCCGCCGTCTCCGCGATGATGTTCCTCGGCGGGGTCGGGCAGCTCAACCTGGTCAACACCATGATCCGCTTCGTCCCGCCGGCCGGGCGCCGGACCGGACGGCTGGTGGGCCGGGCCTACCTCGCGGCGGCGGGCTGCGGACTGCTGCTCGGCGCCGGGTTCGTCCTGCTGGTCCCGCGGCTCTCCCCCGGGCTGGGCTTCCTGCGCTCCCCGCCCGTCGCGGCCGGGTTCGCCGCCGCCACCGCGGCGTACGCGCTGTTCGTCGTCCAGGACGGGGTGCTGACCGGACTGCGCCGCGCGGACTGGGTGGTCCTGGAGAACACCCTGTTCGCCACGGTGAAGCTGCTGCTGCTCGTGCTGTTCGCCGCCGCCGGCGCGCGGGCCGCGATCCTCGGCTCCTGGGGCGCGGGGCTGGCCTTCTCCGTGCTGTTCACCAACACCTTCATCGTCTGCCGCGCCATCCCCCGGCACGTCCGCCGGGCCGCCGGGGGCACGGGCCCGCCCGCCGGGGCACCGCGGCAGGCCCCCTCCCCCGCCTACCTGGCCGCCGACTGGACCGGCTCCTTGTGCTGGCTGGCCGCCACCACGCTGCCGCCGCTCATCGTGCTGGGCCGGCTCGGGGCCGCCGCGGGCGCCTACTTCTCGATCGCCTGGCTGGTGGCGTACGCGCTCTACCAGTTCGCGATCAACATGAGCGCCTCCCTGATCGTCGAGGCGACCAGCCCGGCGGACTCCCCCGACGCCGCCGAACAGCTGCTGCGCCACTGCCGGCGGGTGCTCCGCCACAGCGGGGCCGTGCTCGCGGCCGCGGTGCTGGCGGCGACGGTGGCCGCGCCCTGGGTGCTGTCCGTGTTCGGCCCCGACTACGCCCGAGCCGGAACGACGACGCTGCGGCTGCTCGCGCTCTCGGCCCTGCCCAACCTGGTGGTCGCCGTCGCCGTCGCGGCCTGCCGGGTGCGGCGGCGGCTGCGGGTCGTCCTGGCCGTCCTGGCCGCGCAGGCCGTCCTGGCCCTCGGGCTGACGGTGCTGCTGCTGGCGCCCATGGGGGTCGCGGGCGCCGGGCTGGCCTGGCTGGTGGCGCAGTGCGCGGTGGCCGGGGCCCTGCTCTGGCGCCGCTCCTGGTGGCTGCCCACCCGCACCCGTGAGACGGCCCCGGCCGAGACCCCCACGCCCGCCGGGCCGGCCGCCGCCGCCTGGCTCGCGGTGGCCGGTCTGCTGCCGATCCGCCGCCCGGCCCTGCTCTACCGGCCCGTCGACGGCCTGACCGCCCGGCGGCTCGCCCGCCGGATCGGGCCCGCCCGCGGCGCCACCGCCCACCACAGCTCCCAGGGCCGCTCGGACGTGCTCGTGTTCCGCCTGGACGGCACCGCCACGCCGCCGCTGGCCGTCAAGCACCCCCGGAGCGCCCCGGCCGTCGCCACCCTGGCCGGCGAGTGGGAGGTGCTGCGCCGGCTCGACGCCGACCCCCGGCTGGGCGAGTGGCGCCGGCTCCTGCCCCGCCCGGTGTCCCGCCGCCTCGACGGGCCGCTGCCCCTGGTCACCCAGGACTGGCTGCCGGGCGTCACCGCCGACGGACACCTCGCCCGTTTCCCCGAGCACGCCCCCCGGGTGGCGGCCGCCGCGCTGGGCGCCCTGGCCGAGCTGCACCGGGCGACCGGGCGCACCGAGCCCCTCACTGACCGGCTCGACGACTGGGTGGAGCCGCGCCGCGCCCTGCTGTCCGCACGGATCGGCTGGTGCCGCGCGGGCCCCGGGGCCGAACACCTGGACGCCCTCGTCGAGCTGCTGCACCGGGAACTGACCGGCCGGCCGACCGCCGTCGCGTGGTTCCACGGGGACTTCGCCCCCGGCAACGTCCTGCTCGGCGAGGACGGCACCCGGGTCACCGGAGTGCTCGACTGGGGCGGCGCCCGGCCGAACGGCCCGGCCGAGGTCGACGCGTGCACCTTCGTCATCGCGCTGCGCGCCCAGCTGTCCGGCCGCCCCTGGGGCGCCCTGGTCACCGACGCCGTCCGCACGGGCTCCCTCCCGCCCGCCGACCTCCGGCTGCTGCGCGCCGCCGGGTTCGACGATCCCCCCGGCGGCGTCGGACTCCCGCTCCTGGCCTGGCTCTGCCACGTGGCCTCGAACCTGGAGAAGTCGACCCGGTACGGGCGCAGCCACTGGTGGGTCGGCGCCAACGTCGTCCCCGTGCTGAAGGAAGCCGGCGCGGCCCTGGAGGAAACCGGCACGGCCCTGAAGGACACCGGCACGGCCCTGAAGGACACCGGCGCGGCCCTGAAGGACACCGGCGCGACGGCCGCACCGGCCCGGTGGCCGGGATGACCAGGCCCGCGGCGCCCGCGCCCCGCGGCGTCCGCACCGACCGCCCGCCGTCGGCGGGGGCCGGGGCCGGGCCGCGACGACCGTCCGTGCGCACGCTCGTCACGCGCGGCGCCCTCCCGGTGGCCATGGCGCTCTGGCTGGTGTCGCTGCGCCACGTGCACCTGGAACGGATGGACGACCTCGGGCTGATCGAGGTGCTGCCGGTGCTGTTCTGGGTCGCGCTCGGCCTGCTGACCCTGGGCTTCGCCGTCCAGCTGCGCCGCCCCCGGCTCAGCCACGCGTGGTCGGCGGCGTACGTGGTCGGGCTCATCGCGATCGTGCACGCCACCCCGAGCCTGCTCTACCCCGGTGTCCGGTACTCGTGGGCGTGGAAGCACGTCGAGGTGGTCGACGCCTTCCTGCGGCACGGCGGCCCGGTGCCGCGGCCGGGCTGGCTGGACATCTACAACCAGTGGCCGGGCTTCTTCGTCGTCAACGGCCTGCTCCTGCGCGCCACCGGACTGCCGTCGGCGATGGGCTACGCCCACTGGGCCACGCCGGTGGCCGACGTGCTGCTGATCGGCCCGCTGATCCTGCTCTACCGCACGATCACCCGGGACTGGCGGCTGGTCTGGGGGGCCGTGTGGATCTTCTTCTCGTGCATGTGGATCGGGCAGGACTACTTCGCGCCGCAGACCTTCGGGTTCCTGCTCTTCGTCACCGTGCTCGCGATGGTCCTCAAGCAGCTGACACCGGTCCGGCCGCCCGGCGCGCCGGCCGACCCGCCGCCCGCCGGGGCGGCCGGCGCCGCGGCGGTGCGCGAGGGCTGGCGGCCCGCCCGGTTCCTGATGGTGCTGCTGCTGGTGGCGGTCCTGGTCACCTCGCACCAGCTCACCCCGCTGATGCTGATCGTCTTCCTGGCCGCGCTGTCGCTCCCCCGCCGCAACCGCCGCGTCGTGCTGCCCGTCCTCGCGTGCGCCGTCGTCCTGCAGGCGGTCTGGCTGGCCACCGCGGCCCGCCCGTACATCGCGGCGAACCTGCGCAGCTTCGTCGCGGCGATCGCCTCGCCGGACGCCAACGCCCCCACGTGGCTGACCGGGCTCGGCTCCCCCGCCCCCGGCCAGGTGCTCCTGGCCTGGGTGGACCGCGGGCTGTCGGCCGCCGTGGTGCTGCTGGCCGCGGTCGCGCTGCTGCGCCGGCCCTGGACCCGCCGGACGGCCCTGCCGTACCTGCTGATCGCCCCGATGCCGATGCCGGCGCTCAACAGCTACGGCGGCGAGATGATCTTCCGCTCCTACCTGTTCGCCCTGCCCGCCGCCGCGATGCTGGTCGCCGCGCTGGTGCTGCGCGCCGGGGCGCCCGCGCGGTGGCGGGTGCGGCTGCGGGCCGCCGCCTCGTTCGCGCTCCTGCTGGCCTTCCTCGGCGGCCTGGTGTTCGGCTACTACGGCAAGGAGATGATGGAGTCCTTCACCTCCCGCGAGGTCGCGGCGACCGAGTTCCTGTACCGGACGGCGCCGGCCGGCTCGCTCGTCGTGACGGTCACCAACAACGTCCCGGACATCGACAAGGACTACGACCAGCACGACCGGGTGGTGATCGCCTGGAACCAGCTGGAGAATCGCGGGCTCCTGGTGAAGGACCCGCTCGCGGGCCTGGAGCAGGCCGTGTCGCTGGCCGCCCCGCCCGGCCCGGTGTACCTCGTCCTCAACCGCGCCCAGACCGCCGAGTGCTACATCACCGGCGTGCTGCCCGCGGACACCGTGCCCCGGCTGGAGGCCGCGGTGGACGGCTCGCACCTGTTCTCCCCGGTGTTCCGCAACTCCGACGCCGTCGTGTACGAGCTGGTCGACCACAACGCGCCCGAGATCCAGCCCCACCCGCAGCAGCCGCAGCAGCCCCGGCCGCAACAGCACGGAGGCCGGCCGTGACCCGCCTCCCGGTCCGCGCCCTCACCCGCCTCCCGGCGGGCCTGCCGCCCGCCGAGGCCGTCCTCGCGGTGTCCGGCTGGGTGGCCCTCGCCGCCACGACCCTGCCCGCGGCCCTACTGCCGCTGCGCGCCGTCGTCGCGGCCTCCTTCCTGCTGCTCTGCCCCGGCGCGGCGGCGCTGCGCCTGACCCACCCGGTGCGCGCCGGGCGCCGCCGGGAGCCGCTCGAAGCCGTCGTCCTCACCGTCGCGTTCAGCGTCGCGATCGACACGGTCGTCGCCGAGGTCTTCTTCTTCACGCGGTCCATCAGCACCGCGCGGGCCGTCGGCGCGGTCGCCCTGATCACCTCGCTGACGGTCCTGGTGCCGGCCGCCGTCCGGCACCGCAGGCGGGCGGCGGCGCCCACCGCGGACCGGCCGTCCGAAGGGAGGCCACCGACATGAGGCTCCGTACCGCGTCCCGCCACCGCGATCCGTGGCACCGCCGCGCCCTGCGGGCCGGCCGGGCGGCCGGCGCCGGACTGCTCGTCCTGCTGGCCGCCACCGCCGGCTGCTCCGCCGGCCAGGCCCCCCGGCCGGACGCCCCCGGGTCCTGGCACCTCGTCTTCAAGGAGGAGTTCGGCGGGTCCACGCTCGACTCGTCGCGCTGGGTGACCTGTTACGACTGGAACAACAACGGGTGCACCAACGCGGGCAACCGCGAGTCCGAGTGGTACCAGCCCGGCCAGGTGTCCGTCGGCGGCGGCGCACTCACCCTGCGGGCCGAGCGCGCCACGACCCCCGGGTCCGACGGCCGGACGTACCCGTGGACCTCGGGCATGGTCTCCACCGGACGCGACAGCTGGAACGGCACCCCGCGCTTCACCTTCACCCGGGGCTACGTCGCCGCCGCCGTCCGCATCCCCGCCGAGCAGGGCGTCTACCCCGCGTTCTGGCTGTCGCCGGTCACCCGCGTCACCCCGCCCGAGATCGACGTGGCGGAGTTCCTGGGGACGTCACGGAACGTCCAGATGTCCGTGCACTGGGCGGGCCCGAAGGGCGCCGACCTGTCCTCGGCCGGCCACTACGGGCCGCTGGACTTCCCGGCCGGGTACCACGTCTTCGCGCTCGACTGGGAGGCCGACTCCCTCACCTGGCTGGTCGACGGCCAGGCCCGGTACTGGATGACCGACAAGGCGGACATCCCGGACGTGGCCATGGAGGTGCTGCTCAGCCTCGCCGTCGGCGTCCCCGACCAACCGCCGGCCTCGGTCGACTCGGCGCAGATGCAGGTGGAGTGGGTGCGGGTCTGGCAGCACTGAGCCCGCCGGCCCTCTCGGCCGGCTCCCCTCAGGCCCCGGCCGGACCGCCGACCGGGCGCCCGAGCCCCGCTCGCAGCCGGCGGTAGCCCCGCCAGGCCCTGGTGCGGACGGACTCGGGGTACGGCGCCAACCGCGCGCCCTGCCCGAGGGTCCACCGGTGGAACACCTCGGGCGCCGTGTCGGCCCGGACGGTCAGCCGGGCGATGCGCAGCGGATCGTCCGCGGCCGAGCTGAACGCGTCGCGCACCGCGCACCCGGAGGACCACCCGTACTCGCGCAGCCGGCGGCGCACCACGGCGCTGGAGTAGCCGTGCGGGTAGGCGAAGGAGTCCACCCCGTGGCCGAGCACCTCCTCCAACTGCCGCTTGCAGTACCCGATCTCGGCGTCCAGCGCACCCCACGACAGGGTGTCCAGCTGGGCGTGGGTGCGGCTGTGCCCGCCGATCTCGACCCCGCCCAGGACGTCCAGGTTGGCGATCTGACGCCACGTCAGCATCGGCGCCGGCGGCAGCAGGCTGCCCTCCGGCGCGCCGCCGGGCGGGTGGACGGCCCCGGTGGTGACGAACAGGGTGGCCGGCAGGCCGCGGTCGGCGAGCTGCGGGGCCACCGTCCAGAAGAAGTCCTCGAAGCCGTCGTCGAAGGTCAGCACGGCCGCGTGCGGGGGCAGCCGGGGACCGCCGTGCAGGGTCGCGACCAGCCGGTGCAGCGGGACGACGGTCAGACCGCTGTCGGCGATCCGGTCGAGCTGCTCGGCGAAGGCCCGCGGGGAGACGGTGAACGGCGCGATCCAGGACGGCGGGTCGTCGGCGACCGAGTGGTACAGGAACACGGGGACGGCGCTCACGGCGGGCTCCCGCCCGGCGCGGCGCCGCGGACTGGCCGGTCGCCGTGCGGGCGCACGCGCCGGCGCAGCGAGCCGACCGCGTACCCGAGCGACGCGGCCGAGACGCCCCCGAGCAGGGCGCCGAGCGTGCGCAGCCCGCGGCCGCCGCCCGCCCGCACCTCCCGGAGGACGGCCCGGGGCAGGGTGGAGCGCAGGTAGCGGCGTTCGCTGGACAGGGCCGGACCCGCGCCCGTCCGGCCGGCCACGGCGGCCTTGGACAGGCCCTCGCAGTAGCAGCGCGACCGGAAGTAGCGCCAGGTCGTCCTGGTGTCCGGCACGTGGTGGCGCACGGCCGCCGACGGCTCGTACAGCAGCAGGCCGTGCGGGCGGCGGACGGCCAGGCGCAGGCACAGCTCGGTCTCCTCGCAGCCCAGCGGGCGCTTGCCGACGCGGCCGAGGCCGGTCCGGAAGCCGCCGGCCGCGAGCACCTCGGAGCGCCGGAAGGACATGTTGGCGCCGATGAAGTTCCGTACCGGGGAGGGGCGTTCGGGCAGGCCGCGGTAGGAGCAGCCGACCACCCAGTCGAACTCCGGCGGGAACCAGGCCGGCCGCCCGGCCTCCCACCAGGGCCGCACCAGGCCGCCGACGCCGAGCACCCGCGGATCGCGGTAGCCGGCCAGCAGGCGGTCGGCCCAGTCGGGTTCGGCGGCGGCGTCGTCGTCCAGGAACGCCACGATCTCGCCGTGCGCCGCGCGCACCCCGCTGTTGCGCGCGCCGGACAGGCCCCGGCACTCGCCGTTGGTGACGACCCGGACCGACGGGAAGCCCTCGGCCGCGCGGGCGGCGAGCTCGGGGCAGTGGTCCACGACCAGGACGACCTCGTCGGCGGGCCGGTGCTGGCGGGCGACCGAGGCGAGGCAGGCGCACAGGTCGTCCCAGCGCTCGGTGGTGTAGGCGCAGACCACCACGGACAGGCTCGGCGCGGCGGCCGCGACCGCGTGCGCTTGCGCTTGCGCGTCCGTGCTCGCGGCGGTCCGGCGGGAGGTGTCGGCCATGGTGCCCGTCAGCCCCTCCGGTTGTCGCGGTAGGCCCGGTGCACGGCGGCCAGGTAGCCGAGCGGCCCGTACAGCAGGCCCTGGAGCTCCAGCCGGGAGAGCCGCCACGACCAGGCCTCGTCCGCGGCCGGCCGGGCGCGGGCCCGGCCGAGGGCGAGGGCGACGCCGCGCGGCAGGCGGCGCAGCAGGGCGGGCAGGAGCCGCGGCTCGTGGAGGGCGGCGGCGGTCAGGTAGGCGCCGAGGCCGCTGCCGTACCCGAAGGCCTGGACGGCGAGCGCCTCCTCCGTGCGGCGGTGGCGGTGCCAGACCACGGCGTCGGGCTGGTAGACGAGTTCGCGCCCGGCGGCCAGCACCCGGAAGAAGGCGAGCAGGTCCTCGCCGCCCCTGGCCGGGGTGCCGGGGCCGGTGGCCAGGTCGAAGCCGCCGAGGGCGCGCAGCAGGTCGGCCCGGATGGCCATGTTGCCGCCGGAGCCGAAGCGCCCCGCGGTGAACGGGAAGAGGGGGTCCGGCGGCGGGTCGGCGAGGGACCACCGCCGGCGGGCGAAGCCCTTGTCGAAGTCCGCGTGGCGGACGACGGCGGCCTGGGCGTCGGTGACCAGTTCGACGGGCAGGATCAGCCCGGTCACGCAGCCGGTCCGCCGGGAGCCGGCGAAGGCCTCGGCGATCGCGGCCAGCCAGGCCCGGTCGACGACGATGTCGTCGTCGACGTAGGCGATCAACTGCCCCGCGGCGACGGCCAGTCCGCGGTTGCGCGCCCGGGCCAGGCCGGCGATCGGCTCGCGCAGGTAGCGGACCCGGCCCTGGTAGCGCTCGCGGACCAGGCGGGCGGCGGCCTCGCTGTGCGGCGCGTTGTCCACCACGACGACCTCGAACCGCGGGTAGTCCACGCGCAGGACGGAGTCCAGGCAGTCCCGCAGCATCCCGGCGCGGTCGTGCGTGCACACGACCACGCTGATCAGCGGTGCGTCGAGGAGGGTGTCCGCCCGGGCCGCGAGGCATGGATGGAGGACGCGGGCGGACGTTCGGGGGGCGCGGGGGCCGTGGCCGTTCGCGGGCCGCGTCCGGTCGGCCGCGAGGTGGCGGCCGATCGGGATGGCGAGTTCCCGGCGGGCGGCCGCGGTGAGGGCCGGGAGCAGTGCGCCGGGGGCGTCGGCGGTCGCGCCGACCAGGCCGAGCGGGTGGCCGTGCAGCCTGACCAGGGCCAGGGCCCGGCCGGAGGCCCCGGTGGCGCCCTTGCCGTCGGGCGTCCGGAGGCGGGCCGGGCCGGAGTCCGCCGCGGGGCCGGAGTCGGGTTCGGGGCCCGGTATACGGTCGGGTTCGGCGTCGGGTTCGGGGCCCGGTACACGGTCGGGTTCGGCGTCGGGTCCGGGGCCTGGTACGCGGTCGGGTTCGGCGTCGGGTTCGAGGCCGAGTTCGAGGTCGAGCACGTGGCCGGGCCGGCACAGCACCGCGCCGGTCCTCGCCCCGGGGGCGGTCCCGGACCGGGCGCCTTCGCCTGCCGTGGTGCCACAGGTCGTGGCATCTGCCGTGGTGGCGCCTGTCGTCGTGGCGCCGGGCCACCTGGTGCCGCGCATCGTTCCTCCTCGCGGTGCCGCCGGGGCTGGGCAGGTTCGGGAAAGGTCCGCGTCAGCGCGGACCGGCCCGGTGGGCGGGCGGGCACCCGGGGCGCGGCGACCCCGACCGGGCCGCGCTCCGGGCGTCCGCCCGCAGTGGCGCCGCCGGACCCCCGGCGCCTCGGATCGGCCTGCGGCCGGTGTGGTCCTTGTCGTTCGTGTCGACGTCGTTCGTGTCGACGTCGTCCGTGTCGACTGGGTCGTCCCTCCGCGGGCCCGCAGACACCCGGGTGCGTCCGGCCCGACCGGGACGCGCCGCGGGTGTCGCGGTGGACGGAGCGGGAACGCGTGGTTCCCGGAGGGAGGCGTCGACCAGCGCCCGGTGCGGCGCGGCGGGGCCGCCCGCCGTACCGGTGGCCGTGGCCAGGCCGGGCCGGTGTCCGTGCAGCCGCACCAACGCCGACACGCGGCCGGCCGGGTCGGCGGCGCCGCGACCGCCGGGTGCGCGCGACGCCCCCGGCTCGTCCGGTTCCGGCTCGACGACGCGGACGGGGGTGTGGAGCGAGTCGCGGGCGGCAGGGCGCGGGCAGGCGGCCTCGGTGCGCCGGTCGGTGCCCTCCATCAGCGCTCCCCCAGGGGGGCGGCCACCTGGGACCGGGCGCCGGGACGCTCGGCGATCAGGGTCCTCAGGACCCGGCGGCCGTCGGAGACGGCGTGCAGGTGCGAGTGACCGCTGCGGCGGGGGAGTTCCAGGCTCGGCACCTCGGCGATCCGCAGCCCGGAACGCAGCGCGTGCGCGATCATCTCGGCCTCGATCTCGAAGCCGGTGGAGCACAGGTCGAGGGCGTCCAGGAAGGAGCGGCGGAAGGCGCAGTAGCCGTAGCACAGGTCGGTGAGGCTCGCCTCGTAGAGGCGGTTGACGACGGCGAGCAGGAAGCGGTTGCCGAGCGAGCGGACCCGGGTGAAGTCCAGCGAGCCGCCGCCGGCGATGCAGCGCGAGCCCTTGACGAAGTCGTAGCCGTGGTCGAGGAAGTGCAGGTAGTGCGGGATCTCGCCGGGCCACATGGAGCCGTCGGCGTCCATCATGACGATGTACTCGCCGGTGGCGGCGGCGAACCCGGTGCGCAGCGCGTTGCCCTTGCCCGGCGCGCTCTGCTGGACGCTGCGGACGGCCGGCAGGCACTGCCTGGCCATCGGCACGGTGGCGTCGCTGGAGGCGCCGTCGACCAGGATGACCTCGTCGACGCAGCGCGGGATCTGCTCGAAGACCCAGGCGATGTTGCGGGCCTCGTTCTGGGCGGGGATGACGAGGCTGACCGTGTGGGTGGTGGCGACGCGGTCGCCGGCCCGGCGCATCGGACGGTGGTCGAGGACCCGGTCGCTGGCGCGCCGGTGCGGGTGCCGGTCCGGCGGGGCGCCGGAGGGCCGTCCTGCGTACGGGTACGGGACGGCGGTGGGGGGCAGGGTGGTGCTCATGGAGGGCCTCTCGAACGAACGGAGGCGGGGGGCGGCCGGCGCCGCCGGGGAGCGGCGCGGCACTGCCCTTGGAGATGTGGCGAACAGGCCCGGGGCGCGGACGGATACGCGCACGCGCAGCCTGGGGAGGTGGCCCCGCGGGGACCGCCTGAACTGTCGAGAGCGCCTGGGGCGGCCGAAGGTGGGGTGCGCACCGCTCCGGGCTCTCGCACGGCGCCGAGGGCGCCGTCGGAAGAACCGGCCTGCCGCGTCCCGCAGGACGCCGACTGAGCCAATGACTCATCGTCCGTCCGCACGCACGGTGACGTCAAGGGCTTTTGTCCGATTTTTGACGTAACTTCCCATGACCCGTGGTGACGCCGAGTCACCGCTCCCGATCGTCACCCGCCTCTGCCGTCAGCTCCCCGGACCTCAGCACTCCGGACCTCGGCGCTCCGGGCGTCAGCTCCCCGGACCTCAGCGCTCGCCGACCGGACGGCCCTGCGGCTCCTCCGCGATCCGGCGGGCGATCTCGGCCGGCCGCACCGGGCGCCCGAAGTGCCAGCCCTGCGCCCAGTCGCAGCCGATGGTGCGCAGCCGCTCGGCGTCCCTGCGGGTCTCCACGCCCTCGGCGGTGACGTTCAGCCCCAGCGCGTGCGCCATCGACACCAGCCCGCTGACGATGCGCCACCCGGTCGACTCGTCCTTGCCGGGATCGTGCAGGTCCCCCACGAAGGACCCGGCGATCTTCAGGCCGGAGACCGGCAGGTCGCGCAGGTAGGCGAGGTTGGACCAGCCGGTGCCGAAGTCGTCCACCGCCAGCGACACCCCGAGGTCCACCAGGCCGTGCAGGGTGCGCAGCGCCTCGTCCTCGGGCCCGACCACGGTGGACTCGGTGATCTCCAGCTGGAGCCGGGCCGGGTCCAGGCCGGTGCCGTCCAGGATCCGGCCGAGGTCGGTGACCAGCGCCGCGCTGCGCGCCTGACGCACCGCCAGGTTGACGTTGAGCTGGGGCGCGGCGTCGCCGAACCGCTTGATCCACTCGGCGGCCTGGCCGCAGGCCTGCTCCAGCACCCAGCGGCCGAGCGGCATGATCAGCCCGGTCTCCTCGGCGGTGGTGACGAACTCGTCCGGGCCGAGCACGCCCAGCTGCGGGTGGCGCCAGCGCACCAGCGCCTCCACGGCGGCGAGCCGGCCGTCGCCGAGCGCGTAGAGCGGCTGGTAGTCGATGAAGAACTCGCCGCGGTCGAGGGCGGCCGGCATCCGCACGGACACCGCGTACCGGCTGACCGCGCGGGCGTTCTCCTTCGGGTCGAACAGCGTCCAGCGCCCCCGGCCGGCCTCCTTGGCCCGGTAGAGCGTCAGGTCGGCGGCCCGGACGGCGGCGCCCGGGGTGGTCGTGGACACGCGCCGCTCCAGCACGCCGACGCTCGCGCCCACGGCGAGCTTGTGATCGCCGATCAGCACGGGCCCGGCCAGCGCCTTGAGGACGGTCTTCGCCGCGGCGATCGCCTCCTGCTCGCCCCGGCACTTCTCCAGCAGGACGACGAACTCGTCGCCGCCGAGCCGGGCGACCAGGTGGCCGAGGGGGGAGAGCGCGGCCTTCAGGCGGGCGGCGACGGCGGAGAGCAGCTGGTCGCCGGTGTCGTGGCCGAGGCTGTCGTTGACGATCTTGAAGCCGTCGAGGTCGACGTAGCACAGGCCGAAGCGGGCGCCCGGCTCCGGCTCCTCGAACAGCTTCTCCAGCCGCTCGAAGAAGGCCGCCCGGTTGGGCAGTCCGGTGAGCGGGTCGTGGGTGGCCTGGTGGCGCAGCCGCTCCTGGAGGCGGTAGCGGTCGGTGACGTCCTCCAGCATCGCGACCTGGTACTGCGGCCGGCCGTCGTCGTCGCGGATCAGCGAGACGGTGAGGTGGGTCCAGATGACCTCGCTGTCCTGCCGGTAGTACGGCTTGTCGAACTGGAAGTAGTCCCGCTTGCCGCTGATCAGGTCCTCGTACGCTTCCCACACGCCGGGGGTGTCCTCGGGGTGGACGAGGTCGCCGACCCGGCGGCCGATCATGTCCTCGGGACCGGCGCCGAACAGGTCCTGCAGGGCCTTGTTCACGGCCAGGATGTTGCCGTCCGTGTCGCCGATGCCGATGCCGATCGCGGCGCTCTCGAACAGGGCGCGGAAGCGGGCCTCGGAGGCGCGCAGCGCCCGCTCGGCCTCCTTGCGGGCGAGGTCGGCGGCGGCCCGGATCGCCTCCTGCTCGCGCAGGGTGCGCTCGCGCAGGGCGGCCGCCCAGCCCGCGGCGAAGGCGCCGGTCAGGGCGGGGCCGCGGTCGTCGCCGACCGGCTGGGCGTGCAGCAGCTCCACCGCGCGGGCGAGCACGACCGGGTCGGTGAAGTGCGCGTCGACCAGCTCCGCGCCGGCCTGGGCGGCCAGGTGCGGCTCGAACGGCTCGTCCTGCTGGGCGCGGTGCAGCAGCGCGGCGGTGCGGGCCACCAGGCGGCCGAGCAGGCCGGGGTGGACGACGGCACCGTGGTCGCCGGAGAGCAGCCGGGCCCACTCCTCGTGGAACCGCTCCGCGCTGCCGGGGGCCGGGGTCCTGCTCATGCGACCGCCGCCCCGGCGGTCGCGGTTCCGCCTCCGCCGACCGGTCGCCCGCCGTGTCCGGTGCGGCCGCTGCCTCCGGTGCGGCCGCCGGGCCGGATGCGTCCGCTGCGTCCGGTGCGGCCGCTGTGTCTGGTGCGGCCGCTGAGCCCACCGGGCCCGCTGCGTCCGCTTCGTCCGCTCAAGGACGGAACCCCACGCCCGCCACCCCGCTCATCCGCTCGGGGTGTTCGCCGACCGACTCCGGCTGGTCCGGCCGCCACTGCGGCAGGTAGACCACGCCCGGCTCCACGAGCTCGAAGCCCTCGAACATCGCGGTGACCTGCGCGCGGGTGCGCATGGTCAGCGGGGTCGGCGTCATCCGGTACAGGTTCTGGTGGTCCTCCGCCTGGTCGGGGCGGCCCTCCGAGGAGGCGTGCGAGAGGACCAGCGCGCTGCCGGGCGCAAGCGCGTCGCGGATCGTCGCGATCAGCTTCCACGGGTCCTCGTCGTCGCTGACGAAGTGCGCGACGGCCACCAGCAGGACGCCCACCGGCTCGCCGGCCGCCAGCAGCCCGGCCACCTCGGGGTGGGCCAGCAGGTCCGCGTCACGCAGGTCGGCCTGCACGACGGCGCACCCCGGGTCGTCCGCCAGCAGCAGCCGGCTGTGCGCGACGGCCACCGGGTCGCGGTCGACGTACACCACCTGCGCCTCGGGGCGGATCGCGCGGGCGATCTCGTGCACGGCACCGAAGGTCGGGATGCCGGAGCCGATGTCCAGGAACCGGGAGATGCCGCGCTCGGCGAGCAGCGTCACGGCGCGGCGCAGGAAGGCCCGGTTGGAGCGCATGATCTGGGGCAGCTCCGGCCACAGGGCGAGCGCCTTGCGGGCCATCTCCCGGTCCACCTCGAAGTTGTGCGATCCCCCGAGGTAGTAGTCGTAGACCCGTGCGGCGTTCGGTTTGTCCAGGTCCGTGCCCTCCGGTACCCAGCTCGGTCGCCGCATGCCTGTGACTCCTTCACTCCGGTTCTGGGGCAGCAGCGACCACAGGCCACTGCTGTGACAGATGAGACTACAAGCACAGAAGATCCTCCCCCGCACCCCGAACGGGTGCAAGCGGAGTGTCCGCTTCCCGCCCTGTCCCCCGGTCCGTCTCCCGCTCCGTCCGGCGGGCGCTGCCGACGGAGCTGCCGGGCGGGAGCGGGCGGCGGGGCGCCATGCGGGCACGGAGCCGAGAATGGAGGTGATGGCCGGACGCATCGAGGACTACGCCCTCATCGGCGACCTGCAGACCGCCGCCCTGGTCGGCCGGGACGGTTCGGTCGACTGGCTGTGCCTGCCCCGCTTCGACTCCCCCAGCTGCTTCGCCGGACTGCTCGGCGACCCCTGCCACGGCGCCTGGCGGCTCGCCCCCGCGGGCGCCGGCACCTGCCGCACCCGCCGCTACCGGGGCGACAGCCTCGTCCTGGAGAGCGAGTGGCACACCGCCGCCGGGCAGGTCCGGGTCACCGACTTCATGCCGCAGCGCGGCCCGGACGGGCGGCGCGCCCCGCAGCTGATCCGCGTCGTCGACGGCCTCACCGGCAGCGTCCCGATGCGCGGCGCGCTGCGGCTGCGCTTCAACTACGGGCGCGTCGACCCCTGGGTGCGGCGCACCGGACACCACCGGGTCGCCGTCGCCGGGCCCGACTCCGCCTGGCTGCGGGTGCCCGACGGCGTGCACACCTACGGCCTCGACGGGGTCACAACGTCCGATTTCACCGTCGCCGCCGGGCAACGCATCCCGTTCGTCCTCACCTGGCAGCCCTCCCACCTGGCCACCACCCCGCGCACCGACCCCGACCGGGCGCTGCTCGACACGGTCTCCCGCTGGCAGCACTGGGCGGCCGGGTGCCGCTACCAGGGCGAGTGGCGGGCCGCCGTCCTGCGCTCGCTGATCACCCTCAAGGCGCTGGCGTACGCGCCCACTGGCGGGATCGTCGCCGCGCCCACGGCCTCGCTGCCCGAACGGATCGGCGGGGCGCGCAACTGGGACTACCGCTTCTGCTGGCTGCGCGACTCCTCCATGACGCTCTCCGCCCTCCTGCGCAGCGGGTTCCGCGAAGAGGCCGTCGCCTGGCGCCGCTGGCTGCTGCGCGCCATCGCCGGGGACCCCGGCGACCTCCAGGCCGTCTACGGGGTCGCCGGCGAGCGCGTGCTCGGCGAGACCACCGCCGACTGGCTGCCCGGCTACGAGGGATCGCGGCCGGTGCGGTTCGGCAACGCCGCCGTCGGCCAGCTCCAACTCGACGTCTACGGCGAGGTGGTGGATACCCTGCACCTAGCGCTGCTGGCCGGTCTGCCGATGGAGCGGCACGTCTGGACGCTGCTCCGGGCGCTCATGGCCTACCTGGAACAGCACTGGCGCGAACCCGACGAAGGACTGTGGGAAGTGCGCGACGGGCGGCGGCACTTCGTGCACTCCAAGGTGATGTGCTGGGTCGCCGCCGACCGTGCCGTCCGGCTCGCCGAGGCCACCGGGCTGCCCGCGCCGACGGCGCGGTGGCGGGCGATGCGCGACGCCGTCCACTCCGACGTGTGCGCCCACGGCTACGACCGGCGGCGCGGCGTCTTCGTCCAGCACTACGGGGGGCGGGGGCTGGACGCGGCCACCCTGTTCGTCGTCAAGAGCGGGTTCCTGCCACCGGACGACCCCCGGGTCGTGCGCACCGTCGACGCCGTCCGCGACGGGCTCGACCACGGCGGACTGGTCCGGCGGTACCGGGCCGGACGGTCCGGCGGCGGGCCTGGCCGGGACGCGCGGGCGGGGGGCGGGCTCTCCGAGGGCGGGCCGGGCGGGGACGAGCCGGCCGGGGACAGGCTCTCCGGGGACGGGCTGGCCGAGGACGAAGGCGCCTTCCTCGCCTGCTCGTTCTGGCTCGCCGACGCGCTCGCCGCCACCGGACGGGCGGACGAGGCGCGCGAACTGTTCGGGCGCCTGGTCGGGCTCGCCAACGACCTGGGCCTGCTCTCGGAGCAGTGGGACCCGCACGCCGGACGCCAACTCGGCAACACCCCACAGGCGTTCAGCCACGTCGCCCTGGTCAACACCGCGTTCACGCTGACCCGACCGGACTAGGCTGGGGCCGTGGACCCCAACCACTACCGCTTCCGGGGCACGTGGCAATTCGCCGCACCCGCACGGGAGGTGTTCGCGGCGCTGGAGGACGTGCGGAGCTACCCGCTGTGGTGGCCGGAGATCCGGGAGGTGCGGCAGACGGGCGAGGAGGAGGGTGAGGTGGTGGTGCGCGCGCTGCTGCCGTACACGCTGGTGATCGGGCTGGAGGCGCGCCGACGTGACCCGGTGGCGGGGGTGCTGGAGGTCGCCATGCGGGGCGACCTCGCCGGATGGTCCCGGTTCACCGTCACACCGGAGGGCGCGGACCGCTGCCGCGTTCTCTTCGAGGAGGACACCCGCCCCGGCAAACCCCTGCTGCGCCGGCTCGCCCTGCCGCTGCACCCGCTGTTCCGGGCGAACCACGCGGTGATGATGCGACGGGGACGGCGCGGCCTGGCCCGGTACCTGGCGGCGGCGGGCGGGTGACGGCCGACGGGGTTCGGCGGACGGATTTCAGCGAACAGATTTCAAAATCTGTCTGCTGAAATCTGTTATCTGTTTTCTGTCATCTGTCAGCGGTCACTCGTCAGCGGTCACCCGTCTCACCGATCACTTGTCCGCCGGGAACAGCCACCTCCGCAGCCACCGCGTCACCAGCGGCAGCGCCGCGTACGTCATCAGCCCGCTGATGAGCGGCGCGGTGACCAGCGGGCGGACCGGCACCGGCAGGCCCGCGAGGTAGGGGCCGATCAGCACCGTGGACGCCACGACGAGCGGGGCGATCGCGAGCGTCGAGGCGACTGCCATCCGCCAGCGCACCGGCGGGCGGCGCTGCGCCGCGCCGGGCGTCGTGGCGAACCAGCCCTCCATGCCCAGGATCTCGTGCCGGTGCACCTCGTAGTGGTGGCCGTCCGCCTTCTCGAAGCAGGCCGCCCGAGCCGGGGAGGCCTGCCAGGCGCGGAAGGCCCCGGCGTCACGGAAGTGCAGCAGCAGGTGCCAGGGTTCGCCCGGCCCGGCCGGGCGCAGCAGCCCGGTGCCGAGGTTGCCCTCGTGGGCGGACGCGGCGGCGAGGATGTTCTTCGCCCACGCCTCGAACGCCTCCTCGTAGCCCGGCTCGACCCGCCGGGCCACGAACAGCGTGACCTCGTCGCCCTGTTCGGTGGCCGTCTCCTGCGCCGTCATCGCCATCCGCACCGCCCGCCTCTCCCCCGTGCGCCTGCCGTTCGCAGGCCGCCCGGAGCATACGGCCCACCCCCCGCGCCCCGCCCGCCGCGCCCGAAGCGTGGGACGGGCCGGCCCCGCCGGGGTTAGCGTGGCGGCGCACGCCCGACGCCCCGGAGGCCCGCCGTGAGCCGCAGCCCGAGCACCCCGCCCCGCACGCCCTCCCCCGCCCGCACCGCCGCCACGCCCGACTTCGGCTTCGGGCGGCCCTTCGACCGGTCCGGGACCGGGAGCAGCAAGTGGGCGCGTGCGGCGGCGCCGGGGGTGATCGCCATGAGCCTCGCCGACATGGACCTGCCCGGCCCGCCCGCCGTCGCCGAAGCGCTCACCCGCCGGGCCCGGCACCGGGCGTACGGGTACACGGTGTGCGACCCGGCCGGGCGGGAGCTGGTGGCGCGCTGGTACCGGACGCGGCACGGCGTCGCGGTCGACCCGGACTGGGTGCTGCTCCTGCCGTTCGGCCCGCGCACCGCGATCCGGCTGCTGCTGGAGGCCGTACGCCCGGAGGCGCCCGTCGCCTTCCCCACCCCGGAGTGGGGCGGCTTCGCCCAGGTCTGCCGCGCGGCCGGCCTGCCGTACCGCGAACTGCCGCTCACGCTCCGCCCGGAGGACGGCTACCGCCTTCCGTCCGGTCTGCTTCCCCGCCCCACCTCCGTGGTGCTGCTCAGCAGCCCGCACAACCCGTCCGGCCGCGTCTGGCCCGCCGGGGACATCCGCGCCCTCGCCGAGGAGGCGGCCGAGGCGGGCGCGCTGCTGGTCTCCGACGAGGTGCACGGCGACCTCACCCACCCCGGCCACACCCACCCCGTCGCCGTCACCACCGTCGACGAACCGCTCCGCGCCCGCACGGTCACGCTCAACTCCGTCGGCAAGACCTTCAACGCCTCCGGCCTCCCGAGCAGCTTCGCGCTCGTGCCCGACCCGGCCCTGCGCACCCGGCTGCTCGACACCATGGCGGGCTTCGGTTTCTGGGAGGGCGGCCTCGTCGAACAGGCCGTCCAGCACGCGGCGCTGAGCGAGGGCGGCCCCTGGCTGGACGCCCTGCTCGTCCACCTCGCCGCCGCCCGCGAGCGCCTGACCGACCTCCTCGGCCCCGCCGTCCGCTCCGCGCCGCAGGCGTCCTACCTGCTCTGGCTCGACGCCGCCGCACTGGGGCTCCCCCCGGCCGCCGCCCGCCAGGCGCTCCTCGACCGCTGCGCGCTGGAAGCCTCCGACGGCACCGAGTTCGGCACAGAGTCCGACACAGAGTCCGGCCCCGGGTCCGGCCCCGGTGGCCACGGCGCGCTGCGCCTGAACTACGCGCTGCCACAACCGGTGCTGGAGACCGTCCTCGAACGCCTCGCGCGGATCCGAGCACGGGCGTGAAGACCCCCGGGGCAACCCGTGAAAGCGCCGTCGGACTCCGCACGGAATACCGCCGAACGACGTTCACGGACAGTGCCGTTCACCCGATTGCACCGCCCCTGACCTGCATAGACGAACATTCACGCGAATTTTGCGGGGCGCCCCCGCATGCTCCGTAGCAGACTGGGCAAAGTAGACCGGGCCGCAATCGTGATCCCGAGGATGGTAAGTCCGGTGATACCCGTATCCCCAACCACTCCGCCCGACCGGCAGAGCCCCCCGACGCCCCCGGCCAAGGTCACCCCCTTGACGGAGTCGGGAGCGCGCAGCCACGTATCGGGGGTGTGTTTCAAGATCGGTCCGCCCCGGCTGGTCGGTGTCGAGGTCGAGTGGTTCGTCCACGACGACCGATGTCCCAGTCGGCCCGTCCCCCCTGAACGGACCCACGCCGCCCTCCGTTCGCTGCCGCTCGGCGGCGAGGACGGCACATCGCTCCCCTCCGGTTCGCGCCTCACGCTCGAACCCGGCGGACAGGTCGAGCTCAGCTCCCCGCCCGCCACCGGCCTCCTGGCCTGCGTCGACGACACCCGGCGCGATCTGACCGCCCTGCGGGCCGCGTTCGCGGCGCAGGGCCTGCGTCTCACCGGCACCGGTACCGACCCCCTCGCCCGCCCCCGCCGGATGGTCCTCGACCATCCCCGGTACCTCGCGATGGAGCGGCACTTCGACTCCGCCGGCCCCTGGGGCCGCATCATGATGACGGGCACCGCGTCCCTCCAGGTGTGCCTGGACGCCGGCGACGCGGACGGCCCGCACGCGGTGGACCGGCGCTGGCTGCTGGCGCACCGGCTCGGCCCGGTGCTGGTCGCGGCCTTCGCCAACTCACCGCTGCTGGACGGGAAGCCGACCGGCCACCGGTCCACCCGGCAGACCGTGTGGTCCCGGATGGACCCGACCCGCACGCTCGCCCCGGCCCCCGACCACGGCGACCCGCGCGAGGCGTGGGCCCAGTACGTGCTGGACGCCGAAGTGCTGTGCGTGCGCCGCCCGGACGGCCTGCCGTGGACGGCTCCGCGCGGCCTCACCTTCCGCGACTGGCTGCGCGGCGCCGGCGAACGCCCGCCCACCCTGGCCGACTTGGACTACCACCGCACCACCCTCTTCCCGCCGGTGCGCCCGCGCGGCCACCTGGAGCTGCGGATGATCGACGCCCAGCCCGGCGACGGCTGGGTGGTGCCCGCGGCCCTGGTCACCGCGCTGCTGGACGACCCGGTGGCCGCCGACGCCGCACTCGCCGCGCTGGAGCCGCTGGAGCCGTTGAAGGCGCCGGGGCCGCCGCGGGGCACGGACGGGCCGCGCCCGCCGCGCACCGACGTCTGGCGCCGGGCCGCCACCCTGGCCGTCGCCGACCCCGAACTGCGCCGCGCCGCGCTCGCCTGCTTCGCCGCCGCCGACGCCGCGCTGGGCCGCCTGCCCGGCGCCGCCCGGCTGCGCGCCACCGTCGCCGAATTCGCCGAGCGCTACCCCGCACGCGGCCGCTGCCCGGCCGACGACCAGCTGGACGCCCTGCGCGCCGGCACCCGACGCACTCCCCCGGAGGAGGCCGCCCCATGACCGACGTCCGACCCCCCGCCGAGGCTCCGGCGGGCACCGAGTCGCTGCGCGACGCCATCGCCGCCGAGCTGCTCGCCGCCCGTGCCCGCACCGCCGCCCTCACCGACTGCGTCGAGGACCACGACCTCACCGCCCAGCACTCGCCGCTGATGTCGCCGCTGGTCTGGGACCTGGCCCACATCGGCAACCAGGAGGAGCTCTGGCTGCTGCGCAACGTCGGCGGCCACGACCCGATGCACCCGGAGATCGACCCGCTCTACGACGCGTTCCAGCACCCGCGCGCCGAACGTCCCAGCCTGCCGCTGCTGCCGCCCGGCGAGGCCCGCGCGTACGCGCACGAGGTGCGCGGCCGGGTGCTCGACCTGCTCGCGGCGAGCCCGCTGGAGGGCGCGCCGCTGCTGGACGCCGGCTTCGCGTTCGGCATGATCGCGCAACACGAACAGCAGCACGACGAGACGATGCTGATCACCCATCAACTCCGCAAGGGCGAACCCGCCCTGGCCGCGCCCCCGCCACCGCCCGCGCCCGCGGACGCCGCCACGCTGCCCGCCGAAGTCCTCGTCCCCGCGGGGCCGTTCACGATGGGCACGGACATCGAACCGTGGGCGCTGGACAACGAGCGCCCGGCCCACGTCGTCGACCTCCCGGCGTTCCGGTTCGACACCACCCCCGTCACCAACGGCGCCTACCTGCGCTTCATCGCCGACGGCGGCTACGACGAGCCGCACTGGTGGACCCCCGAGGGTTGGGCGCACCGGCGGCAGGCCGGCCTGACCGCCCCGCTCTTCTGGCGGCACGAGGACGGCCAGTGGCTGCGCCGCCGCTTCGGCACGCTGGAGCCCGTCCCGCTGGACGAGCCGGTGCTGCACGTCAGCTGGTACGAGGCGGACGCGTACGCCCGTTGGGCCGGGCGGCGGCTGCCGACCGAGGCGGAGTGGGAGAAGGCCGCCCGGCACGACCCGGCGACCGGCCGTTCGCGCCGCTACCCCTGGGGCGACGGGAGCCCGACGCCCGACCACGCCAACCTCGGCCAGCGCCACCTGCGCCCGGCCCCGGCCGGCAGCTACCCGGCGGGCCAGTCCCCGTACGGCGTCCGGCAGTTGATCGGCGACGTGTGGGAGTGGACGGCGAGCGACTTCCGCCCGTACCCGGGCTTCCGGGCCTGGCCGTACGAGGAGTACTCGGAGGTGTTCTTCGGGCCCGAGTACAAGGTGCTGCGCGGCGGCGCCTTCGCGGTCGCGCCGGTGGCCTGCCGGGGCACCTTCCGCAACTGGGACTACCCGGTCCGCCGGCAGATCTTCTCCGGCTTCCGCACGGCCGCCGACGTCCCCGACCAGGGCGATGCCTGATGTGCCGCCACATCGCCTACCTGGGCCGGCCGGTGGCACCCGGAGAGCTGCTGGTCGTGCCGCCGTACGCGCTGCACCGCCAGTCCTGGGCGCCGCGTACGCAGCAGCACGGCACGATGAACGTCGACGGGTTCGGCCTCGGCTGGTACGCGGACGGCGACGAGATCCCCGCCCGCTACCGCCGGGCCGGGCCGATCTGGGCGGACGCCGCCTTCGCCGACCTCGCCCGGGTGATCCGCACCCGGGCGCTGCTGGCGGCCGTCCGCTCCGCCACCGAGGGGTGCGCGGCCGGCGAGCACGCCGCCGCACCGTTCTCCGCCGGGCGCTGGCTCTTCAGCCACAACGGCGCGGTGGCCGGCTGGCCGGACAAGCTCGACGCGCTCGCCGGGCTGCTGCCCGCCGCCGAGCTGCTGGACCTGGAGGCGCGCACCGACTCCGCCCTCGTGTGGGCGCTCACCCTGCACCGGCTGCGCGCCGGGGCCGGGCTGGGCGAGGCGCTCGCGGCCACCGTCGCGGACGTCACCGAGCACACCACCGGGCGGCTCAACCTGCTGCTGACCGACGGCCGCTCGGTCGCGGCGACCACCTGGGGCGACACACTGCACCACCGCACCCTGCCGGGGGGCGGTCTGGTGGTGGCCTCCGAACCGTACGACGACGAGCCCGGCTGGACGGCCGTCCCCGAGGGCTCGCTCCTCGTCGCCGGTGCCGAAGCCCTCGCCGGCGCGGAAACCCTGGCCGGCGCCGGAGCCCCGAACGGCCTCGACGCCACCGCCGCAGCCCTCACCGAAGCCGGACCGGACGGGCCTCCTCCGGCGCCGGCCGTCACCGTCCGCCCCCTCCCCCGCCGCGGCTGAGCCCGCGCCCTACCTTCACCTTCTGAACAGAGGACCGCCCTGTCATGAACAGCTTTGACCTCACCAGGCTGCTCCCCGCCGACCACTTCAGCACCGCCTTGCGCCACGACGTGCAGCACGGCCTGACGTCCGAACCCAAGTGGCTGCCCCCGAAGTGGTTCTACGACGCGCGCGGCAGCGACCTGTTCGAGGAGATCACCAGGCTGCCCGAGTACTACCCGACCCGCGCCGAACGGGCCATCCTCACCGCCCGGGCCGGCGAGATCGCCGCCGCGACCAAGGCCCGCACGCTCGTCGAGCTCGGCTCCGGCTCCTCCGAGAAGACCAGGCTCCTGCTGGACGCCCTGAACGACCTCGGCACGCTGCGCACCTACGTCCCGGTGGACGTCAGCGAGAGCGCGCTCACCTCGGCCGGCGAGGCGCTCGCCGCCGACTACCCCGGGGTCGCGGTGCACGGCGTGCTGGCCGACTTCACCGCGCGGCTCGGCCTGCCGCCGGACGGCGCCCCGCGCCTGGTCGCCTTCCTCGGCGGCACCCTCGGCAACCTGCTGCCCGACGAGCGCGCCGGCTTCCTCGGCGGCCTGCGCGCCACCCTCGACCAGGGCGACCACCTGCTGCTCGGCACCGACCTGGTCAAGGACCCGGCCGTGCTGGTCGCCGCCTACGACGACGCGGCCGGGGTGACCGCCGAGTTCAACCGCAACGTGCTGAACGTGCTCAACCGCGAGCTGGCCGCCGACTTCGACCCGGACGCCTTCGAGCACGTCGCGCTCTGGGACGCGGAGCGGGAGTGGATCGAGATGCGGCTGCGCTCGCTGCGCTCCCAGACCGTGAAGATCCCGGCCCTGGACCTGCCGGTGCACTTCGACCGCGGCGAGGAACTGCGCACCGAGGTGTCGGCCAAGTTCCGCCGCGAGCGGGTGGCCGAGGAGCTGGCGGCGGCCGGGATGCGGCTGACCCACTGGTGGACGGACGAGGAAGGCCGCTTCGGGCTGTCGCTGTCCGCCCCGATGTGAGGCGCCCGGCGGGCGGCGCGGCGCAGCGGCGCGGCGGCGGAGCACGCGACGCGCCGCCCGCCGCGGGACCTCGTCGGCCCCAATTTGCTTGTTCACCTTACGAATTCTCGGAGCAAAACTTGAGGAGCCCGGTGTACAAGAGTTAAACGAACAGGGGTTACGATCTCGGCTACCGAGCTCAGCGTTGAGTACCAGGAGTCAAGATCGTGAGCGTCACCCAGAAGCCCTCCGGGGCGGTCGAGGCCACCGCGCCCGGCCGCCTCGGCTTCGTCGTCTTCATCACCGCAGCCGCAGCCCTCGGCGGGTTCCTGTTCGGCTACGACAGCTCCGTGATCAACGGCGCCGTCTCGGGCATCCAGGAGAAGTTCGGCGTCGGCGACGGCGTGACCGGTCTGATCGTCTCCTCGGCCCTGCTCGGGTCGGCGATCGGCGCCGCGGTGGCCGGCCGGTTCGCCGACCGCTACGGCCGCATCAAGGTCATGAAGGCGGGCGCGCTGATGTTCGGCGTCAGCGCCGTCGGCTCGATGCTCCCGTTCTCCGCGTGGGACCTCGCCTTCTGGCGCGTGCTGGGCGGCGCCGCCATCGGCATCGCCTCGGTGATCGCGCCGACCTACATCGCCGAGGTCGCGCCGACCAGGTACCGCGGCCGCCTGGCCTCCTTCCAGCAGGCCGCGATCGTGCTCGGCATCGCGATATCCCAGCTGGTCAACTGGGTGCTGGCAGACGCCGCCGGCGGCGACACCCGCGGCAGGCTGCTCGGCCTGGAGGCCTGGCAGTGGATGCTCGGCATCTGCGTGATCCCGGCCGCCGTCTACTTCGTGCTCTCCTCGGTCATCCCCGAGTCCCCGCGCTACCTGATCCAGGCCGGCCGCCTCGACGACGCCCGCACCGTGCTCGCCGAGGTCGAGGGCGAGGGCGTCGACTCCGACGCCCGGATCGCCGAGGTCCAGGCCCTGATCGCCTCCGACCACCGCCCGCGCTTCCGTGACCTGCTCGGCGGCCGCTTCGGCCTGCTGCCGATCGTCTGGGTCGGCATCGGCCTGTCGGTCTTCCAGCAGCTCGTCGGCATCAACGTGATCTTCTACTACTCGTCGATCCTGTGGCAGTCGGTCGGCATCGACCAGAGCAACTCGCTGCTGATCAGCTTCATCGGCTCGGTCATCAACATCCTCGGCACCGTGATCGCGATCCTGCTGGTGGACCGGATCGGCCGCAAGCCGCTCGCCCTGATCGGCTCGGCCGGCATGGCCGTCGCCCTCGGCGCCGCCGGCTGGGCGTTCTCCTCGGCCACCGGCAGCGGCGACAACGTCACCCTGCCCGACCTCCAGGGCACCGTCGCGCTGGTCGCCGCCAACGCCTTCGTGCTGTTCTTCGCGATGTCGTGGGGCGTGGTCGTCTGGGTGATGCTCGGCGAGATGTTCCCGAACCGCGTCCGCGCCGCCGCCCTGTCCGTCGCCGCCTCCGCGCAGTGGATCGCCAACTGGGCGATCACCGTCTCGTTCCCGTCGATGTCCCGCTGGAACCTGTCCGCGACCTACCTGATCTACGCCGCCTTCGCCGCGCTGTCGATCGTCTTCGTGGCCAAGTACATGAAGGAGACGAAGGGCGTCCGCCTGGAGGACATGGGCTGACGGGAGGACACGGGCCGCTCCGCCGGCCCCGGACCTCCGGCCCCCGCACCCTAGCGCGATCAGCGCGGGTGCGGGGGCCGAATCGTTCACTCCCTGCGGCGGGCCGGCCGGCTCCGGTACTCCTGTTCGGCAGGAGGGATGTCTTGATCTTCAACCGGCTTCGCACCCGCAGATCCGCCGCCGCGCCCGCCGGCGGCTGCCCGTACGCCCACACCCACCCCGGGGCCCACCCCGCCGGGCCACACGCCGCCGGACCCCACGACCCCGGGCCCCACGGTTCCGGGCCCCACCCCGCGGAGCCCCGCACCGCCGGAGCGGGCGACGCGCTGCTCCCGGCGGACCCGCCGTTCACCGACCCCGCCCAGGCCACCTCGTTCATCCGGCAGTTCCACCACGAGCAGCCCGCGGCCGGCGGCGACCCGGACGAGCGGATACGCGCCGTGCTCGACGAGATCGACCGCACCGGCACCTACGAGCACACCCCCGCCGAGCTCGCCTACGGCGCCAAACTGGCCTGGCGCAACGCCGCCCGCTGCATCGGCCGGCTGTACTGGCGCAGCCTCGTGGTGCGCGACCTGCGCCACCTCACCTCCGCCGACGACATCGCCGCCGAGTGCTTCGAACACCTGCGGCTGGCCGGCAACGGCGGCCGGATCCGCCCGGTCGTCTCGGTGTTCGCCCCCGACCGGCCCGGCCGGCCCGCCGCGCGCATCCTCAACCAGCAACTCGTCCGCTACGCCGGCCACCGGACGACGGCCGCCGACCCGGACGACGGCCCGTACGACGGCCCGGACGGCATCCCCGACGGCATCACCCACGATGTCACCGGCGGCGTGACCGGCCGCGTGACCGGCGACCCGGCCGGCGTCCAACTCGCCGCCCTCGCCCGGGACCTGGGCTGGAAGTGCGCCGAGGACCGCTTCGAGGTACTGCCCCTGCTGATCCGGGAACGGCCCGGCGAGCGCCCCGAGTGGTACCAGCTCCCGGACGACACCACGCTCGAAGTCCCGCTCTCCCACCCCGAGTTCGCCTGGTTCGCCGAACTCGGCCTGCGCTGGTACGCGGTACCGGCGATCAGCGACATGACACTGGAGATCGGCGGCGTGCGCTACCCCGCCGCACCCTTCAACGGCTGGTACATGGGCACCGAGATCGGCGCCCGCAACCTCGCCGACGCCGACCGCTACGACATGCTCGCCACCGTCGCCGGACGGCTCGGCCTGGACACCTCCAACGACCGCACCCTCTGGCGGGACCGCGCGCTGGTCGAGCTCAACGTCGCCGTGCTGCACTCCTTCCAGGAGGCGGGGGTGACGATGGCCGACCACCACACCGAGTCGGAGCGCTTCCTCAAGCACGTCGCGCAGGAGAAGCGCCTCGGCCGGCCCACCCCGGCGGACTGGAGCTGGATCGTGCCCCCGGTCTCCGGCGGGCTCACCCCCGTCTACCACCGCTACTACGACCCGGTGGACCCGTCGCTGCGCCCGGCCTTCCTGGCACGCGAGCCCTGGTGACGCGCGGGCCCCGGTGACGCGCGGGCCCTTGTGACGTGCGGGCGCTGGTGACCAGGCGGGGCCGGCCGCCGGCGCGGGCTACGCGCCCGCCCCGGTGAGGCGCTCGAAGCGCAGCGCCAGCCCGTCGAGGAGCGCCTCCAGACCGGTCTCGAACGCGGCCTCGTCGACGGTGCCCCGGTGGCCGGCCAGTCGGTGCGCCTCGCCGAGGTGCGGGTAGTCGGCGACGTCGTACAGCTCCGCGTCCGCCGGGAACCCGGCCGCGAAGGAGGCCAGCGCCGAGCCGGTGACGAAGTAGCGCATCAGCGCGCCGATCCGGGTGGCCTGGCCGCGCGGCCACCCCGCGTCCACCAGGTGCCCGAACACGGCGTCGGCCAGGCGCAGCGCGTGCGGCCGGCGGCCGGGGCCCTGGGCGAGCACCGGGACGATGTTGGGGTGGGCGGCCAGCGCGGCGCGGTAGGAGCGGGCCCAGTCGCGCAGCGCCTCCGGCCACGGGGTCGGCGCCGCCGCACCCGCCGTGCCTGCCGTGCCCGGCGCACCCGCCGTGCCCGGCGATCCGCCGAACATCGACAGGTCGACTTCCCCGATGACGGTGTCGACGACCGCGTCCAGGAGCTCGTCCTTGGTCGCGAAGTGGTTGTAGAGCGACGGCCCGCTGACCGACAGCTCGGTGGCGAGTCGGCGGGTGGAGAGGGCGTCCAGGCCCTCGGCGTCGATCAGCCGCAGCGCGGCGGAGACGATGCGCTCGCGGCTGAGCAGCGGGGTGCGCGGGCGGGCCATCGAGCGGCTTCCTCCGGTTCCTCGGGCGGTCCGTCCGGCCGGAGTCCTCCGGTCGGGTGGGTCGGGGACCGATTCTGACAGGCGCCTCTTCCCAGCACGGCCCGGTCGGAGCTACAGTCCCCCCGTAAAACTTGCAGCGCTAGTTTAATGGGCACGGAAGGTCGGTGGGCGCGACAGCCCCTCGCCGGGCCCGGAACCGGGAGCCGCCGTGAATCTGGAGCTGTCCGAGGAGCAGACCGCCGTCCGGGAACTCGCCGCCGAGTTCACCGACCGCGAGATCGCCCCGTACGCCGCCGCGTGGGACCGCGCCGAGTCCGTGGACCGCGCGATCGTCGGCAAACTCGCCAAGCTGGGCTTCCTCGGCCTCACCCTGCCCGAGGAGTACGGCGGCAGCGGCGGCGACCACCTCGCCTACTGCCTCGTCCTGGAGGAGCTCGGACGCGGCGACTCGGCGGTGCGCGGCATCGTCTCCGTCTCCCTCGGGCTCGTCGCCAAGTCGATCAACAGCCACGGCACCGAGGAGCAGAAGCGCCACTGGCTCCCCCGGCTCACCTCCGGCGAGGCCCTCGCGTGCTTCGCCCTCACCGAACCCGGCACCGGCTCGGACGCGGCCAACCTCACCACCCGGGCCGTCCGGGACGGTGACGACTGGCTGATCAGCGGCGCCAAGACCTTCATCACCAACGGCACCTGGGCCGACGTCGCCCTCGTCTTCGCCCGCACCGGCGGCGACGACCCGCAGCAGCGCGGCCACAAGGGCATCACCGCCTTCCTCGTCCCCACCGACCTGCCCGGCTTCACCCGCACCGAGATCCACGGCAAGCTCGGCCTGCGCGGCCAGGCCACCGCCGAACTCTCCTTCGACGCGGTCCGGGTGCCCGACGGCGCCCGGCTCGGCGCCGTCGGCAAGGGCTTCGGCGTGGCGATGGGCGCCCTCGCCAAGGGCCGGATGTCGGTCGCCGCCGGCTGCGTCGGCATCGCCCGCGCCTGCCTGGAGGCCGCCGTGCGCTACGCCGGGGAACGCGAGCAGTTCGGCAAACCGATCGCCTCGCACCAGCTCGTCCAGGAACTGCTGGCCGGCATCGCCGTCGACGTCGAGGCCGCCCGGCTGCTCACCTGGAAGGTCGCCGACCACATCGAACGCGGCCTGCCGTTCGCCACCGAGTCCTCCGTCGCCAAGCTCTACGCGAGCGAGGCCGCCGTCCGGGCCGCCAACAACGCGCTCCAGGTGTTCGGCGGCTACGGGTTCATCGACGAGTACCCGGTCGGCAAGTACCTGCGCGACGCGCGGGTCATGACCCTCTACGAGGGCACCAGCCAGATCCACCAGCTGCTCATCGGCCGCGCGCTCACCGGCGTCAACGCCTTCTGAGCCCTCCGAGCCCTCTCAGCCACCTGAGCCTCCTGAACCATCCGACCAGGACACCCCCACCCCTCCACTGGACAAGGAGCCCGACGACGTGCGTCCCGTCTACTTCGCCGCCGCCCGCCGCACACCCATCGGCCGGCTGCGCGGAGCGCTCGCCACGGTCCGGCCGGACGACCTCTCGGCCACCGTGCTGCGCGCCCTGCTCGCCGACGTGCCCGCCCTCGACCCCGCCCGCATCGACGACGTCTACTGGGGCGCCGCCAACCAGGCCGGCGAGGACAACCGCAACGCCGCCCGGATGGCCGTCCTGCTCGCCGGCCTGCCCGACACCGTCCCCGGCGCCACCGTCAACCGGCTCTGCGCCTCCGGCCTGGAGGCCGTCACGCTCGCAGCGCGGGCGATCGGCTCCGGCGAGGCCGACGTCGTGCTCGCCGGCGGCTGCGAGTCGATGACCCGCGCCCCCTTCGTCCTCCCCCGCCCCGACGAGGCGCTCCCGCACCGGATCGAGACCTACGACACCCGGCTCGGCTGGCGGCTCACCAACCCCCGGATGGCCGAACTGCACGGCGTGCTCAGCATGGGCGAGACCGCCGAGGAGGTGGCCGGCCGGTACGGCATCGGCCGCGAACGCCAGGACGCCTTCGCGCTGCGCAGCCACCAGCGGGCCGCCGCCGCGCGCAAGGACGGGCACTTCGACGCCGAGCTGATCCCGGTCGAGCGGCCGGACGGCGTGACGGTGACCCTGGACGAGGGAATCCGCGAGGACACCAGCCTGGAGAAGCTCGCCCGGCTCAAGCCCGCGTTCCGCCCGGACGGCACCGTCACCGCCGGGAACGCCTCGCCCATGAACGACGGCGCCGCCGGGCTCGTCCTGGTCAGCGAGGAGGCGCTGCGCGACCTGGGCCTGGAGCCGCTCGGCCGGTACGTCGCCGGGGCCTCCGCCGGAGTACACCCGGACGTCATGGGCATCGGACCGGTGCCCGCGACGCGGAAGGCGCTCGGGCGCAGCGGCTGGTCGATCGGCGACGTCGACACTGCCGAGCTGAACGAGGCGTTCGCGGCCCAGGCGCTGGCCTCCATGGACGGGCTGGGCATCGACCCCGAGCGCGTCAACCCGAGCGGCGGCGCGATCGCCCTCGGCCACCCGCTCGGCGGCTCCGGCGCCCGCATCCTGACGACGCTGCTGCACCGGATGCACCGCACCGGCGCGCGGCGCGGGCTCGCCACGATGTGCGTGGGCGTCGGGCAGGGCACGGCCGTGCTGGTCGAGAACGCCTGACGTTCCGGCTCATTCCTGCGTTCCGCTGGTTCGTTCCACTCGTTCCAATCGTTCTGCTCGTTCCGACGTTCCGGCTCGTCCTGACGTCGTTTTGTCCGGACCTGGTTTTATCCGGACATCCCTTTGTCTACATATCCACCCTCAGGACCCACCCCCCAGGGAGTACGAAGTGTCGCGTTTCGCAGGAAAGGTCGCCGTGGTCACCGGTGCGGCGCAGGGCATCGGCGCGGCGACGGCCCGCCGGCTGGCCGAGGAGGGCGCGGCGGTCGCCGTCGTCGACCTCACGGCCGAGCGCGCGGCCGGGACGGTCGCCGAGATCACCGCCAAGGGCGGCACGGCACGGGCGTACGGCTGCGACGTGGCCGACTACGACGCCGTCGAGGCGGTGTTCGCCCGGGTCGCCGCCGACCTCGGCGGCGTGCACATCCTGGTCAACAACGCCGGGATCACCCGGGACAACCTGTTCTTCAAGATGCCGAAGGCCGACTGGGACGCGGTGCTGACGGTCAACCTGACCAGCGCCTACAACTGCAGCCACGTCGCGCAGAAGTACATGGTGGCACAGAAGTTCGGCAAGATCGTCTCGCTCAGCTCGCGCTCGGCGCTCGGCAACCGCGGCCAGGCCAACTACGCCGCCGCCAAGGCCGGCATCCAGGGGCTGACCGCGACCCTGGCCATCGAGCTGGGCCCGTTCAACATCAACGTCAACGCCGTCGCGCCCGGCTACGTCGCCACCGCGATGACCGCCGCGACCGCGGAGCGGGTCGGCAGCTCGGCCGAGGAGCACCAGGCCGAGGTGTCCGCCAGGACCCCGCTGCGGCGGGTCGGGCAGCCGGAGGAGATCGCCTCGGTGGTCGTGTTCCTCGCGAGCGAGGACGCCTCGTACGTCAGCGGGCAGACCCTGTACGTCAACGGCGGGGCACGCTGACCCGACGAAGGCTTACCCCGCGCCGATGAACTTGGTAAAGTTGGCCAACACGGTGAAAACTGTGAAATCGGCGAGGCTTCCCGACGTGTAGTCAACGGGCCGTCCCAGCAGCGGAGTTACTTTCCCCTGGGACGGCCTTTACCTTTTCACGTGGCCGAACATGACCATGCCGTTCGTAACACCACCCCACAAAATGACTATGGCATGATCATGTGGCAATCGATGGGATGGCCGGACCGACCCGACCGGACCAAGGTCGGGCCCTGCGTCCCCCAAGGAGTCCCATGGGCAGCCCCGCTACCCTCCGTCGCGCCCTGGCTCTGCTCGCCGTAGGAGCGACCGCCGTCACGGCCGGCACCGTCTCCGTCCCGGCGGTCGGCGCTGCCGTCGCAGCGCCCTCGCACAACCTGGCCGGCGTCCACGTCCAGCCCGCCTCGGCCGGACACCACCTCGCCACGACCCGCCCGGCCCCGCTGACCACCACCCAGTGCGTCAGCCAGATCGGCATCCACTGCTACTCGCCGCTCCAGTACCAGAAGGCCTACAACCTGGGCCCGCTGTACCAGGAGGGCATCACCGGCAAGGGCCGCACGATCGTCATCGTCGACTCCTTCGGCTCGCCGACCATCCAGCACGACCTGGAGGTCTTCGACAAGCAGTGGGGCATCAAGGACACCAACGTCGAGGTCGTCAAGTGGGGCAACGTCCCCGTCTTCGACCCGAAGAACCCCGACCACACCGGCTGGGCCGGCGAGACCACCCTGGACGTCGAGTACGCCCACGCGATGGCCCCCGACGCCCACATCGTCCTGGTCGAGACCGGTGTCGCCGAGACCGAGGGCACCACCGGCCTGCCCGAGATGATGGACGCCGAGAAGGACCTCATCAAGAAGGGCGTCGGCGACGTCATCTCGCAGAGCTTCGGCGCCACCGAGAACACGTTCCCGGGTTACGACAAGGGCGACTTCAAGTCCCTGACCGACCTGCGCTACGCGTTCAAGTCCGCCGCGGCCCACAACGTCACCGTGCTCGCCGCCTCCGGCGACAACGGCGCCACCGACGCGCAGACCAACGGCACCGACCTGTACCCGTACAAGGTCAACTCGTGGCCGTCCTCGGACCCGCTGGTCACCTCGGTCGGCGGCACCCAGCTGACCCTGGACGACAACGGCAACCGCACCGCGGCCGACAAGGTGTGGCACGACAAGTCCGGCGCCGGCGGCGGTGGCGTCTCCGGCATCTTCGAGCGCCCGTGGTACCAGGCCGGCGTCGCCAACGTCACCGGCAACCACCGCGGCACCCCGGACATCAGCATGAGCGCGGCCGTCGACGGCGCCGCCTGGACGTACGAGTCGTACGACCCGACCGCGGTCGGCTGGCACCTCACCGGCGGCACCAGCGAGGCCACCCCGCTGTTCTCGGGCATCGTCGCCCTGGCCGACCAGGCCGCCGGCTACCGCCTCGGCCAGATCAACTGGCGCATGTACGGCCTGAGCCTGCTCCCGAGCGACTGGAGCGGCATCACGGACGTCAAGGACGGCGACAACGGCTGGAACGGCGTCACCGGCTACAACGCGACCGAGGGCTACGACCTCGCCAGCGGCCTCGGCACCATCGACGGCACGAAGTTCGTCCACGCCCTCGCGGGCCGGTGACGGACCTTCATCGGTCACAACAGGGACGCAGCACGGCAGCTGCACGCGGTAGGGACCTCCGGTAGGGACTTCCGGTAGGCACCTGCGCGACAGCGACAGCACATGCACTGGGCGGGAAGTCGGCGGCGGCCGACTTCCCGCCCAGTGGCGTTCGGAGGCGTGCGCGCGGGGCGCGAACGGATGACAGCGAACAGGTAACAGCGAACAGATAACAGATTTCGAAATCTGTTATCTGTTCGCTGTTACCTGTCACCCGTCGGCTGTCGCCGGTCAGTTGCCCGGTGCCGCCAGCTGGGCGAGGTAGCGCTCAGCAGCGCGGAGCTTGCGGCCCTCGGGGCCCGGGAGGTAGGCGCGCAGTTCGATGATCTCCGGCGCGATGCGGATGGCCTCCGTGCGGTCCTTGATCGCCCGCCAGCAGGCCTCGGCGTTCGTGGCCGCCTGCTGGGTCTCCGGGTGGTCCGCGCCCTGCGAGCGGAGCAGGGTCAGCGCCACCTCGCGGTAGATGTCCGCGGCCTCGGCCGGCTTGCCCGCGAGCCGGCACACGTGCGCCCGGACCTGCCGGACCTGGAGGACCGGCTCGGAGACCGCGCCGTGCTCGGCGATCGCCTCCAGTTCGAGGGCGAACGCGAGGTCCGTGGCGGCGGCGTGGTCACCCGCGTCCGCGCTGCGGACGATCCGGCCGAGCGTCTCGCGGTAGTCGGCGCGCGGCTCGGGGCCGGCGGACGCGGGGTCCTCCGCTGCGGCCGGATCCGCGGGCTCGTCCGACGTCCCGGGCTCGGGCTCGGGCTGCGCCTCGGGCTCGGCCTGGGCCTCGGGCCCGGGTGCCTCTTCGAGCGGAGCAGGCTCGTCGAGCAGAGGGGGCTCCTCCACCGGAACGTCCTCCTCGAACCGAGGCTCCTCCAGCGGGACTTCGGCCTCGGACTGGAGCTCCTCCTCCAAGTCCGGAGCCGGCACCACCACATCCTCCGGCTCCGGCTCGACGACGGCGTCCTGCGGCTCGTCCACGACCGGAGCGGCGTACGGAACGGGCGACGCGGCCTTCGCGAGCCTCACTCCCGAAGTCGGGGTCGGGGTCCGCGTCGGCGTCGGCGTCGGCGTCGGCGTCGGGGTGACGTCCCCGACAGCGACGTCCTCGGTGTCAACGTCGGCCACGGCCTCGGCGTCGGCCTCGACGTCAACGTCAACGTCGGTCAGCATGAGCGCGCGGAGCGTCATGGTCCTCGGGACGTCGGGCAGTTGCTTCTGCAGGGTGACCGGGCGCGCGGGCGGTCGCGGGGTGGGCGGCACGCCGGCCTTGCGGAGGCTCACCAGGCCGTCGACCGAGGCCTCGGGAGCGGGCTCCTCTTCGACGACCTCCTCGACGACCGCTGTGGCGACAGCATCGGACACGAAAGCCTCGGGCTCACCGGCCTCGGGCTCGATGAAGTCGGGCTCGACGACCTCGGCTTCGGCGGCCTCGGCTTCGGGGGCCGCAGCAGGCACCGGAGCCACCGGCTGGGCCGGCACGGCCTCAACCGGCGCAGCGCCCATCGGCAGCGCGTCCACAGGCGCCACGTCCACCGGCACGGCCTCAACCGGCGCAACGCCCATCGGCACCACGTCCACCACCGGACCGTCGGTGCGGCGGGCTGTGTTGCGGAAGACCGGGCGGTCCGGAGCGTGCGTCGCGACGATGACCACGTCCGGGCGCAGCACCGAGTACACCTGCTGGCGCAGCTGTTCGGGCGCGAGGACCTCGCCCGCGCCCGGGCGGCCGCCGTGCAGGGCCTCGATGAGGGCGCGGGTGAAGGTGCCGATCTGCTCCGGGTCCGGGCTGACGACGGCCCACAGCGGGACGCCGTCGCTCAGCGGGGCGGCGGCACCGGGGCCGCCGGTCTGGAGGAGGGGCCAGGCGTTCTGGTCGGCGCTGAGGTCGGCGATGACCAGGGTCTGCCAGTCGGCCGGGCGGTGGCTCAGCTCGGCGGCGATCGCCTGCCAGGGCAGGCCGTCCTGGCGGATGCTCGCGGCCTTGGAGTCGCGCAGGGTGAGGTGGAGCTGCCCGCCGCGCTTGTCGGCGACCAGGTGGCCGCCCAGGTGGACGAGGAGCGGCCCGGGGTGGCGGGCTGCGGCCCGCAGGTGGGCGAGGACGGTGTGCGGGTCGCTGGCGCCGGGCAGGTGGACGGCGTCGACCGCGTCCGCGGCGAGCAGCACCTGGGGCGAGACGGCGGCGAGCATCGCGGACAGCACCGTCGCCTGGGCCGGGACGCCGCGGCCCCAGGTGCGGCGGCCGGCACTGCCGTAGCCGCCCTCGACCACCAGGATCCGCCCGCGCGGCGCCGCCCCCAGTCCGCCGCCGACACCGGGCACCGAGAACGGCAGCGGAGTCGCGAAGGAGGGTGCCGGAGCCGGGGCCTGCACGGGCGCGGGGCCAGGCGCGCCCACGGCGGGCATGCCGGTGAGGGTCCATCCGGTCGGCGCGGCCGGCGGCGTCACCGGTACCGGCGCAGGCGTCGGCACGGGCGCCGGCCCCGGCGTAGGCGCGGGCACGGACGCGGGGACGTCCAGCGGCTCGTACAGGGCGGCCGGGCCGGGCGGGTGCTCGTCGCCCGGGATGCGCGGGGGCGGCGGCACGGCGTCCAGGGGCCCCGCGTCCGCTGCCGGTTCGGGGCCTCCTGGGACAGCTGTCGTCTCCGCCATCTTCTGGTCACCGCCCCACCCCGCCGCTCGTGCGGCGTCTGATGCCCTTACTGCGTGGTGCGCGGCACCACTCCCGTTTCGGCCACCCTACGAGATCCCGGCGCACCCGATCCAGGCCGGGTCGCCGATCGGCGCGCCGGTCGACCCGGAACCCGGCCCTCGCCCGTCAACTTCCGTTCCGGTCAAGCACATTGGCCGATGGATGCGGGGGACCGCCACGGCACTCCCCCGTCGTGTGCGGATTCCGGCGGCGCGGTGATCGAACTGTGCCCGCGCGGGCACCGCGTGACACCCCCTCCGGCGGCGGACGGGCCCACCGCCGGAGGACGGTGGTCAGGAGCCGGCCAGGAGGTCACGGAGGAGGGCGACCGTGTCGGCGTCCAGGTCGCGGCCGGTGCGGCGGCTCAGGGCGTCGAGGCGGTTGACGGCGCGCAGGAGCTGGTCCCGGGCGCCGGCCGAGGCGTACGCGTAGAAGAGGTCGCGGTGCAGCAGCTCGACGTCCGGGGCGACGGCGAGGCCGCGGAAGACGGCGGCCTCGGCGCTGCGGTGGTCGCCGTACTGGAGGCGGCGGGCGGCGAGCTCGTGGGCGGTGTCGACGATGGCGGCGATCATGTCCTGGCGCTCGGCCTCGGCCCACCCGTACGACGCGGGCGGGGCCTCGGCGAACGGGGCGCCCCGGACCAGGGCCAGGGCGTGCGCGAGCGCGGCGTCCGCCGTGGCGCTGGTGCTGCGCATGCCGCGCCGGTAGAGGCTGCGGAACTCGTCCCAGTCGCACGTGACGGCCGGGGCGTAGGAGTAGCCGTCGGCGGTGTCGGTGGGCAGGAACGCACGCCCCTCGGGGGTGGCGCCGAGCCACGCGGCGAGGCCCGCGATCTTGCCGGACAGCGGGCTCACGGCGTCGGCGGTGGTGGGGTGCGGGTCGAGGTGGGCCGCGCCCGGGTGGAGGTCGTGGTCGAGGGCGGCGTGGTCGGCGCCCGGGCGCAGCGCGAGGTAGGCGGCGAGTTCGGTGAGCCGGGGCAGGTGGCCGGGTTCGACGGTGCCGACGGCGCCTGCCACGTCGACCGGGCCGAGCAGCCGGATCCGGGGCGCGTTGCGGGCGCTGTGGGCCTCCGGGGAGCGGAGGATCGCGAGGAGGTCGTCGCTGTCGGTGCGACCGGCGGCCGTGGTCGTGGTGCCGGCGGCCGTGACAACGACCGGGGCGGTGGCGGCGGGACCGGTCCCCGGCTCCGGACGGGCCGGGATCCGCGGGGCCGCGCCGGTGGACGCCGGTGCCGGGTCATGCGTCGGCGCGGGCTCGGCAGCCGGTTCGACGGCGGGTGCCGGGGCCACGGGTGCCGGGACTACAGGCACCGGGGCCACGGACTCCGGCGCGACCGGCGCGACCGGCGCGACCGACTGGACCGGCAGCACGACGGCGGCCGGCCCCGGTACCCGCAGGTCCCGGGTGGTGTCCTCGCCGCCCTCGCCGGCACCGTCCTCGACAGGCTGCTCGACCGGCACGGCCTGAGCCGCGGGCCCGATGGGCCCGGCGGACGCGACCGGCCCGAGCGGAGTGACCGGCCCGAGCGGCAGAACCGGCGGCAGGACCGGCGGCACCTGCCCCGTCACCGCCTTGCGCCCGAGCCCGTTGACGGCGTGCCGCCCGGTCCCGGTCGTCGGCGCCGCCGGGTCGGTGCTCGCGAACGGGCTCGCGCCCGTGCCGATGACCCGGGTGAGCGCCCGCGCCCCGGCCCCCGCGCCGGAGCCGCCGACGCCGTTGGCCCCGTCGGCCCCACCAACCCCGCCGGCCCCGCCAACCCCACCAACCCCACCGACCCCAGCGGCGCCGTTCGCGCCCTCCTCGGCCGGGCCGCCGACCGTGGCCAGCACCGGTACGGCGGCGGGCAGTTCGGCCGTGTCCGAGTCGTCGCCGAAGCCGTCGTCGGCGTCGTCGTTCCCGGGGCCGTCCAGGGTCCAGGCGGGCGCCGGGTGCTGGGTGGCGTCGTCGGCGGCCCGGAGCAGTTCGGCGACCTGGTCGTACTGGGCGCCGGTGAGCCGCTGGAGCTCGACGGTCAGGTGCAGGCCGGGGATGGCGGCCTGGCCGGTGGTCGGGAGGGTCCAGCGGGCGACCGGCCCGGTGCCGCGCTCGGGGGCGCGGGTGACCACGGCGACGCAGGTGCGCGGCCGGGCGTCGAGCAGGCGGCCGAGTTCGGCGGGGACGCCGCCGCCGGGCTGCTGGGCGCAGAGGACGATCTCCGGGGTCCAGGACTCGTCGGCCTGCCCGCGGCTGCGGGCCTCGCGCGGGCTGGTGGCCTCGGCGGCGACGAGGGTGGCGCGGGCCTTGGCGGTGCGCGGGCCGAGGGCGGCGAGCGCGGCTTCGAGCGTCGGGTGGCGGTGGACGCGTTCGGCGGCCGGTCCGCTGATCGGCACCTCCTCGGCGAGGTCGACGAGGTGGAGGTGGAGCCGGTCGGCGAGCGGGCTGTGGGCGAGCTCGATGGCGAGGGTGCGCAGGACGTCGCGGGCGTCGTCGGGGTGCCCGGAGAGGTGGAGGAGGCGGACGGTCTCCAGGTCGGCGAGGACGACGGAGCCGTCCGGCGCGGTGCCGAGGGTGACCAGGGCCGGGTAGGGGGCGGCGGTCTTGCGGGCCTGGGTGGCGTTGAGGAGGTCGCCGGCGTCGGGGCTGCACCACCACACGTTGGGGGCGTGCGCGGCGCGGAAGGGCGCGATGGGCGCGGCCGGGCCGGAGAGGTGGAGCTCGACGGTGTGGCCGGGGGTGATCCGGGCCGCGATGATCGCGGGCAGGCGCTTGCCGCCGCGGACGGTGTTGCGGGCCATGGTGCGCAGGGCGCGGTCGAGCAGGTCGAGGCCGGCGTCGTCCTGACGGGCCCTGAGCTCGTTCTCGAAGGAGGCGGCCTCGGCCTCGGGCATGGTGATGCGGTGCCGGGGGCGGCGGGCCCGCAGCTGGCCACCGCGCTTGTGGGCGACGGTGCCGATCATGATGGCGGCGAGCAGGACGCCGACGGTGGAGGCGGCGAGGGCGACGGTGTAGTCGTCGCTGGGCGCCGGGTCGGCGTGGGCGGCGGGCGCGGGTGCGGGGGTGTGGCCCGGGGCGTGCGAGGGAGCAGGCGTCGGCGCCGCCTGGGTGGGTGCGGGCGCCGGAGCCTGCGTGGCGGGTGCCTGCGTCGCGGGTGCCTGCGTCGCGGGCGGCTGGCCGGCCGGGGCGGACGGCGCGGGCGTCTGCTGCGCGGGGGCCGGCGCCGGGTCGGGCGTCGGGGCGGGAGCTGGGGCCGGCGCAGGGGCAGGAGCAGGCGCGGGAGAGGTGGCTGCGCCGGGGACGGTGAGCACCATGCCCGGCACCAGCTGGTCCGGGTCGGTCAGGCGTTCGCCGTCCGGGGCCTGGGCGCCCTTGTTGGCGTCGAAGATCCTCGGCCAGGCGTCGCCGTCCCCCAACTCGCGCTGGGCGATGGCGGAGAGGCTGTCCCCTTCCTTGACGGTCACCGTCCCGTGTCCGCCGGTGGCCTGGGCACCCGCCGCGCCCGTGGCCTCGGTGCCGGTGGCCTCCGTGCCCGCTTGGGGGGTCTGCGGGGCCTGCGAAGCCGGCTGCGTCGGCGCGGGGGCGGAAGCGGGCGACTGGGCGGGCGACTTGGCCTCGTCCGGCTTCGCGTCGGCGGGCATGAGGAGTTCCCAGCCGGGCTGGATCGGCCGGTCGGCGTCGAAGCGGACGCCCGAACCGTCCATCGTCCGGCCGTCGTTGAGTCTGGCGATCTCCACCCAGCGCTCGCCCGAGCCCAGTTGCCGCTCGGCGATGGACCACAGGCTGTCGGCGGGCCGGCTGTCGCGCACGGTGTAGCTGGGGTGCTGCTCGGCGGCGGCCGCGAGGGCGGGCGCGGCCTGCGCCGCCGGCAGGGCGGCGCGCTGCACGCCGGCCGTCAACTGGGCTGCGGCCGTGGCGGCCTGGGGCCGCTCGGAGACGGCGGCGAAGGACGAACCGGCCACCGGCAGCAGCGCGAGCACCGCGCCGACCAGCCCGGCGGCCATCCGCTGGCTCCAGCCGAACGCCGGGATCCGGCGGGCGATCCGCCCGCGCAGCTGGGCCGGGACCTCCAGCAGGACGGAGAGCGCGAAGCAGGCCCAGGCCAGCCAGCCGACGACGACCAGCAGCCACAGGAACAGCCGCCCGTCGTCCGGGCCGGTGAGCGCCTGGCCGATGCCGTCCGGGGCGACGTCGCCCATCGCGGCGACCGCCTGGGTCCCGTAGAGCAGGAGGGCGGGCAGGCCCAGCAGCAGGGCGGCCAGGGTGACCAGCGCGGCGAGCGCGGTGATCACCGCCCCGGCGCGCCCGCGCCCGCCCGGCGCCCGCCGGGCGGGGGCCTGCGGGACCCGCTTGTGGCTCCGGGTGGTCCGGGCCTGGTCCGGGGCGGGTCGGGCCTGGTCCTTTGCACGTGGCGCGGCCATCAGTCGGTCTCCGCTTTCTCGACTCCGTGGACGAGGGTGGCACTGCCCCTGCCCGTTACCTGACGCTCTCCGAGGGAGCCCAGCAGGACCGGCCGGAAGTCCGTCACCACCGTGACGGTGACGACCTTGCCGTCCGCCGAGAACGTGACCCCGGCCGCCGTGAGTCCGTACAGCCCGAGGTAGGCGTCGACGGCCTTCAGGGCGTAGTCGTGCTGGACCTGGATGCCCTTGCCCTGGAGGACGAGGGCCTGGTCGAGCTGCTGTCCGCCGACCCGGGCCGCCTCCTGCGCGTAGGCGTCGTTGCGTTCGACGACCCGCAGGCGGCCGCCGACGTCGACGACGATGGCGATCACGAACACCAGGTAGACGGCGCAGATCGCCACGAAGAGCGAGACCGCACCGCGGTCGGACCGCCGCCGCGGCCGCCGCAGGCGCAGCAGACCGGTCGGCCGGCCGTGCGGCCCGGCACCCTCACGTGCACGCACCTTCACACCCCCTCGGACTTCCCCACCGCTGTTCGCCCCCTGGCCCTTCGTCCCCGCTCGTCCCCGAGCCGTTCGTCCCAATGCCGTTCGCCCCGAGCCGGCCGGCCCCGCCCCGACCGCCCCGAACGCCCCGGCCCCCACCGGGCGCCGCCCGGCCCCGTTCCGTCATCGCCCGGGCGCTCTCCGCTTGCGTCTCCCCCGCCCGGGCCGTCCCCAATCCCCGGATCCGGCCCACCTGTCGTCACGCGCCCCGGTAGCGGTCCACCACGGAGGTGAACTCGCCGGCCAGGGTCTTCGTCCCGGGCACCCCGGAGAGCCCGCCGAGCAGGTCGCCGAGCCCGACGTCGCACACCACCCGGACCTTGACGGTGGCGACGGCGCCGCCCGGCAGCTCCAGTTCCCCCTGGGTGACGGTCACCGAGAGGTTGCCGCAGGAGACGCCCTGCTGCTTCAGCTGGTCGCGGGCCGCCTCCTTGGCCGGCTCCGCCATCCCGTCGAAGCTGCGGACGAGCGAGGCCGTGCGGGCGGCCGAGCGCGCCGACGCCTCTATCGTCGCGGAGGTGGTCTGCAAGCGCCCCGCCGCGATCGCGATCAGGACCAGCCCGACCACGTACGGCGCGATGATCGCCGCCTCGATGGCCACCCCGCCACGGTCCGGCCGTCGCCGCACCCCGGCCGGACGCCACCGCGTGCGCGCGGAAGGCCCGGACCGCCCGCTCACGGCGCCGCCCCCGGCGCCGCTCCCGGCGGAACGAAGCGCTCGCGCGGCGCCTCCGCGAACTGGGTGATGTGCGGCGCGGACAGACCGGGGATCAGCAGCGTCGGGGTCAGCCGGACGGTGACCCGCACCCGTTGCGCGGTGCTGCCGTCGGTGCTCACCTCGTACGTGCCGCTGCCCTGCCGCCGCAGGAAGTCCTCGGCCTGCGCGCGCGCCGCCGCGTCCTTCGCCGCCTGGTCCGCCGCGTCGTCCGGCGCGCCCTTCGTCGCCGCGCCCGCCGCGCTCTGCGTGCGGCCGGCCTCGGCGCCCTCGCGGGCGGCGGTGAGCGCGACCTGCCGCGCGTACCACCACAGCGAGGCCTGCACGACCAGCAGCAGGAGCAACAGGACCACCGGGAAGACGATGGCCAGGCTCAGGCTCATCGCTCCCCGGTCACTCCCGCTGCCGCTGCTGCCGCCGCTGCCGCTGCCGCTGCCGCGCGAACGGCGCTTGTCGCCCATCATCAGGTTGCCGCGCCGCCCGGGTACTTCGGGTCCTGCTCGACCTTGGTGGACACCTTCTTCTGCAGGATCACCAGCGAGGCCGCGACGGCGCCGGCGACGACCACCAGCGCGATGATGGCGAGGGCGAGTTCGATGCTGATGGCGCCGCGGTCGCCGCGGGCCCGGGCGGCGCGCAGCCGGCCGAGCCGGAAGGTGAACAGCAGCAGGGCGAACTGGACGGGCAGGAGCACGGGCCGCAGGAACAGCCCGGCCAGGTATTTGAGCCGGACGGCCAGGTGGGTCATCGGGTTCTCCCGGTGGTGAGGTGCGGTGCGGGCTCGTCCGCCCGGCGGGCGCCGGGCGGACGTCAGGCGAGCATCTGGTGGAGGGCGGGGAAGACGATCAGGACGGTCATCAGCAGGGTCAGCGCGGACCCGGGGGCGACCATCCGCTCGCTGTCGGCGTTGGCGCGGGCCAGGTCCTCGGCGAGCAGTTCGCCCCGCAGGCCCTTGGCGCGGGCCCGCAGGGTGTCGTACACGGCGGCGCCGTCGGTGCCGGACAAGCGCATGATGTCGGCGACGTCCTGGAGCGGGGTGAGGCCGAGTTCGGCGGCCAGCGCGTCCAGCCCGGCCCACGGCGGCATGCGGTCGGTGGCGGCGCGGTCGAGGGCGTCGCGGATGCGCAGGAACACCGTGCCGCGCCCGACCGAGGCGGCCCGGCGCAGCGCCTCGGCCGGCCCGCAGTCGGCGGCCCGTTCGAGCGCGACGAGTTCGAGGTAGGCGGCGATGCCGTGCAGGTACTCGACGCGCGCCTCCTTGGCCTCGCCGGCGACGATGGCGTCGGGGACGAACCAGAGCAGCGCGGCCAGCAGCGGCCCGGCCACCATCGGCAGGGCGAAGGGCAGTTGGACGTCCACGACGGCGAACACCGCCGCCAGGTAGGCGGGCAGCATCAGGCCGATCACGGCGAACAGCAGCTTGTGCACCATGAAACGGGCCGGGGTGCGGCCGATCAGGGCGAGTTCGCGGTGCGGGACGCGCACCCCGCGCACGGCGACGGAGCGCTCGCCGATCCGGTCGTACCAGCGCGGGCGCTCGTCCGGGTCCTCGGGGCGGTCGGCGGGGACGCGGTGCAGCCGGTCCAGGGCCTGGCGCAGGTCCGGCGGCGCCGGGCGCAGTTCGGCGATCAGCAGCGCGACGCCGCCGGCCGCGGCGGCACCGGCCAGGACGGACCACGGCGAGATCATCGGGCCTCCCCGAGCAACTCCGCTGCCTCGTCGGCGCCTTGGGCGTCCTGACCGGGCGCGGGGCGGCGGCGGCCGGTGCGGCTGCGCCGGTCGGCCACCAGCAGCCGGGGCACCGGCGGGTGGGAGGCGAGCGCGCGCATCCACGCGATGATGGCGACGAACAGCGCGGCGACGACGGCGAGCACGACCTGCCCGACGAGGGTGGTGTACGGGCGGGTGTAGTCGGAGTTGAAGGCGCCGACCACTATCACCAGCGTGATGATGCCGACCAGCCAGCGGATCGTGGTGCGGTGCTTGGACCGGTCGGCCTCGATGGCGCGGCGCTGGCGCACCTCCTCGCGCACCGAGTCGGCCATGTCGGCGAGCGCGCGGGCGAGGCCGGGGCCGCTGTCGCCGGCCCGCAGGAGGAGCGCGGCGAGCACCTTGTCGGCGGTGGCGTCGGCGAGGCTGTCGGCGAAGGCGCGCAGCGCCTCCTCGGGCCGCCAGCGGGCCTGGAGGCGGGCGGCTAGCTCGCCGATCTCCTCCTCCAGCGCGGCGGGGGCGGTGCGGCGGCTGGTGACGATCGCCTGGTTGAGGCCGACGCCGAGCAGCAGCACGTCGGCGATGCGCTGGGTCCACTCGGAGAGCGCTTCGAGGCGTTCGATCCGGTGGGTGTCGGAGCGGGTGGTGTCGAACAGCCAGGGCAGGCCGAACACGGCGAGCGGCACCAGCAGGGCGGTCAGCGGGATGCCGGTGAACAGCCAGCCGAGCGCGGCGCCGATCAGTGCGAGCGGCAGCTGGATCCGGCGCAGGCGCACCATCCGGGCGGGGGCGGTGCCGGGGGCGCCGTACCAGAGCGTGTGGGCCCGGGTGGCGAGCGGGTTCTCCTGCTCGTCGCCGCCGTCCGCTTCCGGCGCCGGTTCGCTGCCGCGGGCCCACGCCACCAGGGCGACGACGCCACCGGTGACCAGCAGCCCGCACAGCACGAAGAGCAGCATCATCGGGCGCCACCGCCGATCCGCAGCTGGAGCTGGGAGGCCCAACTCCCGTAGCGGGAGCCGAGGAGCGAGGCGTCGAAGCCGGCCCGGCGCAGGTCGTCCAGGCACTGCGGCGGGGTGTGCGGGACGGCGCGCGGCTCGCCGAGCTCGGGGCGCGGGCCGAAGACGGTGTTCAGCGCGGGCCGGCCGCTCTCGCCGAGGCCGGTGACCTCCAGGACGTGCGAGACGAAGCGGTGCCGGCGCCCGCCGACGGCCGTCTCGTCGACCATGGCGACGTGGACGATCAGGTCCAGCGCGTTGGCGGTGAGGCGGTAGGCGAGGCCGTCGGTCATGTGCGAGCCGTACTCCAGGCAGAGTTCGGCGATGCGGTCGACGACCATGTGCGGACCGCGGGCGTGCAGCGTGCACATCGAGCCGCCCTCGCCGTTGGTCATGACGCGCAGCATCGGCACGACCTCGCCGGAGCGGACCTCGCCGACGATGATCCGCGAGAGCGTCATCCGCAGCGCGGCCGGGATGAGGTCGCCGATCGTCAACTCACCTGCCAGGCGGCCCTCGACGCGTTCCCCGTTGCCCTCGCGGGCCTCCATCGGGACGACCTGGCGCAGGTGGCCGAGGGTGTGCAGCCAGAGCTCGAACTCCGACTCCAGGGTGCCGATCCGCTCGTCCGGCGGGATCTCGGCGGCCATGGCGCGCAGCAGGCTGGTCTTGCCGACGCCCTGGGTGCCGGTGATCATCACGTTCTTCCGGGCCCGGATGGCGGCGGCCAGGAAGGCGGCCAAGGTGCTGTCCAGGGTGCCGAGCCGGACCATCTCGGGGAGCGTCGCGGAGGCCACCCGGTGGCGCCGGATCGCGACGTACGGGCGGGGCGTGACCTCGGTGAGCGCCTGGAGGCGCATGCCGCCCTCCAGGCGCAGGGCGAGGGTCGGGCTGGCGGTGGAGAGGCTGCGCTCTCCGCCACCGTGCTGGCGGGCCAGGTCCTGGAGCAGCTCGACGAGTTCGGCGTCGCTGTCGGCCACCGGCGGCACCTGGCGCAGCGGCTGGTGCACGCGCGAGACCCAGACGTCGTCGCAGCCGTTGATCAGGATGTTCTCGATCTCCGGGTCGTCGAGGTAGGGCTGGAGCCGCCCGGCGCGGAACAGCAGGTCGAACACGGCCTCGGCGAGCGCGCGGTCCTGCTCCCGGGTGGGCGGGATGCCGTGGGTCTGCGCGTAGGCGTCCGACCAGCGCGCGACGGCCTCCTCGATGAGCGCCCGGCCGCGCTGGCGGCGGGTGGCGCGGTCCGGCTCGGCGCCGGTGCCGGAGGTCAACCGGGCGATCTGCTGGTGCAGTTCGGCCGCGACCTGGCGCTTGAGCTCGCGCGCGACCTGCGGGTCGACGGCCGGCCGGGTCCCGGCGCCGCGCAGGTCGAGCGAGGGCAGCTGGGACGGGACGGCGGTGGGCCCGGCCGGCGCCGCCGCGTACACGGACTGCTGGGCGTACGGCGGCTGTTGGGCGTGCTGCTGTGACTGTTGGGCGTGCTGATGCGGCTGTTGGCCGGGCACCGGCTGGGGTACGGGCTGAGGCACCGGCTGGGGCACCGGCTGCGGATGGACCGGCCCGGTCGCGGGCAGCGGGCCCGACCACGGGAGCGCGGCCGGATCGGCGGACGGGCGCTGGTGCAGGGGGCTACCGCGCACGGAGCACCTCCCCGGGGCCGTGGGGCCGACCGTTCACCGGGGGCTGCTGCTCCTGGTGCGGGTCCGGCTCCTGGACGTGCTGTTCTGGGACCTGCTGCTGCGGGTGGGACTGCTGCTGGACGTACGGCTGCTGCGGCTGTTGTCCGTAGGCCTGCTGCTCGTAGGTCCGTTGCTCGTAGGTCTGCTGCCCGTGTGCCTGCGGTCCGTACGCCTGCTGCCCGTGCGCCTGTGGGGCGTACGGCGACGGGGCCTGCACCTGCGGGGCGTACGCCTGCGGCCCCTGCCCGGGGAACGGCGCGGGTGCGGCCGGCTGCGGCGCGAGCCCGGCGAGCGGCGCCACCGGGCCGGTGACGATCACCGGCGCGACCGGCTGCGGCTGCGCCTGGAACTGCACCTGGGCCTGCGGCTGTACCTGCGGCCGCACCTGGCCGGACGACTGCATCGGAGACTGCAACCTCGCCTGAGCGTACGGAAGTTGCTCCGCCTCCACCGACGACGGCGCCGCCATGGCAGCCCCGGCGGGCACGCCGACCGGCGCCCCCGGCTGCGCGCTCCGCGCGGGCGCGGCGACGGGCCCCGCCATCGACGCCACCGCCGTGACCGACGCCACCGGCGCCACCGCCGCGACCGGCACGTGCGCCACCGCCTGTCCGGGCGCCAGCCGCTGGCGCCGACGGCGCACCGCGAGCTGCACCTCGTCCGCCGCCGACCGCGCCGTGCGCATCAGCTCCGAACGGATGAACCGCCGGTCGGTGATGTCCCCGCCGTCGGAGAGCACCCGCGCGGTGCGCACCGCGTGCGGCAGCAGCCCGAGCACCGGCAGGCCGAACTCGCGCGACACCTCCGCCGCCGAGTACGGCCCCTCCGCGACGAGCAGCAGCCCGAGCGCGTCCGCCCCGGTGCCGGCCGTCGCCAGGTCCTCGGCGAGCGCGGCCAGCCGGGGCCGGGCCGCGCTCAGCCCGCGCAGGGTCGTCCGCACGGTGGCCGCGACGACATCCGCCCGGCGGGCGAGGACGGCGCTCGCGCCGGTGGTGCCGGAGCGGCCGAGGTCCACGATGACGTCGTAGCCCTGCTGTTCGAGCCCGTGCAGCAGGTCGGCGAGCGGCTCCCAGGTGTAGGCGAGGCCGGGCGCCTGGCTCGGGTCGGTGAGACCGGGCAGCAGGAGGCGCTCGGCGGTGCCGTCCGGGGAGAGGTCGACGAGCTGTTCCCAGAGCGTCTGGGCGAGCAGGCCGCGCCGGTCGGCGATGGCCAGGTTGCGCAGCCCGTACACCGCTTCGACGCGCCCCTCCAGGGCGCCCGCGAGCACGGCGCCGCCGTCCGGGTCGGCCTCGACGAGGACGACCCGGCGGCCGGGCTCCAGCGGCCAGGCGAGCAGGAGGGCCAGCGCGGACGTGGTCGCACCGGGTGCGCCGGGGCCGCCGGCCACCGCGATCACCGCCATCAGGCCCCACCCGCCCCTGTGCTGCGGCTCGCCCCGGCCGACGGGCTGCCCGCGGGCGGCGCCCCGGCGGCGGAGGTCCCTGGCGCGGGAGTCCCCGGCGCCGGTGTCCCCGCGGCCGGGGAGGCAGGAGCCGAGGGAGTCGAGGGGGCCGAGGGGGCCGGGGTGGACGCCCCGGCGGCCGGCGGCGCGTCCCCGGCGGCGGCGCGCGGCGCGAGCAGCACCTGGATCCGTCCGCTCGCGACCCACTGGGCCAGCCGGGGCCCGTCCGCCGTGCCGATCGCCACGTCGGTCACGACGCTGCCGTCGGTGTCCGGGCGCCCGACCGTGATGACCGTCGCGGTCAGCGAGTCCGCCCGGCCGTTGTCGGGGGTGTAGACGATCACGACCTGCATGCCCGGCTGGAGCCGGGAGGCGGGCAGCTGGCTGCGGTGGGCCGCCACGCCGACGATGATCTGCCCGGGCTGCACGGCCAGCGACTGGGCGAGGTCGCCCTTGGTGAGCATCGCGCCGCGCTTGAGGTCGGTGGCGGCCCGCAGGCCGACCGCGCCCGACCGGTCCTGCGCGGACACCGGGCGCAGCGCCGGGTCGGAGGCGATCCGCGCCACCACGAGGTCGTCGTCGGTGATCACCTGCCCGTACGGGACGTCCCGGGCGAGCGCCAGCACGGCGACCCGCTGCCCGGTGCTGCTGTAGAGGACGGCGCCGCCGAGCCCGCCGGCGGCGATCAGCGCGATCGACATGGCGAGCACGGCCGGACGGCGGCGCCGGGCCCGCAGGGTGCGGGCGGGGGCGTGCGGCGCGGCGCGGCCCTTGCTCTTCCCCGTCCCCTTGCCGCCGCCTTGGCCCTGTGCCTGTTCGGGCACGGCCACGGACACCGCGGCGCCTGCGGGTGTGCCGGGTCCCGGCGTCGCGTACGTACGGTTCTCCACCGGGTTGAGGCCTTTCGCGTGTCGTCGTGCTCGTCGGTCGTCGGTCGTCGGTCGCCGGTCGCTGATCGTCGGTCGTCGGCGGAGTAGGTCAGTTGAGGACCTGCACCTCGGCAACCTTGAGCTGGAAGGTGGCGCTCTGCGGCATGGGGATCGGGTCGACCTTGGTGTTCAGGCCCGTGACGGTGACCTCGCCCACCCAGTTCGCCGTGGCGGACACGGTGAACGCGCCGCCGGGCTCACCGGCCGAGCCGGTCGGGAACTCGAAGCCGCAGTCGGGGGACTTGGCGGCGCCGTAGCCGGGGTCGTACGGCGTCCCGGGCTTGTCGCAGGTCAGCGAGTACTTGTCGTTGAAGGTCCAGACCACGTTCTTCAGCCTGGGCGTGACGGTGACGGTGATGCCCTGGAGCGGCAGGGAGATGGGATCGGGCGCCTGGCGGCCGTTCAGCCAGAGCCAGACCGGTGACTTCACCACCGCCGTGCCGAGTGGCGCGGCGGCGGGCGCGGGGGCCGGGAAGGGCATCCGGCCCACGATCTTCATCGCGATCGCCCGCGGGTCCGGCGGCGGTGCGGAGGGTGCGGTGGCGCTGAACTGGATCTTGCCCGGGGAGAAGCCTCCCCCGGCCTGCGGGCACGACGGCAGGTACAACGAACCCTCGGACGGTTTGTGCCCCTCCCACGCGGGGTCGTCGGCCGGCTTGTCGACGGTGGTGTAGTAGCAGCCGTCGCTGTTGCTGAACCAGCCCATCTCGGGGTCGTGGCACGGCCATTCCTGCCCGTGGTAGCTGCACAGCAGCGGGCCGCCGCTGTTTCCGCCCCCGCCACCGCCTCCGTTTCCGCCGCCCGTGGACGTGCCTCCCCCACCGTGGACCTCACCGCAGATCACGTTCGGGGCGCATTGCTGCGCGCTGCCGCCCGGTGTTTCGTCCGCGATCGCCGGAACGGCCGCCGACATCAGCAGCAGGGCCGCCGACACCGGCGCGAGGGGTGCGAATCGCCGAGCGGTATTCCTGGTGTTCAGCATGTCCGGTCCGCCTCCCGCTTGAAGTCGTAGATCAGCCAGCGTGCTTGGAACCAGCGCAGGGACGCCTTCGCCACGTACCGGTCGACCCGCCCCACCGGTTCCCGCGCGGCCTTCGTGGTGGCGTCGACCCGGTTCCACTGCGACACGTCGAGGCAGTCCTCGATCACCGCGGTGTGCGGATCGGCGTTCAGGTCGACCGCCGTCACGACGGCGGAATTGCGCGGCGCCCCGGTCATCACCAGTTTGGCGTCGTGGAGTTGACGCAGTCCGACGAGCGTATCGGCGAGCGCCTGTCCGGAGGAGTACGTCTCCAGAGCGATTCCGTCCGAATCCGTGCGCCCGAATGCCTCGGTCTGGGCCCGCCACCAGTCCTGATAGGTGTTCACGGCCAGTCGGCCCGCGGCACCTTCCGGACCGGTGGTCGGCGCGATCGTGGCGTTTACGGAACCACCCGAAGGAGTTAGCGGGTTCACTTGCGCGACGCTCGGCGCACCCGTCCCGAGACGATCGACGGAACCGCCCGGCCCACCGCTCGCGCACGCGCCCAGCAGCATCGCCAGAACCACCCCACCGACCCCAACCGCCCCAGGGCGCAACACATTTCCGCGCTGCCGCATCGCCCCACCTCATCGCGACCGAACCCGACCGAAGTCCGTGGCCGCCGGAAGAATTCCGCCGTCCCACCGATGTTTCCGCGGGGCATCGATTCTTCGCCAACCCACCCCATCACGGCAACACCTCGGGCCCCCTGACCTTACGCGGAAGGCGGATCCGTCGGGGCACTTTCGCGCCACAGGACGGCCAACAGTTCTTCGGAAAGCGACAATCCGGCCAATGCGCCCCGCACCGCCGCCCGATTGCGCATCAAGAGGCGCCCGCCCTGCGGCGGAACGAGCAGGCGCGCGCCCGGCGCACCCGAACTTCCGGCCGGTTCCGCGCGGTCCACGACCGCGGCGACGGCGGGCTGGAGGTCCAGCGGCCCGACGGCGGCCGGCGCACCCGGCAGGCCCTGGCGCAGCACGGTGGTGAGGGCGTGGCTGAACGATCCCTCACCGCCCGGCAGCACGGCGTCCCGGCCGCGTCTACCGGGGACGTAACGACCGATCCGGCCCCAGAGCGGGACGCGCGAGTAGGTCAGCAGTTCGCCCGCGCCCTCCTGGCCGGAACGGGTGTCGGCACCGCGTTCGAGCGCCGCCCAGGTGTCCCGGTCGGCGACGGCGTCGACGAGCAGCAGCGTCTCCTCCTGGTCGCCGTGCACCATGGCGCTGACCACCCAGTCCCAGGCGAGGCCGCGGCGGTAGGCGTTGCCGGCGGTGCTGCCGGCCGTGACCAGGGCGAGCCGGCGCCCGCGCGGGTCGGCCACCAGTTGGCCGAGCAGGCAGACCACCAGCCAGCGACCGGGGTGCTGGGCCGCCGAACGGACGGCGGTGAGCATCGCGTTGGCGTCCGCGTCCGGCGCGACGGCGGTGACCCGGCAGCCCCCCGCGCCGGTGTCGAAGCACATCCCGGGCAGTTCCCCGGCGAGCAGGCGGGCGCCGTCCGGCGCGTGCGCCGACCCGCCGAAAGCCTTGTCGGGGCCGCCGTCCGCCCCGATCACCACCAGATCGACCCCACCGGCCATCAGCACACCCCCTCCTCGCCGGCCCCGGCGCACCCGGGGCCGCCCGCCGGGCAGGCTACCGCCCCCGGCCGCCGCCGACGGGGCTCCCGGCCCCTTCGCTCCGGGACCATGGGCCCTATCGGCCCGCGCGGCGGCCGGAGGACGATCGGACGCATGGAGCCCGACGACCGTGTGGAGACCCTGAGCGAGACCGAGTGCCTACGGCTGCTCAGCACCGTGCCCGTCGGGCGCGTGGTGTACACCGAGCACGCGCTGCCCGCCGTCCTGCCGGTCTCCTTCGAGGTCGTGGACGGGCGGTTGCTGCTCGCCGTGCGCCGGGGGAGTGCGACCGCGCGCGGGCTCGACGGCACCGTCGTGGCATTCCAGGCCGACCTCCTGGACCCGGTCACCCGCACCGGATGGAGCGTGCTCGTGCACGGGCGGGCCAACGCGGTCGGCGACCCCGAGCAGGTGCGGCGGGCGCTGCGCTCCGGGCTGCGGCCCTGGGTGGGGGACCCGGAGCCGACGTACTTCGCGCTGGTGCCGGAGCTGGTGAGCGGGCGCCGGCTGCTCCCGGCCGGACACGGGGTCCTGTGGTCCTGAGGGGTGCCGCGGGTCTCGACGAGTTGCTGCGGGTCCTGAGGGGTGCCGCGGGTCCTGAGGGGTGCTGCGGGTCCCTAGGGGCGCTGCGGTCCTGAGGCGCTGACCTGGGAGTTCCGCGTCCACCCTCGATGAGGTGCGGGGCCCGCTCCTGACAGGTACCCGGGAGTAGGCATACCCTGCCGACGTCCTGATCACCGGGCTGCGGCCCGTCCCCCTCCAGGAGCGACCGTGACGAGCTTCGCCTCCCTCGCCGACCTCACCTCCGCCGTCGGCACCGAGCTGGGCACCAGCCAGTGGCACACGATCGAGCAGCGGCAGATCGACCTGTTCGCCGAGGCGACCGGCGACCACCAGTGGATCCATGTGGACCCGCAGCGGGCCAAGGAGAGCCGGTTCGGCTCGACGATCGCGCACGGGTACCTGACGCAGTCGATGATCCCGGTGCTCGCCAAGGAGTGCTACAGCGTCGAGGGGGTGCGGATGGCGCTCAACTACGGGTCGGAGAAGGTGCGCTTCCCGGCGCCCGTGCCGGTGGGCACCGCGATCCGGGCCACCGCCGAGCTCGTCTCGGCCACCGAGGTGCCGGGCGGGGTCCAGGCGGTCGTGCGCTTCACCATCACCAGCGCGGAGAGCGCCAAGCCGCACTGCGTCGCGGAGACGATCACCCGCTTCTACGCCTGACCCGCCGCCCGGGGGCCCACCCTCAGCGGCGGGCCCGCACTCCAATTGGCCTGTACGCCGATCGGCTCGCACTCCTATCGGCCCGTGCTCCGATCGGCCCGTACTCCGACTGGTCCGTACTCCGATTGGCCCGCACGGACGTCTCCACCGGGTCCGGACGGCTCACGGGGCGTAATCTCCGACGAGATGGTTGTCGCACTGCGTGGGGGCCGCACCCGGCCCGCCCCGTGGTGCGCCCCCCGGCATGCCCGGTAGCCGTGACCGTCCCTGGAGGAGCCGTGCCCCGCCCTGCCCCGTGGTTCTCCCGCCTCGCCGGTCTGACCTCCCAGCTCGCCCCTCCGCCCGCACGCCCGGCCCGCGGCCCGGGATCCAGCCCGGGAACCAGCCCGGGACCCGGACTCGCCCAACTGCCCCGCGCGGCCTGGCACCGCGTGCGGGCCGAGGCCTTCGGGGCCGACCCGCGCGGCGAACGACTGGCCCGCATCCACCGCTCCCCGCAGTTCGCCGACGGCTCCTTCCGCAACCCGCTGCCCACCCGCCGGCTGGTGTACGAGCGCAGCCCGCTGGAGATCACCCTCGCCCAGCTGTCCGGCGACAAGACCCGCCGGGCGCCCGCCGCCGCCGTACCGGTGCACCGGCTCCTGCCCTCCGACCTCGCCGAGCCGCCGGAGTCCGGGCTGCGGCTCACCTGGCTCGGGCACGCGACCGTCCTCGCCGAGATCGGCGGACGCCGGGTGCTGCTCGACCCGGTGTGGGGCGAGCGCTGCTCGCCGTTCGCCTGGACGGGCCCCAAGCGGCTGCACCCGGTGCCGCTGCCGCTCGCCGAACTCGGCCCGGTGGACGTGGTCGTGGTCTCGCACGACCACTACGACCACCTCGACATGGCGACCGTCCGCGCGCTCAACGGGACGGGCGCGGTGTTCGCGGTGCCACTCGGGGTCGGTGCGCACCTGGAGCACTGGGGGGTGCCGGCCGCGCGGATCGTCGAGCTGGACTGGTGGGAATCGGCCGAGGTCGCCGGGCTGACGCTGACGGCCACGCCCGCCCGGCACTACTGCAGCCGGGGACCGCGCACGAGCGCGCTGTTCCTGTGGGCGTCCTGGGTAGTGGCCGGCGGCGGGCACCGGATCTTCCACAGCGGGGACACCGGCTACTTCCCCGGCTTCGCCGAGATCGGGCGCCGGCTCGGACCGTTCGACGCGACGATGATGCAGGTCGGCGCGTACAGCGACTTCTGGCCCGAGGTCCACATGACGCCCGAGGAGGGCGTGCGGGCGCACCTGGACCTGGGCGGCGAACTGCTGCTGCCGATCCACTGGTGCACCTTCAACCTCGCGCTGCACCCGTGGGAGGAGCCGGCCGAGCGGGTGGTCACGGCCGCCCACGCGCTCGGCGCCCACCTCGCGGTACCCCGCCCGGGCAAGCCGTTCGAACCGGTGAATCCGCCCGCCCTGCGGCTGTGGTGGCGAGCGGTCGCGGCGGCGGCGCGCGGGAGCGTCGACCCGGTGGTGGTCCGGGAGACGGGTTTCAGCGAACAGATTTCAAAATCTGTTCGCTGAAATCTGTTATCTGTTATCTGTCTTCTGTCAGCTGTCTTCTGTCATCTGTTACCCGTCGCCCGTCGCCGCTCCCCCCGGCGTCCGCCCGCCCCCTACGCCCTACTCCCCCAGGACGTCTCGCAGCGCCCGGGCCTCCTTCACCACCCGGCCAGAGCCGCCGTTCGCCGCCGTGCCCGTCACCTCGGCGATCGCACCGCGCGTCCCCGTCCGGCGGGCGCAGTCGGCGGCCAGCGCGACGAGGTCCCCGAGGCCGCGCACGCTCTGGTCCGCGGCCAGCAGAACCGGCAGCGCGGCGCCGAGCACCGACCACACCGTCGCGTACGCCCCCGTCCCTGCAGCGAGGCCCAGCGCCGAGGCGAGCCGGGTGGGCTTCACCACACCGCACTCGACCAGTGCGCCCAGCTCCCGCCCGAGGAGCGCGCCGTCGAGGTCGCCGCGGGCGGCCAGCACGAGCAGCGCGTCGACGGCCGCCGTCCGGTCCTCGGCGTGCCGGGCACCGAGCCCGTACCCGAGGACCAGGTGCAGCGCCAGCCCCGCCCGCCCGCCGGCCTCGGCGAGCACGGGCAGCAGCGGCCCCGCCCCGCGCTCGTCGAAGTCGGCCGCCGAGGCGAACCAGTCGAGCCAGCGGGCCGCCAGCTCCTCGCGGTGCCACGGCAGCATCGCCGCCCAGTGCGCCGTCGGCGTCCACAGCCAGTGCCGCTGCGCCCGGACCCACGCCACGCTCGGCTCGGTGCCGTCCAGCAGCGCCAGGAAGTCGCCGGCGAGCCGTTCGCCCGCCGGCCCCTCGGGCCCGGCGCCGAGGCCCGGCTGGGCGACGGCGACCCGGTGCAGGTCCTCCCACCAGCGCTCGCCGTAGAGGTGCGAACTCTTCGCGCCCCGGCCGGGCGCGAAGACCACCCGCTCCGACGCCTGGCCGGGCAGGCCGCCGTCGCGCAGCCACTGAGCCACCCACCGCCCGGCGGGCGTGGGCACCGCCTCCGCCGCGCGGAGCACGCCGGCGTCGGCCGGCCCGACCCGCAGCAGCGCCGAGCACAGGTCCGCCTGGCCCGGCGTGACGCCCGCCGCCGCGTACCCGGCCAGCCGCTCGACCAGCACCGCCGCGTCCAGCGCGCCGGTCGCGTCGGTGGGTGTGGCCAGCAGGTACGGCGGGCGGTTCGCCGTCACCTGCCACGCCGCCTCCTCCAGCCGGGCGGCGAGCACCCGGCCGTACAGCGTCGTGTGGTCGCCGCGCAGCGGGGAGCGGCCCTTGCCGCCGAGGAAGTCCCGGAGCCGGTGCGGCGGCGTCCGGCCGGCCGCCGCCGTCGCGACGTAGAGGACGCCCCCGGGGCCGCAGTCCTGCCAACGCCCGACGTCGTTCCACTCGTGCACCCGAAGGACCGGCCCCAGCGCCTCGACGAGCGCGGCCCGGTCCTCGCAGGCGTGCCGCACGAGCCCGTCCAGGACGCGCTCGAACACCGCGACCTCCGGCGCCGAGGACGCGAGCAGCGCGGACAGCTCCTCCGCGACCTCCGCCGCCGAGGCGATCGGCGCCCCGAGCGGCAGCGGCTCGGGAACGGGCGGCAGCAGCTCGTTCCACCCGGTGTCCGGGTCGTCCCCGCCGACCGGCGCGCCGAACAGCTCGCCCGCCCGCGAATGGTGGACGGGGTTCAACCCCTCTGCGGCGAACAGGAGTTCGGGCAGCACCGCGCTCCCGGACGCCTTGAGGTGACGGGCCACCACGTTCAACGCCCGCTCCTGGACGCCCGCGTCCGGGTGCCCGAACGCCCCGGCCGCGGCGAGCACCACCGCGCCCGCCCGCTCCGGCGAGCGCCGGGCCGCCTTGTCCAGCCACCCCAACTGCGCGCGCACCAGCTTCTTCTCGGCCCGGAACAGCACCACCGCCGAGGCCTCGCCCAGCAGTTCGGGCTCGACCAGCCCGGCCTCGTCCAGCCCGGCCAGCTCCTCCTGCGCGTACCCGGCGATGACCGCCAGGCCGTCCAGCATCGCGACCAGATCCCTTGCGCGGACGGCGCACTCCTCACGCGTGGGCGCGAGGGCGCGCAACACGTCCAGGAAGACGCGCTGGTCGGCGAGCCTCCCGCCGCGCAGCAACCGGGCCAGGCAGCGGTCGAGCACCTCGCCGCGCTCCAGCGTTCCGGACGTCGCGAGCTCCGCCACCGCCTCGGCGAAGACGTCCCCGGGCCGGGGGCTGAGCCGCCAGGACAACAGCCCGCCGAGGTCGTCGAGTTCGAAGACCCTCGGTATCAGCACAGGGGTGAAGGCATCGGCGCGCAGCGCGTCCGCGAGCGTCGGGCGCGGGCCGGTGGCGCCGATGACCTTGCCGTCCACCCACTGCCGCACGAACGGCTCGCTCTGCGGCACCGCGCACCCGGTGCGCCGCACCACGGCCTCGACCACCGGGTGGAGCGACCAGCCCCAGCCCGGCGCCGCCCGCTCGGCCAGCCGCGCGGCCACCTCGACCTGCCACTCCACCGGCTGCGCCGCGACGACCACGGCCAGCTCCCGGGGCAGCGTGCCGCTGCGCCCGCCGAAGTCCCGCCCGCCGATCCAGGTGGCCGCCCCGGCCGGGCCCGCGTGGCAGCCGGCCCCGGCGACCAGCAGGGCGGCGGCCCGCGCGTTCGCGAGGTTCGACCACTCGCCGCGGATCTCCCGGCGCTGCTCCTTCAGCCCGGGCACGCAGGCCCGCCGCTGCGCCGGGTCCAGCGCGGCGAGCAGACCGGGCACCGCCCGCACCGCACCGCTCCGGACGGCCGCGAGCAGCTCGCCGACCCCGTCCGCCATCGCCACGACCGCGTCCGCCGATGCCGCCGCGTTCACGCCCCGGCCTCCTTGCCGTCCCGTACGATCCCCACCGCGAGCGCGTGCTTGCACGGCCCGCGCCCGCCGCGGTACTTGGCCCACCACAGGCAGGTGCAACTCACCCGGCCCGCTTCGTCCGTCCGCACCCGCTGGACATGGTCGTCCACCGTGACGACGGCCGTCGCACCGCCCTCTTCCAGCCGCACCGCGCCCGCCGCGACGAGCGCCCGGGCGGCCCGCAGCCGCGGGTTCGCCGCCTCGGCCCGCCCGGCGTCGTACGGGAGCTGCCGGTGGAAGTAGGCGGCCTCGGCGGTGTCGTAGCCGATCTGCCCGGCGGTGCCCAGCCTGGTGAGCGCGGCCCGCACCCGCTCCGTGGTGAGCCCGGACTGCTCGGCCAGGTCGGCGACCTCGATCCGCGGCTCCCACGCGAGCAGGACGGAGACGAGCTCGGCGTCCCGCTCGACGGTGCCGGTGGCCAGGGCCCCGAGCACGCCGCCCTCGCCGGAGAACCCGCGCGAGGCGTCCGGGGAGAGCGTCAGCGTCAGCCGCATGCCCGGCAGCACGACCTCCCACGCGGAGGCCGCCGGGCCGGCCAGGGCCGCACCGGCCACCGGCCCGTACACCCGAAGCGCGAGCGCGTGCCGCAGCACCCGCTGGAGCGCGACCAGCCGCTCGGGGCCGGGCAGGCAGACCGCGCCGGGAACCGGACGGGTGGTCGGCCGCAGGGTGCGCCCGGCCGGCACGACCCACCCGACGCCGCCGCGCCCGCCGCGCTCGCCACCCCCGCCGCGCGGCAGCGAGCGCAGGAAGCGGACCGCCTCGGCGGCGGGCAGTTCGGCCCGCAGGTCGAAGCCGGCAGCGGTGACCTGCGTCTCGGCGAAGCCGCGCAGCCAGCGCTCGGGCAGCGGCACCTTCTTCTCCATCACCGGCCCGTCGAAGGTGGTGACCTCCAGCGCGTCCGGCCCGACCGCGAGGTGCAGCGGATCGGCCGGGCCGATCCGGGTCAGGGCCTCGCGCAGCGGGTTGTTGACGTCCACGTTGGTGGTGCCGTGGCCGATGTCGTCGCCGTCGAGTCCGGCCTCCAGCACGTCGAGCCGGGCGTAGACGCCGCAGCAGCCGGAGAAGGACTCGAAGCGCAGCCGGTCCCCGTTGGCGGTGACCACCGGGTCGAGCGAGGCGCGCAGCTGCGGCTGGTAGTAGCGGGCGGCGGAGACGTCCGCGACGGCGAGCAGCGCGGCGGCGGCCGGCGCCGGGTCGGCGAGGAAGCCCGTGAAGAACCGCGGGTTGGCCGCCGCGCCGAGCGGCGTGGCCCCGCCCGAGGTGGCCAGGTCGAGTCGCCGGCCGGCCCCCGCGGCGTCCGGATCGAGGACGGCGGAGGGGCGCAGATAGGCGTACGCGTGTGCGGATTGCGTCATGCCGAGCACGCTAGGTGAGGGCACTGACAATTCCTCACCCGCGAGCGCGACTGAAACAGGTTCTACATCTCTTTCGCCCCCTCGATGGTTACCCACGTCACACCGCCACCGGTTGGCATCTGCCACTATGGGCCCGTGACCGACCTGACCGAACAGGCGAGACGAGCCGACGCCCCGGCCGGCTCCTTCGCCTCGCTGCTGGAGATCGAGCGGCTGGACGAGAACACGTTCCGGGGCCGCTGCCACGCCGGGGCGCCGATGCGCGCGTTCGGCGGACAGGTCGCCGCGCAGGCGCTGACCGCCGCCGGGCGCACCTGCGACGACGAACGCGCCGTGCACTCGCTGCACAGCTACTTCCTGCTGCCCGGCGACCCGACCGAGCCGATCGACTACGAGGTCGACCGGGTCCGCGACGGCATGTCCTACACCACCCGCCGCGTCACAGCGGTGCAGAACGGGAACGCGATCTTCACGCTCTCCGCGTCCTTCAAGCGCCCCGAGCCGGCCGCCGAGCGCCACCGCCCGATGCCCCCGGTGCCCGGCCCCGACGGCCTGCCGGACGCGTTCTCGCTCTGGGAGCCGGCCGCCCGCGAGGCCCTCGCCCGCACCGAGGGCTTCCGCGAGCTCGAACTGCGCTTCGTCCCGGACGACGCGCCCGGCCTGCCGGAGGCCGTCCCGGGGATGCCGCAGCAGTTCGTCTGGCTGCGCACCGGCTCCCCGCTGCCGGACGGCGACCCGCTCCTGCACACGTGCGCGCTCACCTACCTGTCCGACCTCACCCTCGCGTCCACCGCCGGACTGCACGTGCAGCCGAACTTCTTCCGGCGCATCGAGCCGCCCCGGCTGCTGATGGCCTCGCTGGACCACGCGATGTGGTTCCACCGCCCGTTCCGGGCCGACGAGTGGCTGCTGTTCGCCCAGCGCAGCCCGTCCTCCTCGGACGGCCGGGGGCTGTCGCTCGGCGAGTTCTACGACCGGGACGGGCGGCTCGTCGCCTCGGCCGTGCAGGAGGCGCTGATCCGGGAACGGCGCTGAGCCGGGCCGGGCCCGGCGGCCGGCGCCGCCCTGCTCAGCGCCGTCCCGGGCCTCCCCGGCACGGCGGTGACCGCCCGGCGAACGGAAGGGGGCCGGTCGGCGTCATACTCCTGAGCGGCCCCGGCCCGTATCATGGTGCGGGTGACCAAGGTTGACCTGTCACCACGGCCGGTGGAGGCGATGTCTCCGCGTCAGCTCGAACGCCGCGAAAGCCTGATCGCGGCGGCGCTCGCCCTGGTGAACGAGATCGGCGTCGAGCGGCTGCAGATGAAGCAGGTCTGCGAGCGGTCCGGAGTCGCCCTGGGGACGGCGTACCGCTACTTCTCCTCCAAGGACCACCTCCTGGCGGCGGCGATCGCCGAGTGGCACCGCCTGCTGCTGGCCGATCTGGTGGCCGAGCTGCGCGGGCCACGCGCCGGGCTGGGGGCCACGGACCGGGCGGTGCGGTTCGTCCGCGGCGGGATGCGCGCCTACCAGCGGCAGCCCGAGCTGGCGCGGCTGCGGGTGGCCGTCGCCGCGTCCACCGACCCCTTCGCCAGCGAGGCGCTGCAGGGCATGGCCCGGGCCGACAGCGCCGCGCTCCAGGCGCTGATGGGCGAGGTGCCGGGCGCCGCGAGCGACCTCGTGCGGCACATCGTGGGCCACGCCTGGCAGGGCGAGCTGACCGCGTGGGTGACCGGCCGCACGACGCTCGGGGACGCCAGGCGGCGCCTGGAGGACGTGGTGCGGCTGGTCCTGACCCCGTACGAGACGCCCTACCCGGCGCCCTACGAGGTCCAGACCGCGGTCCAGACCACTGCCGTACCGGCCACCGCGGTCCAGACCGCGCCGGTCCCGACCACCGCCTAGACCGGGCCCCTGCCTAGACCGGGCCCCCGCCGGGTGCCGGTCCCGCGACCACCGTCACCGGGTGAGCCACCACCGCACCGAACAGGTAGCCCTCCCGGTTGAACTCCGCCGACCGCGGCTGCGTGCCGCCCCGGCGGTCCGTCGCCCGGGCGAGCAGCTCGTGGCGGCCGGGCCCCGCGGGGCGCCAGCCGATGCTCCAGCGCGTCCAGTCGCGGGCGCGCGGCTCGTCGTGCAGCTCGGCCCGCCGCCACGTCCGGCCGCCGTCGTCGCTCACCTCCACCCGGAGCACCGCGGCCCCGCCGGACCACGAGCGGCCGTGCAGCCGGTGGGTGCGCCCGGCCGCCAGCACGGCGCCCTCGGCGAGCTCGAAGGCGCACTTCGGCACCTGCCGGCTCAACGGGGCGCCGCCGCCGGGCGGGTGGCCGGGGCCGAACATCCGGTAGAAGTCGGTGTTCCAGGGCGAGGACAGCGGCCGGTCGGCGACCTCGATCGAGCCGAGCCACTTGATCGAGGCGATGCCCACCCAGCCCGGCACCACCAGTCGGGCCGGCGCGCCGTGGTCGGGCGTCAGCGGCTCGCCGTTCATCCCGTAGGCGAGCAGCACGTCGTCCAGCGCCTTGGCGAGCGGCAGCGGGCGGCGCACCGGGCCGTGGTCGACGCCGTCGCGGACGTAGTGCGGGTCGAGGCCAGCCGGCAGCAGGTCGACCGCGCCGGGGCCCAGCCCGGCCTCGCGGAGCACGTCGGCGAGCCGGACGCCGTACCAGCTCGCGGAGCCGACACCGCCGAGCGCCCAGGGCGTGCCCGGGACGCGCTGGTGCTGGCGGCTCGCGTAGTAGCTGCGGCCGTTCCCGGCGCACTCGATCAGGGCGCTGATCCGGGTGCGGGGCAGGGCCCGGAGGTCGTCGAGGGAGAACTCGACCGGCCGGTCGACGGACGGGGAGCCGCGCAGACCGGTGCCGAACAGCCGCAGCCGCCACGTGCCGGGGTCGATCAGCGGGGTGCGGGTGTGGTTGCGGACGAAGAACCGTTCCACCGGGACGTGCCGGCCGATCGCCGCGCCGCCGTCCGCGCCGCGCAGCGCGTCCCAGCGCATCTCGGCGTTGGTGTCGTGCGCCACGAACCACGCCGCGGGCAGCGGCTTGACGATCCCGGGCACGTGGACGGACTCAGGGACAGACTCACGAACGGATTCCCGAACGGACACCTCGGCTGGTGCGTGGGCGGGCGCATGGACGTCATCGGCCATGGGCGGACTCCTTCCCTCCGGACGGAAGGCACTGTGCGCCACCGTTCCGTCACGCTCCGGATGGTACGGCCGCGCACCGGCCCCCCGTAAGACGGCCGGGGGGGGCTTGACCTTCTCACCGGTGTGAACACCTACGGTACGGACGAGCCGCGCCCCGCACCCACGGACAGGAGCACCCACGATGGCGTCCACCCCCTTCCCCCCGCTCGCCCGGATCGTCCGCGGCACCGGCCCCGGCCTGCTGCTCGCCCACGGCGCCGGCGGCAGCGCCCGGGACAACTGGGGCCCGCTGCTGGCCGGCCTCGCCGCCCACCGCACCGTCGTCGCCCCCGACTACCCCGGCTCCGGCGACACCCCCTACGAGCCCGGCGAGCCCACCCTCGACGACCTCGCCGACCGGCTCGTGGCGACCGCCGACGAGGAGGGCCTCGACACCTTCGACCTGGCCGGCTACTCGCTCGGCGCCGCCGTCGCCGTCCGGGCCGCCACCCGCCACCCCGGGCGGGTCCGCTCGCTGCTGCTCCTCGCGGGCGTGGCCGGCGGCTCGGCGCGGCTGCGACTGCTGGCCGACCTCGCCATCGACCTCGCCGACCGCCCGGCCGACCTGACCCGCCTGATGCTCACCGTCGTGCTCGGCGGGACGTGGATCGACGCGCTCTCCCCCGACGACCTCGCGTTCCTGCGGGAGTCGCTCGACACGCCCGTCCCGGCGGGCTTCCGGCAGCAGTTCCGGCTGGCGGGCCGGGCCGACGTGCGCGCCGAGCTCGCCGCGATAGCCGTGCCGACCCTCGTCGTCAGCACCACCGAGGACCAACTCGTGCCGCCCGGCCAGCACCGAGTCCTGGCCGACGGCATCCCCGGCGCCCGCCTCGCCGAAATCCCCTCCGGCCACCTCCCCGTGGTCGAGCGGCTGCCCGAACTGCGGTCCGTGGTGCTCGACTTCCTCAAGGAACTGGACGCCACGGCCGCCTGAGGCCTGCCGCCGAGCCCTCGGGGAGCAGCGGGCGACGGCGGGGAACACCGCCCGCCGACGGGACGTTCGCCCGGTCATGCGCATCGGAGAAGTCTCCCGCCTGACCGGGGTGTCCACCCGCCTGCTCCGCTACTACGAGGAGCAGGGTCTGCTCGAACCGGCCCGCTCGGCCGCCGGCTACCGCGAGTACGCCGAGGCCGACACCGTCCGGGTCCGGCAGATCCGCAGCCTGCTCGCGGCCGGCCTGTCCACCCGCGTCATCGCCGAGATCCTCCCCTGCGCCACCGGCCCGATCCCGGCCCTGGAGGCCTGCCCGGACCTGCTCGCCACACTGCGCGGCGAACTCGCCGACATCGACTCGCGCATCGACGAGCTGACCCGAAGCCGCCAGGCGCTCGCCCGCTACCTGACCACCGCGCACGCCCCAGCACACGAGTACGCGGCCTGACCACCGCGCGCCCCGCCGACGCACGAGTACGGAGCCTGACCGTCACCGGCGAGCGGCCGTGACGGGACGTAAGTCCCCTCCCGCCGCCTCCCCGGCGCGCCCTCCCCGCCCTCGCGGTGCGAACTGGACATAGTGCGATATGCAGCCGAATCCCCGTCATATCGCCGCCGCCCCGGTCCGCCCCGCGAGGTACGAGAGGTACGCCCGATGAGCACCCAGCCGCCGCAGTCCGAGCCCCGACCCAAGGGTCCGGACGAACCCGCCGCGACCCTCCCCGTCGACCGGGTGGTGTTCGGGGTCGGCGCCGTCCTGGTCCTGGCGGTGGTCGCCTGGGGCATCTTCGCCGAGGACTCCCTCGGCCGGACCTCGAAGACGGCGCTCGGCTGGGTCCTGCACAACTTCGGCTGGCTGTTCGTCGTCGCCGCCGACGTGTTCCTCGCCCTCACCGTCCTGCTGGCCTTCAGCCGCTTCGGCCGCATCCGGCTCGGCCGCGACGACGACGAGCCCGAGTTCTCCACCCTCGCGTGGGTCGCGATGATGTTCAGCGCCGGCATGGGCATCGGCCTCATGTTCTACGGTGTCGGCGAGCCGCTGCAGCTGTTCGCCGCCCCGCAGCCCGGCTCCGGCCTCGAACCGCAGAGCGCCGCCGCGGCCCAGCAGGCCATGGAGTTCTCGCTGTTCCACTGGACCCTGCACCCGTGGGCGATCTACGCCGTCGGCGGCCTCGCGCTCGCCTACACCACCTTCCGCAAGGGCCGGGGCAACCGGATCTCCTCGGCCTTCGTCCCGCTGATCGGGCAGCGCGGCGCGGACGGCTGGCCGGGGCGGGCGATCGACCTGCTCGCCGTGTTCGCCACCGTCTTCGGCTCGGCGACCAGCCTCGGCCTCGGCGCCCTCCAGGTGGCCGACGGGCTCGGCTACATCTCGTCCGTCCGCAACACCCAGAACGCCCAGATGGTCATCATCGGCTCGCTGACCGCCGCCTTCGTGCTGTCCGCGTTCTCCGGCGTCCACAAGGGCGTCAAGTGGCTCTCCACCGCGAACGTCGTGCTCGCCTCGCTGATCATGCTCTTCGTGTTCGTGTTCGGGCCCTCGGTGTTCGTCCTGGACGCCGTCCCGTCCACCGTCGGCGGGTACCTGTCCGACCTGCTCGCGATGTCCACCCAGACCGGCGCCTTCACCGACGAGAGCTGGCTCGGCTCCTGGACGATCTTCTACTGGGCCTGGTGGCTGTCCTGGGCGCCGTTCGTCGGCACCTTCATCGCCCGCATCTCGCGCGGCCGGACCATCCGCCAGTTCCTGCTCGGCGTGCTGCTGGTGCCCAGCGGGGCCACCGTCGTCTGGTTCTGCGTGATGGGCGGCACCGCGATCCGGCTGGTCACCACCCGCACCGCCGACCTCGTCGCCACGATCCCGCAGGGCGCCGAGGCCTCGCTGTTCGAGATGCTGCGCTCGCTGCCGCTCGGGTCGGTGACCAGCGTCGTCGCGGTGGTGCTCGTGATGACCTTCTTCATCACCAGCGCCGACTCCGCCTCGCTCGTCCTCGGCTCGCTGTCCAGCCGGGGCTCGCTGCACCCGCGCACGTGGCTCGTCGTGGTGTGGGGCGTGCTCATGGGCGGGGTCGCCGCCGCGCTGCTGCTCGCGGGCGGGCTCACCGCCCTGCAGAACGCGACGATCCTCGTCGCACTGCCGTTCGTCGTCGTGATGCTGCTGCTCTGCGTGTCCCTCGTGAAGGAGCTGCGGGAGGACCCGGCCGCCGGGCCGTCCCGGTTCCACCCGGCGCACGGACTGCGGGACGCGGTCCGCGTCGCGGTCGGCGAGGCCCTCGCCGACGCGGGCCGCCGCGACCGCACACCACCCGTCTGACCAGCCACGACGCCCCGCCCGAGCCAGGTTGGGGCGTATCCGCCCCAACCGACGTCCAACCCCCGTCCGGACTTAACCCGTGCGTACCGACCGTTCATTCCGTCCTGCCACCCTCCGTGACATGAACGCCTTCCCTCCGGCGACCTACCAGGAACCGCGCTTCCCGCTCCCCCAGCGCCACCGCCGCCTGCTCGCCTGCGCCGCCGTCCTCGCCTCCATCGTCCTCGGCACCTTCGGCGTCGGCGCGACCGTGGAGACCGTCCGGCACGACACCGTGACGACGACCGCCACCGCCGGCAAGTAACCGACCGCCCCACCGGACCCACCAGCACCGCCGTCCCCCAGGGGCGCGGTGCTTTCGCATGTCCGGGCCGGACAGCCCGGGAGGGCCTCGGGAGCGCCTACTCGCCCTCGTCGCGGCGGGAGTGGCGGCCCGTGCCCGGGGAGGGGCGGAGGTCCAGCGCGGGGGCGTAGCGGGCGGCCGGGGGGCGCAGGAGCCATGCCGGGGGCCGGGTCGCACGCGGGGCGGGGGTGATCAGGCCCAGGCGGTGCAGGAGGTCGAGGGCGTCGCGGCGCAGCGCGGTGCGGTCGGCGAGGTAGTCGCGGCGCCAGCCGGCCGGGAGGCCGTACTCGTCGGCGATGTCGCCGAGGACGCCGTCTATCAGCGCGTCGGGGATCGGCACGTCGCCGTCGGTCGGGTCGCCGGGCAGCGGGCGGACCTCCTCGACGAGGCGCTCGACGAGCAGCAGGGCCGCCTGCGGCAGGGTGCCGGCACCGGGCAGGGCGAGGTCGGTCAGTTCGTCGGCCGGGTCCAGGAGGGCCACCCCTTCGGCCCTCAACTCGGCTTCCAGGCCAAGGAATTCGCCGAGTGCGGCGGGCCCGCTGAGTCGGTGGTCGCGCAGCCATTCACGCTGTTCGCCGGGGAGGTCGGCGGCGAGGACGGCGGGGGTCTCGGCGAGCAGGCGGCGCACGGCGGTGGCGGGTTCGGCGTCGGCGGCGCGGCGGATGAGGTCGGCGGCGCCGTCGGCGAGGGCGGGCGGCCCGGCGGGGACGGCGCGGGCGAGTTCGCGGTCGACGGTGAGCACGCAGGAGCGGTCGGCGGCGGCCGGGTCGTCCGGGAGCCCGTCGAGCACCTGCCAGCCGGCGAGCGCGGCGAGGGCCATGGCGCGGTCGGCGGGCGCGGCGGGCAGGTCGGGCGCGGCGGCGCGCATGGCGTCGAGCAGCCGCCGGTACGGGAGTTGCTCGGGGGCGTCGACGAGCAGGGCGAGCGCGAGGGCGAGCTGGGCGTAGCCGGCGGGGGTGAACGGGGTGCCGGTGCCGGGGTCGTGGAGGCGGCGGGCGGCGGCGGGGCCGAGGCCGGCCTTGTAGAGGCGGGCGTGCCAGGGGCCGACGACGAGGCGGTAGCCGAGCAGGGTGTCGAAGCGCTCGGTGAGCCAGTCGCGGTGACGACGGATCAGCGGGAAGCCGTCGGCGTGCGGGCCGGAGGCGGTGACGAGGGGGTGGGCGAGCAGCAGCCGCGCGGCGATGCGGCGTTCGGCGGCGGCGTCGGGGTGCGGCGGGTCCTGGGGGCCGCGATCCCGGGCCTCACGCTCCTGGGCAGCAGGCTCATGGGCAGCACACTCCTGAGCGGCACACCCCTGGGCGGCACACTCCTGGACATCGCGGTCCCGGGCTTCACGGGGCTGGACGTCACGCGGCTGCATTTCGCCCGCCTGCGTTCCGCACGCCTGGACCGCGCGCCCCTCGGTTTCCCGCTCCTGAGCGGAACGATCCTGCGCGCCGGACAGCGGCCGGGTCCGCTCGGGCTTGCGGTGCCTTCCGGGCTTGCCCGCCTTGGCGCCTGAGCGCACGACGGGCGGCGCGGCGGCGTCCCGGCGGGCGCGGCGCAGGCCGCGCACCGGGCGGGCCTCGCGGACGCGGCGCACGGCGGCGGCGTGCGCGGTGGGGCCGTGCCACCAGCTGATGTCGGCGTCGGCCGGCACGTCGGCCGGAACACCGAAGTGACGGGCCGGATAGAGGCCGAAGGACGCGGTGCACAGGTCGTCGGCGATGCCGGGGCCGGCCGCGGCGAACCAGTGCGCGAGCCGCAGCAGCCCCGGATCCGGCGACAGCTCCCGCTCCGCCGGGGACTGCCCCTTCACACCGTCAGACCTACTGCCGGGAACGGGGACGGACGGCGTGACGGACGGCGCGACGGACGCCGTGACGGACGGCGTGACGGATGCACAGGAGGTCGCGGACGCAGCGGCGGGGGCGGGTACGGCAAGGACGGCGTCGGTGGTCCCCCGCCCCGTTCCGCCCGTGCGCCCGTCCGGCCTGCCGTCCGCCACCCGGGTGGCGGAGGCCGCGTACTCCTGCTGCTCCATGTCGGGGACCAGACTAGACGGTGGCCGGGTCACCCGTCGGCAGCAACCGGGCCCCGGGCGGACATCCCGGCCAAGTGGCCGCCCGCCCTCCGCTACGTCGCCGACGGCCCGCGGGCACCGCCACCCCGGCCCCATCGCGCCCCGGCCACAGCCCCGTCACGATCCCCAGGCACCTCTCGCCGAGGTGTCATCCCCCGCCCCCGAATGGGGTTACGCACCGGTAACCCGGTCTACCGCCGCGCCGGACGGTCGCCTAGGGTTCGAGCGCGAGGCCCGTTCCCCCCACCCTCATTCCCGGAGGTCAGCAGCCGCATGAGCATCAGTACGACCACCCGAGCCGTCCTCGGCGGGCGCCTGCGCTCGACCACCGGCCTGCTGGGCGGCTTCGCGGCCACCTCGGCGGCACACCTGGGCGCGATCCTCTCCGGCACCTCCGTGCTCCGCAACGCCACCAAGCCCGCCCTGATGCCCCTGCTGGCCGCGCACAGCGTCTCGGCGGCGACGGCGGCGGAGCGGGAGGCGCCGAAGCTGCTGGCACCGGCGCTGCTGCTGAGCGCGGGCGGGGACGTGCTGCTCCAGCTCAAGGACGACACCGCGTTCCTGGCCGGAATGGGCTCCTTCGCGGCGGCGCACGTCTGCTACGTGACGATGTTCGTGCGCCAGGGGGCGCTCACCGACCGCAAGCGCGCCCTCCTGGTGGCGGCCGCGTACGCGGGGGCGTGGGCCGGCATGATCGGGCAGCTCTGGCCGGACCTCGGGGACCTCCAGGTGCCGGTGGCGGGCTACAGCCTGCTGCTCGCCTCGACCGCCGTCACCTCGGCGGGGCTGGGCTGGCGCACCGGCCTGGGCGGGGCACTGTTCCTGCTCTCCGACACCCTGATCGCCACCCAGCTGGCGAAGTGGCGCGAGCTGCCGGGGCATCAGTTCTGGATCATGGCGACGTACATCCTCGCCCAGTACCTGCTGGCCGACGGCGCCCTGAAGGCCGAGCAGCGGCAGGCCTGAGCCCGCCCCGAGGCGCCCTGGCGTCGCGGGGCACCGCGGCAACACCATCGGGACACCACCGCGCCGCCGGTCCGAGAACAGTCCGGCGGCGCGGCGGATGCGAGCGGGAGGCACGCGGAAGGGCCATCAGGCACCGCGCCTCCGCAGCAGCCAGAAGCCGCCGACCCCGCCGGCGACGAGCACCAGGCCGCCCGCCAGCTCGGCCGGGTCGCCCGCGACCGAGCCGCCGAGGCCGGTGTGGACGGAGCCGTGCGGGGCGACCTGCTGGCTCCCGGCACCGGACTGACCGAGCGAACCGGCCCACTCCCCGGCCGCCTTGCCCCAGTCGCCCAGGCCTTTGTCGGGGCCTTTGTCGGTGCCCTGGTCCGGGCCCGTGACGGTGGTGACCGTGACGGACGTGGAGAAGGCACCGCCGTCGGGGCAGGTGCCGTCGACCTTGCTGTCCCCGCCGTGCTGGCCGGCCAGGCGCGCGGAGCCGCTGTGCTTGCCGTCCGGGCCCAGGGTGAGGGTGGCCGGGCCGCCCTCGAAGGCCGCCGAGTGGGCGGTGATGGTCTTCGCGTCGGGTTTGTCCGACTTCTCGCAAGAGACCGTGACCGTCACGGTCTGGCCCGGTGCGGCCTGGGACGGGCTGACCGAGGCCGCACCGTCCCTGGCGATCGCGAGGGGGGCCGTCAGACCGGTCAGTACCGTCGCGCCGATCAGGGCGGCGGCGGCCGTACGCGTGGGGCGCATGCCGGAACCTCCGGGATTCTCGGGCGCGGCCGGGGACTCCCATGTCCACGTGGTCGAACAACCGCACCCAGTCACTCACCGACGGTAGGCACCCCTTCGGCGCCCGGCCACCGCGCAGGACCGTTCGGGTTACGGGCGGTAGCTGTGCGTGACTCAGAGATCCAGGTCGACGACCACCGGGGCGTGGTCCGAGGTGCCCTTGCCCTTGCGCGCCTCGCGGTCGACGTAACTGTCGGTGACGGCGTCGGCGAAGGGCTCGTTGGCGTAGGTGAGGTCGATGCGCATGCCCCGGTTCTTCGGGAACGCCAGCTGGCGGTAGTCCCAGTAGGTGTAGGGGTGGTCGTACTTGAGCGGGCGGGGCACGACGTCGTGCAGGCCGACCTCGCCGAGGGCCTCCAGCGCGGCCCGCTCGGCCGGGGTGACGTGGGTGAGGCCCTCGAAGGCGGCCACGTCGAAGACGTCGTCGTCGGTGGGGGCGATGTTGAAGTCCCCGAGGACGGCGAAGGGGCGCGGCCCGGCCGCGTCGTCGGCGGAGGCCTTGCGCAGGGCCTCCAGCCACTCCAGCTTGTAGCGGTAGTGGGCGTGGTCGACCTCGCGGCCGTTGGGCACGTAGACGGACCAGACCCGGACGGGGCCGCAGGTGGCGGCGATGGCGCGGGGCTCGACGTCGGGCAGCAGGGCGTCGTCGGCGAGGTAGCCGGGCTGGCCGGGCAGGTCGCGCACGACGTCGTCGAGGCCGAGCCGGGAGACGATCGCGACGCCGTTCCACCGGCCGTTGCCGTGGGCGGCCGTCTCGTAGCCGAGCGCGCGGACGTCCTCGTAGGGGAAGGCGTCGGCCGCGCACTTGAGCTCCTGGAGGCAGAGCACGTCGGGCTTGGCGCTCTCCAGCCACTCCAGGAGCTTGGGCAGCCGCGCGGTGACGGAGTTGATGTTCCAGGTGGCGATGCGGACGGTCACGGCGGGCGGCCTTCCCGGGTCGTACGGACGGCGGACGGGGTGGGCGCCCGCTGGGAGCGCCCACCCCGAACATACCGCCCGCTACCGACAATCCCGGCAGGCTCCGGTCCGCTTCTCAGCCCGCGGGCCGGACCACGGCGGCCGCGCCGCCGCCGCGCCGCACGGGTTCGGCCGCGGCCACCCAGCGGCCGTCCGGCAGCCGCTCGACGCCGGTCGCGGCCCCGATCTCGTCCACCGGGCTGAAGCGCTGCCCGAGCGCCTCCAGCCCGGACCGCTCGGGCAGCGCGAGGAAGCCCGGCTCGGCCTGGGTGGTGGCGGTGTTGCGCTGGCTGGCGCGCGGCGCGGCGATGGCCTGCTCCAGGCTCAGGCCGCGGTCGAGTCGGCCGAGGAGCACCTGGAGCGTGGTGGTGATGATGGTCGCGCCGCCGGGGCTGCCGGTGGCGAGCAGCGGCTCGCCGTCGCGCAGCACGACGGTCGGCGACATCGACGAGCGCGGCCGCTTGCCGGGCCCGGGCAGGTTGGGGTCGGGCACGCCGGCCGCGAGCGGGGCGAAGTCGAAGTCGGTCAGCTCGTTGTTGAGCAGGAAGCCGCGGCCGGGGACGGTGATGCCGCTGCCGCCGGTCTGCTCGATGGACAGGGTGTACGCGACGACGTTGCCCCAGCGGTCGGCCACCGTGAGGTGCGTGGTGTTCTGGCCCTCGTACGGCTCGGGGGCGGCCTGGCCGCCGTCCGCGCACTCGGCCGGGTCGTACGGGTCACCGGGGGCGAGCGGGCTGGTCAGGGCCTTGTCCGGGCTGATCAGGCAGGCCCGGGAGGCGGCGTAGTCGGGCGAGAGCAGTTCCTTCGTCGGCACGTCCGAGAAGCGCGGGTCGCCGAGCCAGCGGTTGCGGTCGGCGAAGGCGATCCGGGAGGCCTCCAGGAAGTGGTGGTAGTACTGCGTGCCGCTGTAGCCGGAGACGTCGCCGTTCTCCAGGATGCCGAGGGCCTCGCCGACGGTGGTGCCGCCGGAGCTGGACGGGGCGATCGAGTAGACGTCGTAGTCCCGGTAGGCGACGTGTGTCGGGGCCTGGCGGCGGACCGCGTAGGAGGCGAGGTCGGCGGCGTCGACCTTGCCGGGTCGGGCGTTGCGCCCGGAGGCGGGGTCGACCGGCGGGTGCTGGAGGGTGTTGACGACGTCCCGGCCGATGTCGCCCTGGTAGAACGCCTTGGTGCCGTCCTTGCCCAACTGCCGGTAGGTGGCGGCGAGATCGGGGTTGCGCAGGACGGAGCCGACCTCGGGGAGCTTGCCGCCGGGCAGGAACAGCCCGGCCGTCGCCGGGAAGTCCTTGAAGCGGCTGTAGTTGTCCTCGGTCATGCCGCGGAAGGTGGCGTTGACGACGAAGCCGTCGTCGGCGATCCGCTCGGCGGGCCGCAGGTTCTCGGCGAGCGAGCGCGAGCCCCACTGCCGTAGCGCGTCGTCCCAGGTGGCCGCGGTGCCGGGGACGCCGACCGACAGGCCGCTGGTGACGGCGTCGGGGAAGGCGAGCGGCTTTCCGCCCTCCAGGAAGAGCCCGGTGTCGGCGGTGCGGCCGGCGGTCTCGCGGCCGTCGATGGTGTGCACGCGGCCGGTGGCGTGGTCGTAGTAGACGAAGTACCCGCCGCCGCCGATCCCCGACGAGTACGGCTCGGTGACGCCGAGGGCCGCGGCGGCGGCGACGGCCGCGTCCACCGCGTTCCCGCCCTTGCGCAGCACCTCGATCCCGGCGGCGGTGGCCTCCGCGGACACCGTGGACACGGCGCCGCCCCACCCGACCGCCTCCGGCACGTGGGCCGGCGGCGCCACCGCCCCGGCCGGCCCGGCGGCGGACCACACCAGAGCACTCGCGAGCAACAACGGTGGCGCGAGGCGGGTCAGAGCCCTCATCCCATTCCTCCTGAGTCGGCGTCAACTCCGTTGTTTCACAGGAGGTGTGATCCCGACAACCACACGGCGGCGGCGAAGTGCGGCGACCGGCCCCGACCCCGGCCTCCGACGGCCGGGACTACTGGAAGGCCGAGGGCTGACCCTTCGGGAGTTTGCGGTCGGGGAGGACGGCCGACAACCAACAGCGAACAGATAACAGAAAACGAAATCTGTCATCTGTTATCTGTTCGCTGAAAGTTGTTCGCCGCCCCCCGCCCTACAGCGCGCTGCGCTCGACCCGGCGGCGCTTGATCGTGCGGAAGCGGCGGGCGACCTGGCGGGCGAGGTCGGCGGCGCCGACCAGGCCCGCCTCGTTGCCGAGGGCCGCGTGGACGATGACGGCCTCGGGGCGGAAGCCCCGGCCGGTGAGGGTGCGCCGGAAGGTGTCCCGGGCGGGGCCGAGCAGGAGGTCGCCCGCCTCGGAGACGCCGCCGCCGATGACGAACCGGCCCGGGTCGAGGGCCGCGGCCAGGTTGGCGATGCCGACGCCCAGCCAGGTGCCGACCTCGTAGAGCAACTCGGTCGCCGTCGGGTCGCCGGCCTGCGCGGCCTCGGTGACCAGCGGGCCGGTGATGCCCTCGACGGTCCCGCCCGCGAGGGCCAGCAGCGGCTGCACCACCGGCGACTCCTCGGCGATCAGCTCCCTCGCGTCGCGCACCAGCGCGTTGCCGGAGGAGTACTGCTCCCAGCAGCCCCGGTTGCCGCACGGGCAGCGGTGGCCGCCGGGCACCACCTGCATGTGCCCGAACTCGCCCGCGAGCCCGTACTTGCCGCGGTCGACGTAGCCGTCGCGCACGACGGCCCCGCCGATGCCGGTGCCCAGCGTGAGCATCACCATGTGGTCCTCGCCGCGCCCGGCACCGAAGCGCCACTCGGCCCAGGCCGCCGCGTTGGCATCGTTCTCGACGATCACCGGGAACCGCAGCCGCTCGCTGAGCGCCTGCTGGAGCGGCTCGTTGCGCCAGTTGAGGTGGGGGGCGAAGAGCACCTTGGAGCGGTCGGCGTCCACCCAGCCGGCCGCGCCGATGCCGACGGCGTGGACGTCGTGCCGGTCGGCGAGCTCCAGCACCAGTTCGACGATCACGTCCTCGACGACCTTGGGGCTCTTGCTCTTGTGCGGGGTGTCGGTGCGCAGCTTCTCCAGCACCTTGCCCTCGCCGTCCACGACGCCCGCGACGACCTTGGTGCCGCCGATGTCGATGCCGATGGTGGGCAGCCGCAGTATCCCGGCGGGCAGGGCGCGGCGGCGGCGTTCGGCGCGCGGGCCGAGGCCGAGCAGGGTGGGCAGGACGGCCGGCCGGGTGCTGCCTTGGGGGCTGTTCACGGCTTCGGACGCTCCTCACGGGTCTCGGAACGGGTGTCGGAACGGGTGGTCTCGGAACGGGTGGTCTCGGAACGGGAGGCGTCGGAACCGGTGGTGTCGGTACGGGTGTCGTCAGCGCCGGACGCGCCGCGCGGGCCGCCGCCCGCGTTCGGCCGCGCCAGCTCGTGGGAGAGCTCGGCGAGGTCGGAGCCCCCGGCCATCTCGGTGGTGAGCTGTTCGAGCCCGATCGCGTCGCGCGGGTGGCTGCCGGCCATCCGGCCCCGCTTGAGCAGGGTGAAGTGGTCGCCGACCAGGTACGCGTGGTGCGGGTTGTGCGTGATCAGGACGACCCCGAGCCCGGCGTCGCGCGCCGCGGTGACGTACTTGAGCACGACGCCCGACTGCTTGACGCCCAGGGCGGCGGTGGGCTCGTCCAGGATGAGCACCTTGGCGCCGAAGTGGACGGCGCGGGCGATGGCCACGCACTGGCGCTGGCCGCCGGACAGGGTGCCGATCGGCCGGTCGACGTCGTGCAGGTCGATGCCCATCCGGGCGAGCGCCTCGCGGGTGGTGGCGCGCATGCCGTCGGCGTCGAGGCGCAGGCCGCCCCAGCGGCGCAGGCCGCGCTCGGAGCCGAGGAAGAAGTTGCGCCACACGGGCATCAGGGGGACGACGGCCAGGTCCTGGTAGACGGTGGCGATGCCGCGGTCGAGGGCCTGGCGCGGGGAGTCGAACCGGACCTCCTCGCCGCCGACGGTGTAGACGCCCTCGTCGTGCCGGTGCAGCCCCGCGATGATCTTGATCAGGGTGGACTTGCCCGCGCCGTTGTCGCCGAGCACGCAGCTGATCTCGCCGGCCCGCAGGGTCAGCGAGACGTCCTGCAGCGCCCGGACGGTGCCGTAGCTCTTGCCCACGCCGTCGAGCGCGAGCAGTTCGCCCTCGGAAGGAATCCCGGCAGTCATCGCGGCCCCCGCTCGGCCCGGCGCTTGACGAACGCGTTCAGCAGGGCGGCGAGCAACAGCATCGCGCCCAGGAAGAACTTGAACCAGTCCGGGTTCCACTGCGCGTACACGATCCCCTTGCTGGCCATGCCGAAGATCAGCGCGCCGAGCGCGGAGCCGGCCACCGAGCCGTAGCCGCCGGTGATCAGACAGCCGCCGATGACGGCCGCGACGATGTAGATCAGCTCGTTGCCGACGCCCTCGCCGGACTGGACGGTGTCGAAGGAGAACAGCAGGTGCTGGCCGAGCACCCAGGCGCCGAAGCCGACGCCGAGGTAGAGCACGGTCTTCGTCCGGGCGACGGGCACGCCGACCGCGCGGGCCGCGGCCGCGTCGCCGCCGACGGCGAAGATCCAGTTGCCGAAGCGGGTGCGCAGCAGCACCCAGCTGCCGACGGCGAGCATGCCGAGCCACCACCACACGGTGGCCTTGACCGTCAGCCCGCCGACGGTGACCTCGGAGGCGAACAGCCAGCGGCAGGAGGCGAAGCCCTGCATGTCGGAGATCGGCTTGGTCGACACGGTGCCGGAGACGAGCTTGGTGACGCCGAGGTTGGCGCCGGTCAGCATCAGGAAGGTGCCGAGCGTGACGATGAAGCTGGGCAGCCTGGTGCGCCCGAGCATCCAGCCGTTGAACCAGCCGACCGCGAGCGCGGCGGCGAGCGAGACGACGACGCCGACCCAGGTGACGGCGGTGAACTGGTAGGAGACCATCGACGAGGTCAGCGCGGCGGTGGTGACCAGCACGCCGGCCGACAGGTCGAACTCGCCGCCGATCATCAGCAGGGAGACCGGCACCGCCATGATCCCGATGGTGGACGCGGCGTAGAGCACGGTGCCCAGCGAGGCGACCCGCAGAAAGGGTTCGGCGGCGGCCGCGAAGACCAGGAAGACGGCGCCGGCGGCGATCAGCGCCCCGAGCTCGGGGCGCGCCAGGAGGCGCCGCAGGGCCGCCGGACGGTCCTGGACGAGGAAGTCCGCCGCACTCGGCGAGAAGCTCGACGGAGGGCCGGACGCAGGGCCGGGCGGAGGGCCGGACGGGCTGCTCAACGGGTCCCCCTCGCGACGTACTCGGCGAGCGCGTCCGCGTCGTTCTTCGTGAGGATCTGCGGGCCGGTCGCGACCGGCTTGCCGCCGCCGAGCATGTCCAGGTTGGACTTGTACAGCCACAGCAGGTCGACGCCCTCGTAGCCCTGGAGGTAGGGCTGCTGGTCGACGGCGAAGCCGACGCTGCCGGACTTCAGCCCGGCGACGACCTGGGTGCCGAGGTCGAAGGTGTCGAGCTCGACCTGGCGGCGGGCGTCCTGGACGGCCTGGAGGCCGGTGGCGGCCATCGGACCGGAGAGGGTGAGCACGGTGTCGATGGCCGGGTCGGCCTGGAGCTTGGCGGAGATCGCGGCCCGGGCGTCGGGCATGTTGACGCCGTCGACGTAGAGCACCTGGAAGGAGGCGCCGGGCAGCGCGGAGCCGGACTGGGCGCCGGAGCAGCGCTGCTCCTGGCCGACGTTGCCCTGCTCGTGGATGACGCACAGGACGGACTTGCGGCCGCGGGAGGCGAGCTCGGCGCCGGCGGCCTGGCCGGCCGTCGTCTCGTCCTGGCCGATGTGGGTGAGCGCGCCGAACTTCGCGGAGTACTCCTGGCCGGAGTTGATCGTGATCACGGGGATGCCGGCGGCCTTGGCCTTGGCGAGGACGGCGGCCATGGCGTCGCCCTTGGCGAGGGTGACGAGCAGGCCGTCGACCTTCTGGTCGATGGCGGCCTGGACGAGCTGGACCTGGTTCTGGGTCTGCGCGTCGTTGGAGTACAGGAAGGTGATGTTGTCCTTGGCGGCGGCCTGCTCGGCGCCCTTGCGCACGCTGTCCCAGAAGGCGTCGCCGGGCCCGGCGTGGGTCACCATGGCGACCTTCCAGCGCGGGGTGGTGACGGCGCCGCCGCCGGCGGCCGCGGCCTTGGCGCGGGCCTCCTCGGCGCGTCTGCCTCCGGTACTGCTGCAGCCGGCCACGGCGACCGCGACCGCGAGGACGGCGAGGACGGGCCGGAACCGGCGGGACGGGCGAAAGCGGGTTGTGCTCATCCCACGATTCTCTCCGTAACCGCGGTACGGGCTCGCACCGCCTCGCCCGGCGGCCGGGGCGGGGCGGACGGTAAGGTGCCTCGGGGCACCTTCCTGAGCGTCGGCTGGACACCTCGTCCGGCGGACGGCCGTCCGGGTGGCAGACTAGACGCCGATCCGAAAGCGGAACATCACAGAAACGTGATGTTCCTCTCAGGTTCCGCACAGATTCGGACGGCAACCGATCCCGGGTTCAACGCCGTCCCTTGCCATTGGAGTGCGCGCGGGCGAGTGGGGCCCGAGCGGCTTGCGATCCGGATAACGAGAACTGATGCAACTGACAGGTACGCCCTTCTTCATCCTCACGGTCGTCCTCGTGCCGGTGTCGATCGCGGTCGCGCTGTTCTTCTGGGGCAAGGTGCGCGGACCCGAACCGGTCAAGGTGCTCTCGCGGCTGGTCATGATCGTGTTCTGCCAGATCACGGCCGTGCTGACGGTCTTCGTGATGGTGAACAACGCGAACCTGATCTACGGCAGCTGGGACGACCTGCTCGGCACCGGCGACCACGTCCGCGCGGTGCCCGCTGTGCCCAAGGACGACGCGGCCGGCGCGGCCAAGTCGGGCGGGGACGCCAAGCCCCCGGCGAAGGTGCTCCAGCAGTTCGGCGGCGTGAACGACCCGGCGGTGCCCGGCGACGTCAAGAAGACCGAGCTCAAGGGCCAGGTGTCCGGCGTCGACGGCGAGGTGCTGGTCTGGACGCCGCCGCAGTACGACGACCCGGCGTACAAGGACAAGAAGTTCCCGGTCGTCGAGCTGATCCCGGGCTACCCGGGCTCGTCCTCCACCTGGTACGGCACCCTCAAGGTGTCCGAGCAGCTCAAGCCGCTCATGCAGCAGGGCAAGGTCGCCCCGTTCATCCTGGTCTCGCCGCGCACCCTGCTCCTCGGCAACCACCAGGACGCCGGCTGCACCGACATCCCCGGCAAGGTCAACGCCGACGCGTGGGTCACCCGGGACGTGCCGCAGATGATCATGGACAACTTCCGGGCCGACCCCTCCCCCGATCGCTGGGCGATCGCCGGCTACTCGGCCGGCGCGCACTGCGCCGCCAAGCTCTCGCTGGCCCACCCGAACCGCTACCGGGCCGGCATCAGCCTCTCCGGCTACAACGACCCGGCCCAGGAGTCGGACTCGCTGGTCGGCAAGAACCCGCAGCTGCGCGAGGCCAACAACCCGGTCAACATCCTGAAGACCGCCCAGACCCCGCCGAAGGTCTCGCTCTTCATCAGCGGCGCCAAGGGCGACGGCTTCGAGGACGCCCAGGCGCTGGCCGCCGCGGCCAAGGCCCCGACCACCATCCAGGTGCAGGAGACCACCGGCCCGCACACCACCGACCTGTGGAAGCGCATGGTGCCGAACGTCTTCGAGTGGCTGACCGGGATCATCCCCGCGCAGTAACGATCACCCGAACGCAGAAGGGGCCCGCCGCGAACGTACGCGGCGGGCCCCTTCGTCATGTCGTCCGGGTGTCAGGCCAGTTCGAGGGCCAGGTAGAAGTCCACCCGGTCCTCCAGGCGCGAGAGGTCCCGGCCCGTCAGCTCCTCGATGCGGCCGATCCGGTAGCGCAGCGTGTTGACGTGGACGTGCAGCTGCCCGGCGCAGCGCGTCCAGGAGCCGTCCGAGCGCAGGAACGCCTCCAGGGTGCGCACGAGGTCCGCCTGGTGCTCGATGTCGTAGCCGATCACCTTGTCCAGCAGGCGGCTGCGGAACGCGCGGCGCACCTCGTCGGGGACGGCGGCCAGCAGGAGCACGTGCGAGGCGAGCTCCTCGGGGCCGGCCACGCACACCCGGCCGACCCGGGCGGCGGCGATCCGGCGGGCGTGCCGGGCCTCCTCCAGGGCGCCGCGCAGGCCGCCGGCCTCGGAGGCGGGGGCGGAGACGCCGAGGGTGATGCGGCCCTCGGAGCCGAGGCCGGCCTCCAGCGGGGCGAGCAGTTCGCGCAGCGTGTCGGCGGGCACGGCGGCCTCCAGCACGGGCATCACGACGACCGCGCCGGTGCCGGCCCCGGCGACCAGCGCGCGGTCGGTGGTGCCGCCGAGCGCCTCCTCCAGGACGGCCCGCACCATGCCCTCGGGCAGGCCGGTGCCGTCGGCGCTGAGCACCAGCCAGGAGCCCTCCGGGGCCTGCGGCTTGGGCTCGGCGTTCTCGTACCGGGCGGCCATCGCCGAGGAGGCGTACAGGGTGCGGCTGATCTCGGCCGGGTCGGCGTCGCGGCGCAGCCGGTCGAGCAGTTCGTCGGCCAGGCGGCGGCGCAGCCGGCGGCCCTCGTCGCGGCGCTGGCGCTCGGCGGCGACGAGGCGGGCGAGGTTCTCGGCGAGCTGCTGGCGCTTGGTGGTCCATTCGGTGACGTCGCCGGCCACGGCGAGCACCCAGTCGGCGAGCGGCGCCTCGTGCTCGGCGTCGGCGGTGGCCGGGGCGGGCAGCAGCGAGTACGCGCCGGTGGCGAGGCGGGCCCGGTGCGGGGGGCGGCGGCGCTGGCGCTGGGCGGCGAGGTGGGCGCGCACCAGCTGGTCGCGGTCCTCGGCGGACAGGCGGTCGGCGGGCCCGGCGATCACGGCGCCGGTCGGGGTGAGCACCCAGCAGTCGAGGTCGAGGTCGCCGCCGAGCAGGTCCAGGACGGCGTCCAGGCCGCCGCCGCCGGCCGCCGAGACGAGCAGCCGGTGGCGGTCGACGAGGGCGGCGAGGTCGGCGGCGCGGTCGGCGGAGACCTGCCGGCCGACGAACTCGGTGACCGTTCCGAAGGCGATGTCGTCGGGGACGGCGAGCAGGGGCATCCGGTGCCGGCGACAGGCGTCGACGAGGTCCTCGGGCACCGGGCCGACCTCGGCCTCGCCGGCCGCGAGGGCGACGGCGCCGCCGGCCGCGATGGTGCGCACGAAGCGCTCCGAGTCGGCCGGGCCGGTGCGCCAGAGCATGCCGGTGAGCACCAGCTCGCCGCCGTGCAGGTAGCGCCCGGGGTCGTGCAGGTCCGTGGTCATGACACCGCTGACCTGCCGGTCCAGCTCGTCCTCGGCCGCGAGCAGGCGCAGTCGCGGGGCGCCGGGGGCGAGCAGGTCACGGACACGCATCCGCAGACTCCTAACGGGCTGGATCGGTGGGGGTGAGGGGCCCGAACGCGCTGCCGGGGGTGACAGTGTGCCCGAACATCCGTGCTTGGCGTTACGTCCGTCCGGGACGGCGGGTCACGGGCCCGTAGCTCCCGAATCACGGCCGGATTACGGTCGTAGGTAGCGCCTGGTGATTAGCTGGACTGCGACGTTGTCCTCCTTAGAGGAACGTACAGGATGCCGGGCGGGACCACAGCCGGGGCTTCATGCCATCGGTGACTGCCAGTGGGCCCCGTCACAGCGGTTCACTGGCCACACGCCGCCGGACACAGCCCGGTGACCGGGATCCGACGCCGAGGCGACGACACGGTGGGCAGGTCCCGAACACCGGGTTCCGGGCACCCAGCCCACCCGTCCGGCCGGCGACGACTTGAGGAGACACCCGCATGGAGTTCCTTCGGCCCGCTACCTGGGACGAGGCACTCGCGGCGAAGGCTGAGTACCCGACCGCGCTGCCCATCTCGGGCGGTACGGACGTCATGGTCGAGATGAACTTCGACGTGCACCGGCCATCCGCGATTCTCGACCTGAACCGCATCACCGAGCTCACCGAATGGTCCAACGACGGCAACGTCGTGCGGCTCGGCGCCTCGGTCCCCTACGCCCGGATCATCGACGAGCTGTCCGGTCCGCTGCCCGGCCTCGCGCTGGCGGCCCACACCGTCGGCTCGCCGCAGATCCGCAACCGGGGCGGTGTCGGGGGCAACCTCGGCGGCGCCTCCCCGGCCGGTGACGCGCACCCCGCGCTGCTGGCGGCCGGGCGGGACGTGTTCGTCGAAGCGGCCTCCGTGCGCGGCACCCGGATGATCCCGATCGACGAGTTCTACGTCGGCGTGAAGCGCAACAGCCTGGCGGCCGACGAGCTGATCCGGGCCGTGCACATCCCGGTCGCCGACGGCCCCCAGCAGTTCTCGAAGATCGGCACCCGCAACGCGATGGTCATCGCGGTGTGCGCCTTCGGCTTCGCCCTGCACCCCAGGAACGGCACCGTCGGCACCGGCATCGGCTCGGCCGCCCCCACTCCGCGCCGCGCCGTCGAGGCCGAGGAGTACCTCCAGGGCGTCCTGGCCGAGCGCGGCCTCTGGGAGTCCGGCGGCCTGCTGGGCACCGAGGTGATCCAGCGCTTCGGCGAGCTGGTGAAGGCCGCGGCCTCCCCCATCGACGACGTCCGGGGCACCGCCGAGTACCGGCGCCACTCCCTGGCCGTGATGGCCCGCCGCACCCTCACCTGGTGTTGGAACGACTACAGCAAGCAGATCAGGAGCGCGGCATGAGGGTCACTTTCACCGCCAACGGCAAGCCGGTCGAGGCCGACGACGTGTGGGAGGGCGAGAGCCTCCTGTACGTGCTGCGCGAGCGGGTCGGCCTGCCCGGCTCCAAGAACGCCTGCGAGCAGGGCGAGTGCGGCTCCTGCACCGTCTACCTCGACGGCGTGCCGGTCTGCTCCTGCCTGGTCGCGGCCGGCCAGGTGCAGGACCGCGAGGTCCGCACGGTCGAGGGCCTGGCCGACGAGAACGGCGAGCTCGGCCTCGTCCAGCAGGCGTTCATCGACGCCGGCGCCGTCCAGTGCGGCTTCTGCACCCCCGGCCTGCTGGTGCAGACCGACGCCCTGCTGGAGCGCGACGAGCAGCCCAGCGACAACGACATCCGCGAGGCGCTGTCGGGCAACCTGTGCCGTTGCACCGGCTACGAGAAGATCATGGACGCGGTGCGGCTCGCCTCCGCCCGCAAGTGCGCCGGTAAGGGGACTGCGGAATGAGCACGCGCACGATCCAGGGGCAGAAGAACCTCCAGAACATCGACCAGGCGTCCAAGGACGGCATCGGCGGCTCGCCGCTGCGCCCGGACGGCAACCTGAAGGTCAAGGGCGAGTTCGCGTACTCGTCCGACATGTGGCACGAGGACATGCTGTGGGGTATGGCGCTGCGCTCGCCGCACCCCCGGGCCAACATCCTCGGCGTCGACATCTCCGAGGCGCTCAAGGTGCCCGGCGTGTACGCCGTCCTCACCCACCAGGACATCCCGGGCTCGAAGTTCTACGGCCTGGAGATCCAGGACCAGCCGGCCCTCGCGATCGACAAGGTCCGCTACCACGGCGAGGCGATCGCGCTGGTCGCGGCCGACCACCCGGAGACGGCCCGCCGCGCGGTGAAGAAGATCAAGGTCGAGTACGAGGTGCTCACCCCGATCGTCACCGAGGAGCAGTGCCTGGACCCGGAGACCCACGGCTACGTGCACGAGCCGCACGAGTTCAAGTCGCACGGCTACGGCAACATCTGCCACGAGCAGAAGCTGGTCTCCGGCCTCGGCGTCACCGACGAGGTCCGCGCGCTCGCGGACGTCATCGTCAGCGGCGACTACGAGGTCGGCATGCAGGACCAGGCCTTCCTCGGCCCGGAGTCCGGCCTCGCCGTGCCCGCCGAGGACGGCGGCATCGACCTGTACATCGCCACCCAGTGGCTGCACGTCGACCGCGAGCAGATGGCCCCGGTGCTGGACCTGCCCGAGGAGAAGGTCCGGCTCACCCTCGCCGGTGTCGGCGGCGCCTTCGGCGGCCGCGAGGACATCTCGATGCAGATCCACGCGTGCCTGCTGGCGCAGCACACCGGCAAGCCCGTCAAGATCGTCTACGCTCGCGACGAGTCCTTCTACGGCCACGTGCACCGCCACCCGGCGAAGATGCACTACGAGCACGGTGTCACCCGCGACGGCAAGCTCGTCTTCGCCGACTGCCGGATCGTGCTGGACGGCGGCGCCTACGCCTCCGCCTCCCCGGCCGTCGTCGGCAACGCGGCCTCGCTCGGCCACGGCCCGTACGTGATCCCGAACGTCAAGATGCACGCCATCGCGCTCTACAGCAACAACCCGTCCTGCGGGGCGATGCGCGGCTTCGGCGCGGTGCAGGCCGCGTTCGGCTACGAGACGCAGATGGACCGGATCGCCGCCGAACTGGGCATGGACCCGGTCGAGTTCCGCCAGCTCAACGCCATGGCCGAGGGCGACTTCATGCCCACCGGCCAGCAGATCGACTCGCCGGCCCCGGTGGCCGACCTGCTCCAGCGGGTCAAGGACATGCCGCTGCCCCCGCCGCTGGACACCGCCCACCTGGACGTGCGCCAGCTGCCCGGCGCGCTGTCCAACACCTCGCACGGCGAGGGCATCGTGCGCGGCGTCGGCTACTCCGTCGGCATCAAGAACGTCGGCTTCTCCGAGGGCTTCGACGACTACTCCACCGCCCGGGTGCGCCTGGAGGTGATCGGCGGCGAGCCGGTCGCCATGGTGCACACCGCGATGGCGGAGGTCGGCCAGGGCGGCGTCACCGTGCACGCCCAGATCGCCCGCACCGAGCTCGGCGTCGAGCTCGTCACCATCCACCCGGCCAACACCGAGGTGGGGTCGGCCGGTTCGACCTCCGCGTCGCGCCAGACCTACATGACCGGCGGCGCCGTCAAGCTCGCCGCCGAGGCGGTCAAGCGCGCGCTGATCGACAAGGGCCGCCGCCGCTACGGCTGGCTGCACGACGACATCACCCTCGTCGGCGGCAAGGTCGTCTCCGAGGGCGCGGGCCCGCTGGTCTCCATGGTCGACCTGCTCGGCGACGAGGCCATCGACCTCACCCGCGAGCACCACCACCGCCCGACCCAGGCGTTCGACAAGGAGACCGGACAGGGCTTCGGCCACGTCCAGTACACCTTCTGCGCCAACCGCGCGGTCGTCGACGTCGACGTCGAGCTCGGTCTGGTCAAGGTGGTCGAGCTGACCGCCGTCCAGGACGTCGGCAAGGCGCTCAACCCGCTCTCCGTGGTCGGCCAGATCCAGGGCGGCTGCACCCAGGCGCTCGGCCTCGCCGTCATGGAGGAGATCATCGTCCGGGACGGGAAGGTGCGCAACGCCTCCTTCACGGACTACCTGATCCCCACCATCCTCGACACCCCGCCGATCCCGGTCGAGATCCTCGAACTGCCCGACCCCAACGCCCCCTACGGGCTGCGCGGCGTCGGCGAGGCCCCGACCGTCTCGGCCACCCCGTCGATCGTGGCGGCCATCCGCAACGCCACCGGCCTCGCGCTCAAGCGGATCCCGGTCCGCCCCGAGCACCTGACCACCGAACAGCCCGGCTGACCCCGGCCGTTCACCGGACGTCCCCGGGGCGGCGACCGTCTTCCCCGCCGCCCCGGGGCAGCACCACCCGGCACCACCAGCACCAACCCCCACCTCGCAGTTGAGGCGACTCCCATGCACCACAAGCCGATACGCGAACGCACTGTCCCGCTGCCTCTCCCACGCCGGGGTTCTGCAGCGGTGCGCACCACCTACGCACCGCCGGCACAGCCACAGAGTGCGCCCAGTGAGTCGATTAGTCCCCCTGCGCCGGATTCGTTGCCTGGCAGTCAGGTCGGCTCGCCCACCCCAACCCCCTTTGAACCTTGGGAGTGGACATGACCCGGATCCCCACGGAACCCGGCACCACCGAAGACAGACCCGCCGAGGACGACACCCCCACGTCGGTCCCGGCAGCACGGCCGAACAGCGCGCTCGACGCGTACTTCAAGATCTCGGCCCGGGGATCGACGCTCGCCAACGAACTACGCGGTGGTCTCACCACCTTCATGGCGATGGCGTACATCATCCTGCTCAACCCGCTCATCCTGAGCGGCGCGGACGTCACCGGCGTGAAGCTCGACCACGCGGCGCTGACCACCGCGACGGCCCTCGCGGCCGCCGTCACCACGATCCTCATGGGCGTGGTCGGCAACGTGCCGCTGGCCCTCGCCGCCGGCCTCTCCGTCTCCGGCGCGGTCTCCGCCCTGGTCGTCCCGCACACCACGTGGCCGCAGGCCATGGGCCTGTGCGTGATCTACGGCCTGCTGATCGTCCTGCTGGTCGTCTCCGGCCTGCGCGAGAAGATCATGAACGGCATACCCCTGCCGCTCAAGCACGCGATCACCATCGGCATCGGCCTGTTCGTCACCATCATCGGCCTCTACAAGGCCGGCTTCGTGCACACCGGCGGCCCCACCCCGCTGTCGCTGGGCCCCTTCGGCGAGCTCTCCGGCTGGCCCGTCCTGATCTTCTGCCTCACCCTGCTGACGATCTTCGTGCTGATGGCGCGCAACGTGCGCGGCGCGATCCTGATCGGCATCGCCGGCGGCACCGTGGTCGCCATCGTCGTCAACAAGCTGGCCCACGTGCCGGCCAAGGCCTGGGCGAACTCCGTCCCGGTGTGGCCCGGCAGCCCGGTCGCCGCACCCGACTTCAGCCTCTTCGGCCACGTCGACCTCTTCGGCGCCTTCGGCGGCAAGGGCATGGGGGCGATCAGCGCCTCCGTCGCGGTCTTCACCCTCGTGCTCGCCGGCTTCTTCGACGCGATGGCCACCATCATCGGCGTCGGCACCGAAGCGGGCCTGGCCGACAAGCAGGGCCGCATGCCGGGCCTGTCCAAGGCCCTGTTCATCGACGGCGCCGGCGGCGCGGTCGGCGGCCTGGCCGGCGCCTCCGGCCAGACGGTCTTCGTCGAGTCCGCCACCGGCGTCGGCGACGGCGCCCGCACCGGACTCGCCTCCACCGTCACCGGCGGCCTGTTCGCCCTGATGCTGTTCTTCTCCCCGCTGGCCGGCATCGTCCCGGTCGAGGTCGCCTCCGCCGCGCTCGTCGTCATCGGCTCGATGATGCTCAGCCAGGCCCGGCACATCGACTGGTCCGACCGCGAGGTCGCCATCCCGGCCTTCCTCACCTGCGTCCTGATGCCGTTCACCTACAGCATCACCGCGGGCGTGGCCGCCGGTGTCATCTCGTACACGGTCATCAAGGCCGGCCAGGGCAAGTGGCGCGAGCCCGGCGTCCTGATGTGGATCCTCACCGGCGTGTTCGTCGTGTACTTCGCGCTCTCGCCGATCAAGTCCTGGCTGGGCGTGCACTAGCCGCGGCGCGCGGGCGGCCAACTGCGGCACGGTGACCGCTCGCACACCAACGCCGCCGTACGGGATCGTTTCCCGTACGGCGGCGCCCCCGCTACTGTCGAAACGTGTAAGGAGCCTCCCGACATGCAGGACATCGCCGACCAGCTGCAGGCCTGGCACGCGTCCGGGCGCTCCTTCGCCGTGGCCACCGTCGTCGGCGTCTCCGGCAGCGCGCCCCGCGACCCCGGCGCCGCCCTCGCCGTCGACGCGGACGGCGAGGCGATCGGCAGCGTCTCCGGCGGCTGCGTCGAGGGCGCCGTGTACGAGCTGTGCCAGAGCGCCATCGCGAGCGGCGAACCCGTCCTCGAACGCTTCGGCTACAGCGACGAGGACGCCTTCGCCGTCGGCCTGACCTGCGGCGGAATCCTCGACGTGTTCGTCCAGCCGGTCGTGCCCGGGGCCGACCCCGGCCTCGACGCCGGCATCGCCCACATCGCCGCCGGCACGCCCGTCGCGCTCGCCCGGATCATCGCCGGGCCCGGCGGACTCGTCGGCGCGACGCTCGCCGTCACCGCCGACGGCGCGACCGGGGCGCTGTCCCCGGCCCCCTCGACGGTCGGCGGGCTCCAGCGGGCCATCGTCGCCGAGGCCCGCGCCATGCTCGACGCCGGACGCACCGGCCGGATCGTCCTCGGCCTCGACGGCCGCCCCTGCGACGAGCACGACCAGGGCACCGTGACCTGCTTCGTCGAGTCCTACGTGCCCGCGCCGCGGATGATCGTCTTCGGCGCCATCGACTTCGCCGCCGCCGTCGTGCGGATCGGCCGCTTCCTCGGCTACCACGTCACCGTCTGCGACGCCCGGCCCGTCTTCGCCACCGCCCGGCGCTTCCCCGACGCCGACGAGGTCGTCGTCGACTGGCCCCACCGCTACCTCGACTCCCAGCTCGACCGGATCGACGGGCGCACCGTGCTCTGCGTCCTCACCCACGACGCCAAGTTCGACATCCCCCTGCTGGAGCGCGCCCTGCGGCTGCCCGTCGGCTACGTCGGCGCGATGGGCTCCCGCCGCACCCACCGCGACCGCAACGCCCGGCTGCGCGAGGTCGGCCTCACCGACGCCGAGATCGCCCGGCTGCGCTCCCCCATCGGCCTCGACCTCGGCGCCCGCACCCCCGAGGAGACCGCCGTCTCGGTCGCCGCCGAGATCATCGCCCACCGGCGCGGCGGCAGCTGCCTCCCGCTCAGCGCCGGCAGCGGGCCGATCCACCACGACGTGGCGGCGGCGGAGCCCGCTGACAGCCAGGCACCGCGCACGCACGCCGCCTGACGGGCGGGGGCGGCTCGCCGGCCGACGCCGACGGGCGCCGGCTGACGCACCGGCTCAGCGCACGACGCGGTAGGCCTCGAAGACCTGCGGCGGGTCGGCCGGGATGCCGACGTCCTGGAGGATCGGCCGCAGCACCTCGGCGAAACGGTCGAACGCCTCGCGGCTCTCCCACACGTCGGTCACGTGCCAGCCGGTCGCGGTCGGACCGGCCACGTGCGACACGATGCCCGCGACGGGCAGGTCGGACGGCAGGTTGAAGCCGGTGGTGCTGCCGGTCAGGGCCTTGATCACCCCGTCGTACTGGGCCTGGGTCACACCGGGGATGTCGAAGGTCACAACGATCGCCATAGCGGGCTCCTTCTCGGCTGGGCAGTGGCCCAACCAGTGCAGCCCGCCACGCCCGCCGCGGCCACCCACCGGCCGCCAGGCGGGTGACGTTGCGGCCCCTGGTGGCCGGCGCGAGGCTGGAGTTGCGGACTCACCCCGAGCCCGGGCAAGGAGCACCTGCCATGCGCGTCCTGCTGGACATCGAAATCGACACCGCGACCACGAACAAGCTGATCGCCGACGGCACGGTCGGCGAGAGGTTCGAACGGATCATGGCCGCCCTCAAGCCCGAAGCGGCCTACTTCTTCAACCGCAACGGCCACCGCGCCCAGATCATCGTGGTCGACGTCCCGGACGAGGCCGCCCTGCCGTCCATCTGCGAACCGTTCTGGCTGGAGTTCAACGCGACCGTGCAGACCCACATCTGCATGAATCCCGACGACCTGCGCGAGGGGCTGTCGCGCCTGGGGCGCTAGCGGCCGGCGGCCGGCCCGGTCCGCTCAGTCGGACAGCGCGAGCTTCAGCCCGAACCCCACCACCACCACGCCCGTCACCCGGTCCATCAGCCGGCGCGCCGACGGACGGCGCAGCCAGCCGCGCACCACCTGCGCGAAGCCCACCAGGACCGCCGACCACAGCCCGCCCTCCACGACGTGGACGCAGGTCAGCGCCACTCCGGCGGCGAAGTGCGGCGCCCCCGACGGGATGAACTGCGGCAGCACGGCGACGTAGAAGACCCCGACCTTCGGGTTCAGCAGGTTGGTCAGCGCACCCCGCCGCCACCCGTACCGGAACCCGCCCCGCGCCGGCGCCTCCTCCTCCGCGGCCTGCACCCCGCGGCTGCGCAGCATTCCGACGCCCATCCACACCAGGTACGCGGCCCCGCCCCAGCGCAGCACCTCGTACGCCACCTGCGAGGCGGTCAGCAGCGCCGTGACCCCGGCCGACGTGAGCGTCCCCCAGATCAGCGTCCCCGTCTGGATGCCGAGCACGACCCCCCACGCCTGCCGCCGCCCCGCCAGCGCGGACGTCCGCAGCACGAGCGCGGTGTCCAGTCCGGGCGTGAGCGTCAACAACCCCACGACGAGGGCGAAGGACCACAGGGCAGTCGTCATCTCCATGGGCCGCCATGGTACGGACGAACCACGACGGCTTGCGCGGGTACCCTGCACACATGGCAGACCAGCACGCCGCCGCCGGCGGGCCGGTCGGGGAACCGCCTGCCCTTTCGATGGTTCACCGTCTCCTCAAGCGCTGCGTTGACCGTGGCGACCGCGGTCGTGGTGCCGAGGATCTCGGCGGCCTCGGCCAGGAGTTCGCCGTCGATGACGTCCAGTGCGATGCGGGCCGTGTCCAACCTCCGGGCACGGTACGGGCCTGCGATGTGCGGTGCGCACCCGCTGTCGCAGACCCGTACCGGCCTCAGGTCACGTTCAGGCGGGCGGCCAGGCGCAGGAGGGCGGGGCTGAGGCGGCTGAGGAGGCGGGCGGCCTTGGCCTCGGGGGTGACGGGGACGACGGGCTTCTTCGTGCGGACGGCCTGGAGGATCGCGGCGGCCACCTTCTCCGGCGGGAAGCCGCGGCGGGCGTAGAGCCGGGCGGCGCGGGCCTGCTTGGCGGCCTGCTCGTCGGCGGTGGTGGCGGAGAAGGTCGAGGTGCGGGTGATGTTGGTGTTCACGATGCCGGGGCAGATCGTGGAGACCCCGATGTCGTGGGACGCGAGGTCGGCGCGCAGGCAGTCGGAGAGCATGAACACCGCGGCCTTGCTGGTCGCGTACGCGGTGAGCGCCTTGGACGGCAGGTAGGCGGCGGCCGAGGAGACGTTGACGATGTGGCCGCCCTCGCCGCGCTCGGCCATCAGGGCCGCGAAGGCGCGGCAGCCGTGGATGACACCCCACAGGTTGATGTCCAGCACGCGCCGCCACTCCTGCTCGGTGGTCTGCAGGAACGTCCCGGAGTGGCCGATGCCCGCGTTGTTGACCACGACGTCGGGCACGCCGTGCCCGGCGGCCACGGCCTTCGCGAAGGCGTCCACCGCGGCGCCGTCGGCGACGTCCACCCGGTAGGCGTGGGCCTGCGGGCCGATGAGGGAGGCCAGTTCGGCGGTGCGCTCGGCCGCGGCGAGGTCGAGGTCGCACACCACCACCCGGGCGCCGTCCTCGGCGAAGGCGAGCGCGGTGGCCCGGCCGATGCCGCTGCCGCCGCCGGTGACGACGATCAGCGGGCCGTCGCCCTTCGCCGGACGCCCGTCGCCCGCCTCCGTCTTCGCCGTGAACTCGCGGACCATATCGGCCACGTGCGCTCCCTTCTCCAGCAGCGCCGACCAGTGGCCGGCCCGCAGCGTCCGTCGGGTGAGGTTCGGGGCCCAGCGCTCCAGGCCCTCGGAGAGGTAGGTGCCGACGTAGCGGTCCCGGGTGAGGGTCACCAGCTGGACCGGCACCTCGGTCGGCCGCTCGCGCGGACTGCCCAGCGCGGGGCGGAAGTTGGCCCGGTACAGCTCGATGCCGCGCACCGCGTCCCGGCGCAGGCCCGGCTGCGGGTGGCCCGGGCGGGGGGTGACGTGCTCCAGGTCGCGCAGCACCCGCGGCCACGCGCGGGCGAGGCCGAGGCGCCACACGCCCGGGCCGAGGAACGGCAGGTGGAACGCGGTGATGTACCAGGAGTGCAGGCCCTGGTGGAGCAGCTGCCCGAGGTGGCGCGGGGTGGGGCGGCGCAGCCGGTGGCGCAGCCAGTACCCCATGTGGTCGAGGCAGGGCCCGGACATCGTCGTGTAGGACGCGATCCGGGCCTCCGCGCCGGGCGAGGTGACGGCCTCCCAGGACTGGACCGAGCCCCAGTCGTGGGCGACGACGTGCACCGGGCGCCCGGGGCTGACCGCGTCGGCGACCGCGAACAGGTCGTCGGCGAGTTGCTCCAGGCGGTAGCCGTCGCGGGTCGCGGGGGCGCCGGAAGCGCCGGCGCCGCGGACGTCGTAGCGCACCACGTGGTGGTCGCGGGCGAGGTCGTCGGCGACGTCGTCCCAGACGGCGTGGGTGTCGGGGTAGCCGTGCACGAGGAGGACGGTGGGGGCGTCCGGGTCGCCCTGCTCGTAGACGGCGAGCGGCAGGCCGCCGGAGCGGACGGTCCGGCGGGTCTTCGGGCTCTCGCTCTTCGGGCTCTCGCTCATCGGGCGGTCTCCAGGGCGGTGGGCTCGGGCGTGGGCTCGGAGGTGGGCTCGGAGGTGGGCGCGGACTGGGACGTGGACCCGGACGTCCAGCGGCGGACGTGCGGCAGGTCGTCGTCGAGCCAGTAGGCGTCGTCCTCGGTGACGACCAGCAGCTCCTCGAACTTGATGCCCACGCCCCGGAAGGCGATGTGCGGCTCCACCGCCCACAGCCCCGGGGTGGGCGCGTGCCGCGACGAGCGGCCGTCCGCCCACAACGGCGAACGGCCGTGCAGGCGCTCGGAGACCAGCTCGCGGCCGAGGGTCTGCAGGGTGCGCACGCCGAAGCCGAAGACGGTGACCCCGGCCGGGCCGCGCGCGGTCGTCCTCGTCACCTGGTGGCCGATCACCCGGCCAGGGTAGACCCGGTGGCGGTTGTCGTAGCCGTGCTCGGCGAGCTGCGCGTCCACGGCCGCGTACACCTCGGCCAGCGGGCGGCGGGCCCGCACCTCGGCCAGGATCAGCTCCCGGTAGACCCGCAGGTCGGCCGCGAGGCGGTCCCAGACCGGGTTCTCCCCGACCTTGCCGCCGTAGCCGATGTCCGCCGTGTAGCCGTCGACGATCGGCGCGCAGTCGAGGACGTACGGCATGCCCTCTTCCAGGCGGCGGTTGCCCGCGAAGAACTGCAGCGGGGTGCGGAAGTGCCGGAACGCCGTCCGGTCGCCGAACCACGCGAACGGGACGTGGAAGAAATCCTGCACCCCGGCCGCCACCAGGCGCCGGCGCAGCTCGGCGGTGGCCTGCCGCTCGGTGACGCCCGGCTCGATCCAGGCGGCGACCTCCTCGGCGCAGTCGTAGGCGAGCTGCTGCGTCTCGCGGAACCGGGCGAGGTCGCGCTCGTCGTACGGGAAGGACGGGGTCGGTTTCGCCGTCGGGGGCAGCTTCGCCGTCGGGGGCATCGGGGCTCCTTCTGCAGGTCGAGCACGCTCGTGGGGGGCGCCTGGGGGTCAGGGGTCCGGCTAGAGGTCCAGGACGAGGGTCTCGCCCTCGGCGGCCCGGGAGACGCAGGGCAGCAGGGCGCCGGCGGCCCGCTGCTCGGGGGTGAGGCGGCGGTCCCGGTGCTCGGGGCCGCCGGCCAGCACGCGGACCTCGCAAGTGCCGCAGAAACCCTGGTGGCACGAGTACGGGAGGTCCGGCCGGGCCTCGCGCAGCACGTCCAGGGCGGACCGGTCGGCCGGCACGTCGAGCGCCGGACCGTCCGCGCCGAGCCGCACCGTGAAGGGCTTGCCGCCGGCGATCGGGGCGGCCCCGAAGCGCTCGAAGTGCAGGGCCCCGGCCGGGGACGAGTCCAGCGCCCGCTGGACGGAGGCCAGCATCGGGGCCGGCCCGCAGCAGTAGACGGCCGCGCCGCGCGGGGCGTGCGCGAGCAGTTCGTCGCCCGTCGGGACGCCGCCGTGCTCGTCGTCGGTGCGCAGCACGACCCGGCGCGGGTCGAGGGCGCGCAGCTCGTCCGCGTACGGGAGGGTGTCGGCGCTGCGGCCGACGTGGACGAGCCGCCAGTCGAGGCCGTGGCGCTGCGCCTCGCGGGCCATGGGGAGGAGGGGGGTGATGCCGATGCCGCCGGCGAGGAGGAGGACGGTGGGCTCGGCGCAGAACGCGAAGCCGTTGCGGGGGCGGCGGGCGGTGAGGCGGGTGCCGCGGTGGAGGGTGTCGTGGATCTCGACGGACCCTCCGCCGCCTCCGGGGAGCCGGCGGACGGCGATCCGGTAGGTGGCGGGGTCGGCGGGGTCGCCGCTGAGGGAGTAGTGGCGCTCGCGGCCGGAGGGCAGGGCGAGTCGCAGGTGGGCGCCGGGCTGCCAGCCGGGCAGCGGGCCGCCGGAGGGGTCGGCCAGCGTCAACTCGACGACGTCGGTGGCGAGTTCGCGGCGGGCGGCGACGACCAGTTGCAGCAGCGGGGTGGGCCGGCTGAACGGGCGGCGGGGGTTGCGGCGCAGCAGCGGGCCGCCGACGGCCGGGGAGTAGCGGTCGCTGAAGGCGGTGATCCGCCGCATGAAGCCGTCGGCGCCGGGGCGGCCGTAGAGGTCGGGGGGCGGGTTGAGCAGGTCCATCCGGCGGGTCCTTGGCGTCGGGGCGGGCGGGGGCGGGCGGGGGCGGGCGGGGGCGGCTGGTGGCTCGTGGCGGGCAACCGCCGACGGCTGACGGCTGACAACTTTCAGATTTCAGATAACAGATGACGTTTTCTGTTATCTGAAATCTGTTATCTGTCAGCCGTCACCCCCTCCCCGCCACCGCCGCGGCGCGGGCGGCCGGGGAGGTCGCGAGGTAGCCGAGGGCCTGACTGGAGGAGCCCTCCTGGGTCGGGTGGTAGCCGGCCTTGAGGTAGCGCAGGCCCGAGCGGATCGAATTGACCGGGTCGGGCAGCAGCCCGCGCTTGGCGATCCGGCCGGCCTCGCGCCAGGTGGGCTTGATCCGCCCGTCCAGGGTGGGGTCGGCGGCGAGCATGAACCGGGCGCCGCGCACCCACAGGTGCACCAGCAGCGGCCCGGAGACGGCCATCCCGCGGATCCGGCGCAGGTAGCCCGGGTCGAGGTGGACCATCAGGTCGTAGGCCACGCTGCGGTGTTCGACCTCCTCGGCGCCGTGCCAGCGCAGCAGGTCGAGCATCGTCGGGTCGGCCTTGGCGCGGTCCAGGCCGGGCGAGTTGAGCACCCAGTTGCCGAGGAAGGCGGTGAAGTGCTCGATGGCCGCGATGAACGCGACCCGCTCGATGATGTTCTCGCGCCGCCGGGCGGGCGACAGGCCGGGCTTGTCGCCGAGCACGCGCCGGAACAGCCAGGCGACCTGCCGCACGTACGGACGCGGGTCGAGCCCCTGCCCGAGGAGGTGGTCGAGGACCTCCTGGTGGGCCTCCGCGTGGATGGCCTCCTGGCCGATGAACCCGAGCACCTCCTCCCGCAGTTGCTCGTCCCGGATCAGTGGCAGCGCCTCCTTGAACACCTTGACGAACCAGCGCTCCCCCTCGGGCAGCAGCAGGTGCAGCACGTTGATGACGTGGGTGGCCATCGGCTCGTCGGGGATCCAGTGCAGCGGGAGGGCGGCCCAGTCGAAGCGGACGTCCCGGGGCTCCAGGACGAGGCTCTCGTGCACGCGGGCCGCAGGGGCGGCGAGGGCGGGAACGGGGGTGGATCGGGGCATGGCGGGCCCTCCTGACCTGGGGCGGCGGCTCGGGGCGGCGGCTCGACTCAGGGAAACGTACTCGCGGGTAGCGACGGGGACAAGGGTTTCGGCGGCTCTTATCGACATCGAGTCTAATAAGTGATGTGCGCCGGAGAACGCCCCGGGAAACGCGCGGAGCCCCACCGGTTCTCCGGTGGGGCTCCGTCGAACGGACGGCGGTGCTCAGACCGCCATCGCCAGCATCACCGGCGCCGCCCGGGCCGCGAGCAGTTCGGCCGCCGCCCTGAGCCGGTGCACGTTGTCCACCGGCATCGACATCGCCAGGCAGCCGACCGTGCTGCCCGCCGTCACCGGGACGGCCGCGCACACCGTGCCGAGCGCGTACTCCTGGATGTCCAGCACCGGGACGGTGGCCGGCTGCCGCTCCAGACGGTGCATCAGCTGGTCGGCGTCGGTGACGGTGCGGGAGGTGAGCCGGGCGACCGGGTGGCGGGAGAGGTGGTCGCGCCGGCCGTCCGAGTCGAGCTGGCTGAGCAGGCACTTGCCGATCGCGCTCGCGTGCGCGGTGGCCCGGAAGTCCACCCACTCGTGCACCGGCGGGGCGTACTCGGACGAGGAGACCGCCTCGACCGTCAGCTCCCCGTCGTGGTAGCGGCCGAAGTACACGGCGGCGCCCAGCTCGTCGCGGATCTCGGCGAGCTTGCGGTTGAGCCGGGCGCGGACGAGCTGCTCCCGGTTGTGCTGGCCGAGCAGCGCGAAGGTGCCGCCGAGCACCCAGCCGCCGTCCTGGCACTGGAGGTAGCCCTCGATCTCCAGGATCTCCGCGAGCCGGCGCACGGTGGGCAGCCCGAGCGAGGTCTCCCGGGCGAGGGCGACCAGGGTGGCGCCGTCGGAGTGCCGGTCGACGGCTTCCAGCAGTCTGAGGGCGTGCTGCAGGGAGGTGAACGGACCGGGCAGTCCCTGGTCCAGCGCGGCGTGACGACCCGGGGCTGGTGTCGACATGTCGTCCCCTTCCGATGTCCCCCACGGAGCGACCGCGGGCGTCCTCCAGCCTATCGACCCGAGGGCTCCGGCAACTGCTCTCCGTGAATATTCCGTGCAGCTCCGTATTCACGGATTTGCCGGGCGGCGCACGGAGGCACGCGGGGGCGGAAAACGCCGCGACGGGCCCTCCCCCACTGCCCAGGGGGGAAGGCCCGTCGTGCGGCCGCCGGGGTGCGGGCCCCGGCGGCCGGTGAGGGTGGAGGAGGAGCGGAGGGGGCGGAGTGGGCGGAGCCCGCGTCAGCCCTCGTCGCCCGCGCGGAGCTTGGCGACGGCCGCCTCCAGGCGGGCGCCGTACTCCTCGTCGGCGGCGTGGAAGTGGGCCAGGTTCTTCTCGACGATGTCGTCGCGCGTCACCTGGGCCAGGAAGCCCGCGATGTTGTCGATCAGGCGGGTCTTCTCGCCGGCCGACATGAGGCGGTAGAGCTCGCCGGCCTGGAAGAAGTCGTCGTCCTTGGTGTGGGCCGGCGTGGTGTAGGTGCCGGTGTGGCCGTCCAGCTTGACCGGCGCGGCGAGCGCGTTGTCGGTCTGGGCCGGGCCGTCGTACGAGTTGGGCTCGTAGTTCTTGGCGCGGCCGGCGCTGTTGGCGGCCATGAAGCCGTCGCGGCCGTAGTTGTTGGCCTCGGTGGCGCGCGGCGCGTTGACCGGCAGCAGGGTGTGGTTGACGCCGAGGCGGTAGCGCTGGGCGTCGGCGTAGGCGAACAGGCGGCCCTGGAGCATCTTGTCCGGGGACGGACCGATGCCGGGCACGAAGTTGTTCGGCGAGAACGCGGACTGCTCGACGTCGGCGAAGACGTTCTCCGGGTTCCGGTTGAGCACCAGGCGGCCGACCTTGACCAGCGGGTAGTCGGCGTGCGGCCACACCTTGGTGAGGTCGAAGGGGTTGAAGCGGTAGTCCGCGGCCTCGGCGACCGGCATCAGCTGGACGTAGAGGGTCCAGGACGGGAACACGCCGCGCTCGATGGCCTGGTGGAGGTCGCGCTGGTGGGAGTCGGCGTCGGCGCCGAGCACCTCGGCGGACTGGTCGCCGTCCAGGGAGCGGATGCCCTGGTTGGTCTTGAAGTGGTACTTCACCCAGTACGCGTCGCCGTTGGCGTTGACCCACTGGTAGGTGTGGGAGCCGTAGCCGTTCATGTGGCGGTAGGAGGCCGGGATGCCGCGGTCGCCGAACAGCCAGGTGATCTGGTGGGTGGAGGCCGGCGAGTGGGCCCAGAAGTCCCAGACGTTGTCGGCCTCCTGCACGCCCGTGTACGGGTCGCGCTTCTGCGAGTGGATGAAGTCGGGGAACTTCACCGGGTCCTTGATGAAGAAGACCGGGGTGTTGTTGCCGACGAGGTCGTAGTTGCCCTCGCCCGTGTAGAACTTCAGCGCGAAGCCGCGCGGGTCGCGCACCGCGTCGCTGGAGCCGAGGGCGCCGGCCACGGTGGAGAAGCGCAGGAAGACCTCGGTGCGCTTGCCGACCTCGGAGAGGAAGTCCGCCCGGGTGTACTGCGAGACCTCGTCGGTGACCTCGAAGTAGCCGTAGGCGCCGGAGCCGCGGGCGTGCACCACGCGCTCCGGGATGCGCTCGCGGTTGAAGCGGGCGAGCTTCTCCAGCAGCTGCTGGTCCTGGATCAGCAGCGGGCCGTACTCGCCGGCCGAGGCCGAGTTCTGGTTGTCGGCGACCGGGGCGCCGGACTCCGTGGTCAGGATCTTGGACATGGAGGGGTCCTTCAGGTGTCGGAACAGGCGGTGCGTGACGAGGGGAGGAGGTGGACCGGGCGGGGGCTCAGACGCCGAGCAGGCGCCAGAGCGCCGAGCGGCGCCGCGAGGAGTGCTCGCCGTCGGGACCGTCGGACGGCTGGAGCGCGGCGACGGCCGCGGTGGCCGCGGCCGGGTCGGCCAGCGGGCGGGCGGCGGTCAGCGCGGCGGCCTCGTCGGCGCTCAGGCCTGCCTCGGCGAGCGCGGCGGCGGCCTCGGCGGCCGGGACGGCGTTGAACCAGCGCAGCGCGAGGGCCGCGCGGCCCGCCTCGGTGAGCCGGCCGGTGAGGCGCAGGCGGGCGAGGCCGCCGTCCGGGTAGACGTTGATGCGCACGTGGGTCACCGGTCGGCCGACGTCGAGCCGGAAGCGGTGGCGGGTGTCGGGCTGCAGGCGGGTGCGGGGCAGGATCTCGAACCACTCGCCGTCCGCGCCCTCGGAGGGGTTCCCGCCCGTGGAGGCGTCGAAGCCGACGAGGTCGGCCCAGCCGGGGGCATTGGCGACGAAGTGGGTGGTGTCCACCTCGGCGGCCAGGACCTCACCGCCCCCGGCCAGGGCGATCTGCACCCAGTCGTTGGCCTTGTCGCGCCGACGCCGGGTCTCCCAGCCCTCGCCCATGACGGAGGCGCGACCGGGAGCGTTCAGGTTGTGCGGGGAGGAGAAGTAGCGGTCGGACGCCGCCTCGGCCACGCCGCCGTACTCCTGGGCGGCGAGGTCGAAGGTCAGGCCGTCGAGCTCGCGCGGGTCGGGCAGCACCTCGCCGTGCACGCGCAGGCGGGCGACGCCGCCGTCCGGGAAGATGCTCAGCCGCACGTGGGTGTAGCGGGTGTCGTCCTCGACGGCGAACTCGTGGACGGTGTCGCCCTTGAGCGCGGTGCGCGGCACCAGCGTCGTCCACTCGGCGGCGGCGACCTCCTCGGGCGAGGGCCTGCCCGGTACGGACGCGGCCTCGACGCGGGCGCTCTCCGGGTAGTTGCCGGTGAAGTGGGCGGTGTCGACGATCACGCCGCGGATCACGCCGCCGGAGCCCAGCCGGACGATCGTCCAGTCGTGGTCCTGGTCGGTGGGGTGCGGCTGGTCGGCCGAGACGCCGCGGCGGCGCTTGGACTCCCAGCCGTCCATGATCTGGCCCTTGTGGCCGAAGGTGTGCGGGCGGAACTCGGCGGGCTTGGCGACCAGCAGGTTCTCGGCGTCGGCGAAGGTGTCCTCGTTGGTGGCGACGACGCCCGCGCCCAGCAGCCGGGAGGCCAGGTTGACCAGCTCTGTGAAGGGAGCGCTCGGGGTGTCGGCGGTGGTCACGTCGTCTCCTCGGTTCGAGTCGGTGCGAGTCGGTGCGGGTGGGTGCGGGCCGGGCGGCGCGGGTCAGTTCGACCCGGGCGGGGCGGCCGCGGGGGCGGGGGCGGCCGGGCGGGCCAGCTGCCGGCCGAACGGCTCGGCGGCGGTGTCCACGACCCGGCCGCGCAGCCAGGTGGTGCGCACGGCGCCGGCCAGGGTCAGCCCGGCGTACGGGGTCACGGGGTTGCGGTGGTGCAACTCGTTGGCGTGGACGGCGAATTCGCCGTCCGGGTCGAAGGCGACCAGGTCCGCGTCGCGGCCCACCTCGATGGCGCCCTTGGTGGCGCTCAGGCCGGCCAGCTCGGCCGGTCCGGAGGCCATCCAGCGCACGACGTCGCCGAGGGTGTGGCCGCGGCGGCGGGCCTCGGTCCAGACGGCCGGCAGGCCGAGCTGGAGGGAGGCGATGCCGCCCCAGGCCGCGGCGAAGTCGCCGCTGCCGCCGTGCGCGGGCAGCAGCTTGAGGTCGGGGGTGGACGGCGAGTGGTCGGAGACGACGGCGATGAACTCGCCCGCCGCCAGGGCCGCCCACAGCGCGTCGCGGTTGGACTCGTCGCGGATCGGCGGGCAGCACTTGAACGCGGTGTCGCCGTCCGGCACCTGCTCGGCCGCGAGGGTCAGGTAGTGCGGGCAGGTCTCCGCGGTCACCCGCACGCCGTCCTCGCGGGCCTGGCGCAGCAGCGGCAGGACGGCGGCGGAGGACACGTGCAGGATGTGGACGCGGGCGCCGGTGCGCCGGGCGGTGTCGAGCAGCCGGGCGACGGCCGCGGTCTCCGCGTCGGCGGGGCGGGAGGCGAGGAAGTCCCGGTAGTGGACGCCGGGTTGCTGCGGGGCGGCGGCGAGGACGGCGGGGTCCTCGGCGTGGATGATCGCGAGGGCGCCGATCCGGGCCTGCTCGGCCAGGGCGGTCTCCAGGTCGGCCGCCTCGACGTGCGGGAACTCGTCGACGCCGGAGGGGGCGAGGAAGCTCTTGAAGCCGAACACGCCCTCGCGGTGCAGGGGTTCGAGGTCGGCGGCGTTGCCGGGGATGGCGCCGCCCCAGAAGCCGAGGTCGACCCAGGTCTGGCCCTCGGCGGCCTTCCGCTTGACGGCCAGTCCGTCCACGGTGGTGGTGGGCGGGACGGAGTTGAGCGGCATGTCGATGATCGTGGTGACGCCGCCGGCCGCGGCGGCCCGGGTGGCGGTGGCGAAGCCCTCCCACTCGGTGCGGCCGGGCTCGTTGACGTGCACGTGGGTGTCGACCAGGCCGGGGAGCAGCGCGGTGTCGCCGAGGTCGACGAGCCGGCGGTCACCGGCGAGCAGCGAGCCGTGCGCGGCGATCTGCGCGATCTTCCCGTCCCGGATCAGCACGTCCGCGGGGCGCTCGCCGTCGGGCAGGACCACCCGCCGGGAGCGGATCACCGTGGGCTGGCTGACAGGCATGGGGGACCTCCGAAACCTGGGAGTTGGGGGTGCGGGGACGCCGGACCGGCCGGGGTGGGCGGTCGTCCGGGGCGCTCGGAGAAGGAGGGAACCGAAGGATTGCCGGGAGCCTAGGCCCGCCTTCAACAAAACGTCAATGGAGGAACGTACGAGTGTTCGCGCGCCCTGGCCGCCACGCGTACGCGGGTGCACGGCTCAGCCGCTCAGCAGTGCCCCGGCCAGCCGCTCCCCCGCGGTCTCGGCCAGTTCGGCGGCCTTGGTCATGCTGTCGCCGGGCTGCTCGGCCAGGTCGGTGAGGGCGATCGCGGTGGTGAAGCCGGCCGAGCGCCACTCGCTCTCCGACAGTTCCAGCCGCCCCGCCACAGCGGCCACCCGAACCCCCGCCCGAGTGGCCGCCGCGGCGACGCCGGCGGGGGCCTTGCCGTGGAGCGTCTGCGCGTCCAGGCAGCCCTCGCCGGTGACGACGAGGCGTGCCCCACGCACGGCCTCGTCGAAACCCAGCAGTTCGAGCAGCAGCTCGATACCGGGTCGCATGGTGGCGCCGAGCAGGGCGAGGGCGGCGAAGCCCACCCCGCCCGCGGCCCCGGCGCCGGGGGCCTCGCGCACGTCCCGCCCGGCGGCCTCGGCGACCTTGTCCGCGAAGCGGGTCAGGCCTTCCTCCAGGACCACCAGGTCGTCGCCGTCCGCGCCCTTCTGCGGGCCGTAGACGGCGGTGGCGCCGCGCGGGCCGAGCAGCGGGTTGTCGACGTCGCAGGCCACGACGACCTCGACGCCGGCCAGCACGTCGGCCAGCGGGCCGAGGTCGATCGTCGCGAGCCTGCGCAGCGCGGCGCCGCCGGGCGCGAGTTCGTTGCCGTCCGCGTCGCGCAGGCTGACGCCGAGCGCCTGGACCATGCCCGCGCCGCCGTCCGTGCAGGCGCTGCCGCCGAGGCCGAGCACGATCCGCTTGGCGCCGAGCGCGACCGCCCGGCCGATCAGCTGGCCGACGCCGAAGGAGCCGGCCGCGAGCGGGGCGGTGCGCCCGCCGGGGAGCCGGGCCAGGCCGGAGGCCTGCGCCAGTTCGACCACGGCGGTGTCGCCCCGCACCGCGAGCGCGGCGTCCACCGGCAGGCCGGTGGGGCCGGCCACCTTGGCCGGGACGCGGGTGAAGCCGGCCGCGAGCGCGGCGGCCAGGGTGCCCTCGCCGCCGTCGGCGACGGGCAGTTCGCGCACCTCGGTGCCGGGCGCGGCGCGGCGGATGCCGGCGGCGATCCGGGCGGCGACCTCGGCGCCCTCCAGGGTGCCCTTGAACTTGTCGGGAGCTACGACCACATGGCCCTGGTGGGGGGTGGCGGGCATGGCGCGGTCCTCACTTCCGTACGGGTGCGGCTGGTTCTTCAAGCTTGGGCCCGGGCGGCCCGGGAGTGCCATCCCCTGCCCGGACGATGCCGGTCAGGGCCGGCACTGAGCTGGGCGGCCCCGGAGGGCGGCCCCCTCCCGCCGTTCCCCTCGTCCCGCTTCCGACGTACGAGGGGCTCCCCTCGGCAGGGAGGGGGCCGGGCGACGCGTCACTGGCACGACCGAAGTGCCCCCGACAGGGAGGACGCGTCACCGGCTGGTTCGACCGGCAGGCGGGCGGATGAGCCCCGGCCCGGCTGCCGGTCGGGCCTGGCCTCCTGGTGGCGCGGGCACGACCGGATAGGTACACGCCACCAGGAGGAGTCTGTGCGGGCTCCCCGGGGGAGCCCGGCGGGTTACTTGACCTCGCGGCCCGAGAGCCGCTCGACGCCGCGCAGCAGCGCCGAGTGGTCGAGCGAGCCGTCGCCGTTGGCGCGGGCGGAGGCGACCAGCTGGGCCACCACGGCGCCGACCGGCAGTGCGGCACCGACGGCGCGGGCGGCGTCGGTGACGATGCCCATGTCCTTGTGGTGCAGGTCGATCCGGAAGCCCGGGGCGAACTCGCGGTTGAGCATGTTCGCCTTCTTGCGGTTGAGCACGGTCGAGCCGGCCAGGCCGCCGCCGAGCACGTCCAGCGCGGCGGCGAGGTCGACGCCCGCGTTCTCCAGGAAGACCACGGCCTCGGCCAGGACCTGGATGTTGACGGCCACGATCAGCTGGTTGGCGGCCTTGACAGTCTGGCCGGCGCCGGCCGGGCCGACGTGGACCACCGTGGTGCCGAGGGCGTCGAACAGCGGCTTCGCCTCGGCGAAGTCCGCGGCCTCGCCGCCGACCATGATGGACAGGACGGCCTCGACGGCACCGGCCTCGCCGCCGGACACCGGGGCGTCCAGGGCGCGCACGCCGTTCTCCACGGCGGCCTTGCCGACCTTGATGGAGGTCTGCGGGGTGATCGAGGACATGTCGATCACGAGGGTGCCGGCCTTCACGTTCTCCAGCACGCCGCCCTCGCCGAGGATGACCGCCTCGACGTGCGGGTCGGCCGGGACCATGGTGATGACGACCTCGGCGTCCTTGACGGCCTCGGCGATGCTGGCGGCACCCCGGCCGCCGGCCGCGACGACGGCGTCGATCGAGTCCTGGGAGAGGTCGAAACCGGTGACGTCGTGCCCGGCCTTGACCAGGTTGATGGCCATGGGCTTGCCCATGATGCCGAGGCCGACGAAGGCGATCTTGCGGCTCATCGCGTCGTTCCTTTGTACGTAGGTGGGGAGGGCCGGGTGGCCGGCCCGCGGGACGGGCCGGGGCGCGCTCGCGGCGCGGCGCGCCCGGTGGCGCGGTGCCGCCTCGCGGCGCGGCGCTACTTCGCGGCGCGCAGCTCGCGCGGCAGCCACCCGAAGCTGTCGGCGCTGACGCCGGTGGAGGGGCGGTACTCCAGGCCGATCGAGCCGGCGTAGCCGGCGGCGGAGAGGCGGGCGAAGAGGTCCTCGAAGTCCAGCTCTCCGGTGCCGGGCTCGTTGCGGCCCGGGTTGTCGGCTATCTGCACGTGGCCGATGCGGTCGGCGTAGGTGTCGATGACGGCCGCCAGATCCTCGCCGTTCTTGGCCAGGTGGTAGAGGTCGCAGAGGAACTTGGCGTTGCCGAGCCCGGTGGCCGCGTTGACCTTGTCGACGATCTCGACCGCGGCGGGGGCCGACACCAGCGGGTAGTCCGGGGACTCGACCACGTTGAGGGCCTCGATCAGCAGGATCGCGCCGATCTCGTGCGCGGCCTTCGCGGCCAGCACCAGGTTCTCCAGCGCGAGCGCGTCCTGCTCGGCCGGGTCCACACCCTCGACCCGGTTGCCGTACAGCGCGTTGAGCGCGGTGGCACCGAGCGAGGCGGCGAGCTCGGCGGCGACCGGGACGTTGGCCCGGAAGCGCTCCTTGTCGGCCGGCACCGAGACCGTACCGCGGACGCCCTTGCTCAGGTCGTCCAGGAAGTTGAGGCCGGTGAGCCGTACGCCCGCGTCGGTGAAGGCCTTGCGGAGCGCGTCCTGCTCGGCCTGCGAGGGGGCGTGCTCCTCGCCGAAGGGCCACCACAGCTCGGCGGCCGTGAAGCCGGCGGCGGCGGCAGCGGCCGGGCGCTCCAGCAGCGGGAGCTCACCGAACAGGATCGACAGGTTGACCGTGAAGCTGTGCCGGGAAGCTGCCGTCACGTCACTCACCTCTCACTCTCTTCCGACATCCTCAACTTCCACAATCCGGAAGAGGGATTCTGCGTGGTGGAAGCATCTCCGCCCCGCCGATCGACTGTCAAGGCCGCCGCAACAATTTGTTGAAGTGGCCCGGAAACCCCTCCGCGAAGGGCCCGGCGCTGTCCGATCACCCAGGGCCTGCCCCGTCCCACCCCCGCTCGCTAGAGTGAGCGGGTGCGATTGATGGTGGAGTTCACGACAGAACCGTTCGAGCTGGACACGTTCCCCGAGCACGCCGCGGCGGCCCGCAAGGTCGTCGACGAGGCCGGCCTGGCCGTCTCGGTCGGCCCCTTCGGGACCGGCGCCGAGGGCGAGGCCGACCAGGTCCTCACCGCGGTGACCAGGCTGCTCCGCGAGACCCTGGACGCCGGCGCGACCCGGATCTCGGTCCAGGTCAGCGTGCTGGGCGACGGCGAGGGCAACGGCGGCGCGGTGGCCGACGCGACGCGGGAGGAGGGCGGTACGCCGTGACCGAGCACGTGGAACACCCGCTCGCCGCGGCCGTCAAGCCGCTGCTGGACGCGGTCGGCGCGACGCCCGTCCCGCTGGGCGAGGCGAAGGCCGAGGACGTCGTCCTGGAGTGGGAGGGCGCCCCGGCGCTCGCCGTCCGGCTGCCGCACCTGAGCAGCGCGCTGGACCGGCTGCTGGCCGAGATGACCCGCCAGTTCGACGGCCGCCCGCTGGCCGAGCTCGACCGCTGGGAGAAGCAGCGGGTCGTCGCCCTCCTGGAGGAGCGCGGCGCCTTCACCGTCCGCCACGGGGTCGAGACCGTCGCCTCGGCGCTCGGCGTCAGCCGCTTCACCGTGTACAACTACCTCAACCGCCAGGACGGCTCGAAGTCCTCCTGAGGCACCCGTGGGCACCGCCGGCGGAACCCTCCCAAAACGGGCAGCCCCGCCGGTGCGTTCCAGTGTGGGCCGCCCTCCGGCGGGGCACACTTGGCGAATCGCACACGAAACGGCCCGGCAACACGGGCCCGCCCAAAACGTAACCACCAACCGTTAAACAAAGTGTTGACGGCCGGGTGGGGCCGATCTAGCTTGTGCGGGTGGCACCACTCTTCAGGAGGTCCACCTGTGACCAACCACCCCCACGCCCTCGACGCCCTCGCGGCGGCCGACGCCGCCGAGCTTGAGGCGATCCTGCTGGAAATCTGCTCCAGCCCCCGCTGGGCCGCCGCCGTCGCGGAGGCCAAGCCCTGGTCGGACCGCAGCACCCTGCTCGCCGCCAACGCGGCGGCGATGCGGTCGCTGACGGTCGCGGACCTGCACGACGCGATGGCCGGCCACGCCCGGATCGGCAAGCCCAAGGCGGGCGACGCCACCTCCGAGCGCGAACAGGCCGGCATCCACGGCGTGGACCAAGCGCTCCTCGACGAACTGCACGAGGCCAACGCCGCCTACGAGGCGAAGTTCGGCCACGTGTTCCTGATCTGCGCGACCGGCCGTACCGCGGCCACCATGCTCGCCGCCCTGCGCGAGCGCCACCCCAACGACCCCGCCGCCGAGGCGGAGATCGTCCGGGGCGAGCTGCGCAAGATCAACGACATCCGCATCAACCGGCTGCTCGACGAGTCCTGAGCCGGTTCTGACGTATCGTCGGTTCCGCTTCCCGGCACGATCCGCGACCGACCCGACGGATCTTAATTTCTGACGATTCGTCAGATCATCGCGAGGCCGCGCCGCGCTCGGCGAAGCAACCCCACATCTGCCATCAGTAAGGTCACTTCACCCATGACTGGCATCTCCACCCACGTGCTCGACACCAGCCTCGGCCGCCCGGCCGAGGGCGTCCCGGTCGAGCTCGCACTGCACACCGAGGGTGGCTGGAAGGTGCTCGGCACCTCCGCCACGGACTCCGACGGCCGGGCCAAGGACCTGCCGGCCGTGGAGGCGGGCTCGGTCGTCCGGCTGCTCTTCGACACCGCCGCGTACTACGCGCGGCGGTCCGCGGAGCAGCCGTTCTTCCCCGAGGTCTCGATCGTCTTCACGGTCGCGCCCGCGCAGCACCACTACCACGTGCCGCTGCTGCTGAACCCGTTCGGATACTCGGTCTACCGCGGAAGCTAGTAGACCGACCTGGAAGCTCAAGGAGCCAAAGTCATGGCCCACGTGCTCGGTCAGAACCAGTACGGCAAGGCGGAGAACCGCATCGTACGCGTCTACCGCGACTCCACCCGGCACGAGATCAAGGACCTGAACGTCTCGGTCTCCCTCCAGGGCGAGTTCGAGGACGTCCACCTCACCGGTTCCAACGCCAACTGCCTCCCCACCGACACCACCAAGAACACCGTCTACGCCTTCGCCAAGGAGTACGGGATCGAGTCGGCCGAGGCCTTCGGCATCATCCTCGCGCGGCACTTCGTCGACGACACCGAGCGCGGCGTCGTCCACAGCGCACGCATCCGGATCGAGGAGTACTCCTGGGACCGGATCAAGACCCCGGACAGCTCGGCCCGCTTCATCGGCTCCGAGGAGGTCGGCCACTCCTTCGTCCGCACCGGCCAGGAGACCCGCACCACCGAGGTCGTCTACGACGGCGAGACCGTCCAGGTCATCTCCGGCCTCAAGGACCTCATCGTCATGAACTCCACCAACTCGGAGTTCTGGGGCTACATCAAGGACAAGTACACCACCCTGCAGGAAGCCTACGACCGGATCCTCGCCACCCAGGTGACGGCCCGCTGGAAGTACGGCTACAGCGGCCGCGACGGCGAGGCCCAGCCCAACTGGAACCGCTCCTACACCCACGTGAAGCGGCACCTGCTGGAGGCCTTCGCCGAGACCTACTCCTACTCGCTGCAGCAGACCCTGCACTCGATGGGCACCCGGGTCCTCAACAACCGTGCCGAGGTCGACGAGGTCCGCCTGGAGCTGCCCAACAAGCACCACTTCCTCGTCGACCTGGAGCCCTTCGGCCTCAAGAACGACAACGAGGTCTACTACGCCGCGGACCGCATGTACGGCCTCATCGAGGGCACCGTGCACCGCGAGGGCGTCGTCCCGGTCATCCCGGTCGTCTGACCTCCCCCACCATGGACACCGCCCGGCATCGCCGCACCCTCCGGCCCTCATCGGCCGGCCGAGTCCGGGCGGTTCGCACCACCTCCGGCACCACCCCTTGCAGCACCTCCAGCACCACCCTTGTCACTACCTGCTCCACGTGTTTCTCCACCCCCACCCACCGGAGTTCGTGCCTGCCTCACGGCGGCCGGCCCGGGGCACTGGAGAGGCCGGCCGAGGGACTCTTGCACCGCCGTCCCGCCCTCGGCCAGGGAAGTATCCGGCAGTCTCCAGCGCCACGGGCGCGCCGGGAGCCGCGGGCACAAGAGGGGCTCGACATGGCACCCAGCAACACCAGCACCACCGACGGCGGTTCCACCCCTGCAAGATCTTCCGGTCCGGGCGGCGTCCCAGGCCTCCCCGGCACGCCGCCCGGACCGGGAACCCACCCCGTGGACGAGGTGCTGTCCCCGGTGAAGCTCGTCTCCACCGGACTCCAGCACGTCGCCGCGATGTACGCGGGAGTCGTCGCACCCCCGCTCATCGTCGGCGCCGGCGTGGGACTCTCCCCCGCCGAACTCGCCCTGCTCATCTCGGCCAGCCTGTTCACCGCCGGACTGGCCACCCTGCTCCAGACCCTCGGCGTCTGGAAGATCGGCGCGCGGCTGCCGTTCGTGAACGGCGTGTCGTTCGCGGGCGTCGCGCCCATGATCGCCATCGCCAACGAACACGGACCGAAGCACGCCCTCCCGGTGATCTTCGGCGCGGTGATCGTCGCGGGGGTCCTGTGCTTCCTCGCGGCACCGTACTTCTGCAAGCTCATCCGGTTCTTCCCACCCGTCGTCCAGGGCACCGTGATCACCCTCATCGGGGTGTCCCTGCTGCCGGTGGCGGTGAACTGGGCGCGCGGCGGCTCGCCGGGCGCCCCCGGATTCGGCTCCATGCGGGCCATCGGCCTCGCCGCGATCACCCTCGTCGCGGTGGTGCTCTGCAACCGGCTGCTGCGCGGCTTCTGGCAGCAGCTCTCCCTGCTCGTCGGCCTGGCGTTCGGCACCCTGATCGCCTTCCCGCTGGGCCTCGCCGACTTCGGCCCGGTCAAGGACGCGAAGGTCTTCGCGCTCCCCTCCCCGTTCCACTTCGGCGCCCCCGAGTTCGACGCCGCCGCCATCGTCTCGCTGTGCATCGTCATGGTGGTCTCGATGACCGAGTCCACCGCCGACATGCTCGCGCTCGGCCGAATAGTCGACCGCGAGGCCGACGAACCCACGCTCGCCGCCGGCCTGCGCGCCGACGGCCTGGCCACCGCGCTCAGCCCGGTCTTCAACGGCTTCGCCGCCAGCGCCTTCGCCCAGAACATCGGGCTCGTGGCACTGACGAAGATCCGCAGTCGCTACGTCGTCGCGGCCGGCGGAGGCATCCTGATCCTGCTCGGGCTCTTCCCCGTGCTCGGCTCACTCGTCTCCCTCGTACCGCAGCCCGTCCTCGGCGGCGCCGGGATCGTGCTCTTCGGCACGGTCGCGGCGAGCGGCATCCGCACCCTCGCGGAGGCCGGCATGGAGTCCGGCTCGAACACCATCCTCGTCTCGGTGTCGCTCGGTGTCGGCATCGTGCCGATCGCCGTACCCACGTTCTACGACGCCTTCCCGGAGGCCGTCCGCACCCTGATGCACTCCGGGATCTCGGCCGGCACCGTGACGGCCGTCCTGCTCAACCTCCTCTTCCACCACGTCGGGGCCGCCCGCCGCGCAGCGGCCGGCGATCCACCCGGCACGACGGTGCCGACGGTGACACCGTCCTGACCGGCGGGGTGGGGGCGCGTGCCCGCTCGACGCGCCCCCACCCGTCACCCGCCGCCGCCCCTCCACGGACGCGCAGCACGCGGCACCGCTCTCGCCCTCCCCCATAGGAGCAACACCATGGCAGTCCAGCCCCCACCCGCCGACCAGCGGATCGTCATCGAGAACGCCGCCATCGCGACGGTCGACGCCAACGACACCGAGCACGCCCGCGGCCACGTGGTCATCCTCGGCAACAAGATCGAGTCGGTCGGCAGCGGCCCCGCCCCCGCCTGGCTGGACAACGTCGTGCGCCGGATCAACGCCGAGGGCCACCTCGTCACCCCCGGCCTGGTCAACACCCACCACCACTTCTACCAGTGGATCACCCGCGGCCTCGCCCAGGACAACATCCTCTTCGACTGGCTCGTCGCCCTCTACCCGACCTGGGCCCGCATCGACGAGAAGCTCGTCCACGCCGCCAGCCAGGGCTCCGCCGCCGCGCTCCTCAAGTCCGGCTGCACCACCGCCTCCGACCACCACTACGTCTTCCCCAAGGACGGCGGCGACGTCCTCGGCGCCTCCGTCGAGGCCGTCCAGGAACTCGGCCTGCGCTTCACCGCGCTGCGCGGCTCCATGGACCGCAGCAAGAAGGACGGCGGCCTGCCCCCGGACCACGCCGTCGAGGAGCTCGACGACATCCTCGCCGCCTCCGAGGCCGCCGTCGACAAGTACCACGACTCCTCCTTCGGCTCGATGCTGCACGTCGCCATCGCGCCCTGCTCCCCGTTCTCCGTCTCCACCGACCTGCTCCGGCAGTCCGCCGAACTCGCCCGCCGCAAGGGCGTACGGCTGCACACCCACGGCTCGGAGACCGCCGAGGAGGAGCAGTTCTGCAAGGAGCTGTTCGGCATGGGCCCGACCGACTACTTCGAGTCGGTCGGCTGGCTCGGCGAGGACGTGTGGATGGCGCACTGCGTCCACATGAACGACTCCGACATCGCCAAGTTCGCCGAGACCGGCACCGGCGTCGCCCACTGCCCCTCCTCCAACGCCCGCCTGGCGGCCGGCATCGCGCGCGTGCCCGACATGATCAAGGCCGGCGTACCGGTCGGCCTCGGCGTCGACGGCACCGCGTCCAACGAGTCCGGCGAGCTCGGCACCGAGCTGCGCAACGCCCTGCTCATCAACCGCCTGCACGGCTACCCGACCGCGCTGACCGGGCGCCAGGCGCTGCGCCTGGGCACCATGGGCGGCGCGCGGGTGCTCGGCCGGCAGAACGAGATCGGCTCCATCGAGGCCGGCAAGCTCGCCGACCTGGCGCTGTGGAAGATCGACGGGATCATGCACTCGTCCATCGCCGACCCGGTCGCGGCCCTGACGTTCGGCGCGCTTCCGCCGCTGTCCGTCCTCTTCGTCAACGGCAACGCCGTCGTCGAGAAGGGGCAGCTGACCACCGTCAACGAGGACCGCATCGCGCGCGACTGCGCCCGCGCCGCGAAGGAGCTCGCGGCCCGCCCGGTCTGACGGACCGGTAGCCCGCTCCTCTTCCGTTCCCTGTACTCCGGGCCGCCCAGGGACGGTGCGTGACCCGGACTCCGCGCGCCACACCCGGCGCGCGGACCGCAGCCCCGGACCCACGGCGAGGGTCCGGGGCTGCGGCGTGCCCGGGGGCGCCGAACGGATAACAGCGAACAGATAACAGATGACGAAAGTTGTCATCTGTTATCTGTTCGCTGTTATCCGTCTTTGGTTGTCCTGCCGTCGGCCCCTAGAACAGCCCCCAGCCGTCAGGCCGGTCAGGCTTGGCCAGGTTTGGTCAGGCCGGTCAGGTTTGGTCAGGCCGTGCGCCCCAGCGTCGCCAGGTAGGCGCGCCACCCGCCGTGGTGGGTGATCTCGCGGTGGACGCCGCGCTCCAGCTCCCCGCGGGCGAGCAGCATCGACAGGCACGCGGAGCCGTCCTCCAGCTCGATCACGCCGAGCTCCAGTTCACGCGGCTCCCCGGGCAGGATGACGTCGCGCAGACGCTCCAGGCTGATGTCGTACAGCTCGCCGTCGATCGCGCTGTCCACGTCCGGGTCCGCCAGCAGCCCCGGGCAGACGTCCGTCCCGCCGCTGTGGTCGATGGAGAAGAAGCGGTAGCCGGGGGCGGTCCGGGCCGGCCCGATCAGCGCGTCGGCGACCTTGGCGTGGAACGGTCCGCCGGCCATCGCCTGGCCGTTGAAGAAGATGCGTGCCATGGGTGAACTCCTCACGGGAACAAGGACCACGGCAAAGGGGCCGTGGCAAAAAAGGCCGTTCCGCACGGCGACGAGAGGACAGGTGGATTCGTCGCCGTACGGAACGGAGTAGTGGCCCGCCGGCATGCGCCACCGCGGCAGGCGTGCGGCGGTGGCACCGGCGGATAGCTTGGGGTCAGCCCAGCAGGGGCAGCGCGGGGAGGGTCAGGAAGTCCGCGAACTCCTCGGCCAGGGCGACCTGTTCGAAGAGCTGGGCGGCCTCGCGCCAGCGCCCGCCGGCGTACCCGGCCTCGCCCAGCTCGGCGCGGAGCTCGGCCAGCTCGGTGGCGACCAGGCCGCGCACCAGCTCGGCGGTGGCCTTCTCGCCGGTGTCGGAGAGCACGACGCCGTTGTGGATCCACTGCCAGATCTGCGAGCGGGAGATCTCGGCGGTGGCGGCGTCCTCCATCATGTTGAAGATGCCGACGGCGCCGAGGCCCCGCAGCCACGCCTCGATGTAGCGGACGCCGACCTGGACGGCGTTGTGCAGCCCCGCGTGGGTGCAGGTGCCGCCGGCGCCGGCGATGTCGAGCAGCTGGGCGGCGGTGACCGGCTCGGACGGCCCGGGGTTGTCCTTCTGGTTGGGCCGCTCGCCGAGCACGGCGTCGAAGGAGGCGCGGGCGACCGGGACGAGGTCCGGGTGGGCGACCCAGGAGCCGTCGAAGCCGTTGCCGGCCTCGCGGTCCTTGTCGGCCCTGACCTTCTCCAGGGCGGCCGCGTTGACCTCGGGGTCCTTGCGGCTGGGGATGAACGCGGCCATGCCGCCGATCGCGTGGGCGCCGCGCTTGTGGCAGGTCTGCACCAGCAGGCGGGTGTAGGCGGCCATGAACGGCGAGGCCATGGTGACGCTGTTGCGGTCCGGCAGGATGTAGTGCTCGCCGGCGTCGCGGAAGTTCTTGACGATCGAGAACAGGTAGTCCCAGCGGCCGGCGTTGAGTCCGGCGGCGTGGTCGCGCAGCTCGTAGAGGATCTCGTCCATCTCGAACGCGGCGGTGATGGTCTCGATCAGGACAGTGGCGCGGACGGTGCCGTGCGGGATGCCGAGCTGCGCCTGGGCGTGCGTGAACACGTCGTTCCAGAGCCGGGCTTCGAGGTGGCTCTCGGTCTTCGGGAGGTAGAAGTACGGGCCGGAGTTGGGGTCCTCCGGACCCTTGGCGAGCAGCCGGGCCGCGTTGTGGAAGAAGTACAGGCCGAAGTCGAAGAACGCGCCGGCCACCGGGACGCCGTCGACGAGCAGGTGGTTCTCGTCGAGGTGCCAGCCGCGCGGGCGGACCAGGACGGTGGCGAGTTCGGCGGCGGGCTTGAGGGCGTAGGCCTTGCCGGCGTCGCTGGTGAAGTCGATCCGGCCCTCGTAGGCGTCGATCAGGTTGACCTGGCCGCTGACGACGTTCTCCCAGGTCGGGGAGGTCGCGTCCTCGAAGTCGGCGAGCCAGATCCGCGCACCGGAGTTGAGGGCGTTGATGACCATCTTCCGGTCCGTGGGGCCGGTGATCTCGACGCGGCGGTCCTGGAGGGCGCGCGGCGCCTCGGCGACCTTCCAGTCGCCGGCGCGGACGTCGGCGGTCTCCGGGAGGAAGTCGAGCGTGCCCGCCTGCGCGATCTCGGCGCGCCGGGTCTTCCGCCGGGCGAGGAGTTCCTGCCGGCGGCCCTCGAACGCGCGGTGGAGGCCGACGACGAAGGCGACCGCCTCCGGAGTGAGCACCTCCTCCGCCCGGTGGACGCGCGGACCGGCGACAGTGACGACCGGAGCGGCGGGGGAGACGCCGGGTCCCTGATCTGTGGCCATGAGCAGGACACTCCTAAGACGGTTGAGCCTGGCGAAGGGAGCTCCGGTGGGAGCTTCCTTTGGGGAACTTCCTTGATCCGAACCCACCTGTCGGCGCATTCGATTCTGTAAGGTGGAGACTAGTTTCCGCGATACAGAATTTCAACGGTTTGTTGATGTGATCGCCGGGACTCTACTCCTCCCCGACAGCGAAGGGAACGCCGGTGGTTGCGACCCCCGACACAGCATCGACGACGGGCGCCGACCGCGCGAGCGGCGGCGTGCAGTCCGTCGAACGCGCCTTCCAGCTCCTGGAGGCGCTGGCCGACTCCGGCGGCGTGGCGACGCTCAGCGAGCTCTCCACCACCTCCGGCCTGCCGATGCCGACCATCCACCGCCTGGTACGTACCCTCGTGCAGCAGGGTTACGTCCGCCAGGACACCGCCCGCCGCTACACCCTCGGCCCCCGGCTGATCCGGCTCGGCGAGACCGCCGGGCGCCTGCTCGGCAGCTGGGCCCGCCCCTACCTGGCCGAGCTGATGGAGGCCACCGGCGAGACCGCGAACCTCGCGGTCCTGGAGGGCGGCGAGGTGGTCTACGTCGGGCAGGTGCAGTCGCGCCGCTCGATGCGGATGTTCACCGAGGTCGGCCGGCGGGTGCAGCCGCACTGCACCGGCGTCGGCAAGGCGCTGCTCGCCCAGCTCCCCGAGGAGGAGGCCCGCGCCATACTCGGCCCCAACACGCTGCCCGCGCACACCGAGTACACCGTCACCGACCCGCAGGAGCTGCTGCACCAGCTCGCCGAGGCGCGCGAGCGCGGGTACGTCGTCGACGACCAGGAGCAGGAGATCGGGGTGCGCTGCATCGCGCTCGCCGTCCCGGGCGCGCCGACGCCGACGGCGCTGTCGGTCTCCGGCCCCGAGGCCCGCATCCGGGCGCTGGAGCAGCAGGACGGCGCGGCGTCGCTCGTCTCCGTGATGCACAAGATCGCGGCCCGACTGGGGCAGGTCCTCGCGCCCTGACGAGTGGTCAGTTGAGGTGTCATGCGCAGGAAGTCGGACTGGTCGACTTCCTGTGCACACGTTCCTCCGTTCGGGCGGACGGAGGGCGGGGCGCGGCGACGGCCGCCCGCCGCTCGGCCACCCTGGTGCGGACGCGGCCCGCGACGGCGCGGGCCGCCGGAGCACGAGGGCACGGTGAACGGCGATGGAGCGCAGGCGCAAGAGGCTTCGCGGCAGGGCTGGGAACGCGGCACGGAGCGGGACGTGGCTGACGGTGGCCGTGGCGGCAGGCTGTGCGGTGGCGACGCTGACCGCCGTCCCGTCGTGGGCCGGGCAGCGGCCCGACCCCCGTCCGGCCGTGCAGCTCGCGCCGGCGAGCCGGGCCGCGGCGCTGTCCGACTCCGACCTGGAGGTCGTCCGGCTCGACCCCAGCCCCGCACCGCCCGGCGGCACCACGACCGTGCACGCCTTCGTCGCCAACCTCGGCCCGGACACCACCGCCTCGCCCTTCACCGTGATCGTCACCCTGCCGGAGGAGGTGACGGCGGTGGGCCCGTACTTCCCCGAGAACTGCGAGGCGTTCCTGGGCCGCGAGGTGCGCTGCACCTTCGGCCCCGGCCTGCCCGAGGGACGCAGCGCGACCGCGCTCGTCACGGTGCGGATCTCCCCCATGGCGCATACGGGCCTGCTGACCGGTGGGAAGGTCACGGTGATCAGCCCGGACGACCGGCACCCGCGCAACAACCGGCAGCCGTTCGACATCAGGGTCGTCGAGACGGCTGCCGGCTGATGGCTACCGTGTGCCGGTGCGGTTACCGGTAGACGCGGACGTAGTCGGCGGCGAAGGTGATCGGGGCGGTCCCCTGCGGCGCGGGGTGGTACTGCCCCGCGCACACCGACAGGTTGAGGATCAGGTACGCCGAGAAGTTCGCGCCGACGCCCTTGCCGTCCGAGAACACCTTCACGCCGTTGACGTACCAGTCCACCGAGGTGGCGCCGTAGTAGGTGCCGATGGTCACCCACTGGTCCTTCGCGACGGCGCTCGCGTTGGTGTAGTAGTCGAAGTTGCCCGGGTTGACGTGGTTGGTCAGCTCCAGGAGGTTCGGGTTGTCGGGGTGGTACTCGAAGGAGTCGACCTCCCCGTTGCCGTTCTTCCAGGTCCACAGGGCCGGCCAGGCGCCGGAGCCGGCCGGCAGCTTGACCCGGGTCTCGGCGTAGTCGCCGGTCTTGACCTGGAAGCCCTCGCTGGAGCCCTCGGTGGTGAGGAAGCCGGTGTTCCAGGACTGCTTGCCGTTCTCCAGCGTGTTGCTGCCGGGGGTGGCGGTGAAGGTGGCGACGCCGTTGGCCACGCTGACGTTGTTCGGGTCCAGCCAGTCGAGCTTGTTGTCGTCCGGGTTGTGGTTGCCGTACTTGTACGCGGTGCTCTTGTCGCCGACCCAGCGCTGGCCCCAGTTGATCGGGCCGTTGAACTCGTCGGACCAGGTCAGCGACTTGCCGGCGATCGGGGAGGACGGCGCCGGGGTGCTCGGGGTGGCGGTGGCGCTCGGGGTCTGCGTGGGCGTCTGGGTGGGTGCCTGGGTGGGCGTGGGGGTGGGGGTGGGGGTGGCCGACGGGGTGGTGGTCGGGGTCGGGGTGCCGGAGACGACGAGCTGCTGCGACGGCAGGTTGTGCCAGGCGCCACCGAAGTCCTGCCAGAACCCGAACTGGGTGTAGGTGCCGGCCGGCAGGGCGCGCGCGCCACTGGTGAAGGTGTAGCTCCACGGGCAGATCGGCACATTGCTGGCGTTGCCGGGGAAGTCGAGGTTGTTGCCGGCCGCGTCGCGCACGCCGACGCCGACGGTCTTGGCGGTGAAGCAGGACGAGGAGTGGACGGTGAGGGTCGCCGTGGCGGCCCGGCCGGCGACCATCGTGGCCGGGGCGAGCCGGTCCTGGGTGACGGTCGGACCGGTGGCGGCCTGGGCTCCGGGCGCGGACTGGAGGCCGAACAGGCCGGCGCCGGTGATGGCGAGCGCGCCGGTGGCGGCGAGGGCGGCGGTGCGGCCGCGGTGGGACGGGCGGGCATGGCGGGGCGCGGGGCGCCGGGCAGGCTTGTGCATGGGGTGTCCTCTGCGACGCCTGCGAGGTGAGCTGTCGGGTTCGGACTGAGAGGTCGCCCGGCCGCCTGTGGGAACGGCTTCACCCCAAGCCGCGGCCGGCACGCGCGAGGGCGTGCCGGGTCGTGGCGCTGACCTTGGTTCCCCCGCTCCCGTCCGCTGTGGTGCTCGGTTGCCCGCCGTCGGGTGGACGGGACTCGGCGTCCCGGCGGCGGGGTCCGCGAGGGCGGACGCCGTTGCAGGCTAGGCAGTCGGTCCGTGAACGGACAACTCGTCTCGACCGGTTGTCGCGCAGCTCACAGTTGTGTCGATCAACTACGGTGCGCAGTGGATCAGTTGGCCGGCATCCCGGCGGGCCGTTGATGTTCGGGCGAGCCGGGCGCCGATCCGGACCCCGGCGTCCGGCGCCCCGGCGGGTTCGAGGCGGTCGCGCCCGCCGAGCAGCCGGGTGCCGCCGACCGTCGCGGTGCCTGTGCCGGTGCCGGTGTCACCTGTTGGCCGGCGGTGCCCTGGCGGGCCTTGCGTGGTGACGGTGACGGGGGTGCGTCTTCACTGGCAGTGGCGTGCGAGCTCGCCCGATCGGATAAATTGGAGGTCCGACATCCACCGTCGTGCACAAGAGCACCGCGCCCCCTCCCGCAGAGACGAGGAACCGCCGCACCATGACCGCGCCCCTGCCCGCCTTCGCCGGCCGCACCTACCTCTTCCGGGCCGACAACGGCGCGGCCTTCCGCAACGCCTACTCGGCCGACGGCAAGCGGCTGCGCTGGGAGGGCCTCGGCGAGTCGGCGGGCCAGTGGGAGGACGTGGCGCTCCACGTCGCCGAGGTCGCGCCCGAGGTGTACTTCGTCAGCTGGACGGAGCAGAGCGGCATCACCGTCAGCCACGTGATGGACCTGGTCCGGCTGACGGTGCGCGCGTTCTGGACCTTCGAGGGCGAGGGCGGCCGGGTCGGCGAGCTCCACACGGGGACGCTGGAGCGGGTGGCCTGAGGCCGGCCGGTCCGCGAGGCCGGCGACCGTCGGACTGCGGGAACCGGCCGGCTGCAGCGAGTCGGGCCGCGGGGACCATCCGGCTGCGGGAACCGGCTGTCCGGCTACGAAGGCCGGCTTCAGGCTGCGGGGGCCGGCTGGCCCGGCTGGTTCGGGACCTTGAGGTGCTCGGACAGCCACTCCAGCGAGGACGGCAGCAGCTTGCTCCACGTCTCGAAGTTGTGGCCGCCGGTCTCCAGCATGCTGTACGAGACCTTCATCGGGCCGGGGCTCTGCACCGCGTCGATGAACGCCTCGGTGTCGTGCTTGTAGTCGCCGTCACCCTGCTTCGTGCCCGCCAGCAGAACGGCCGCCTTGGGCTGCGGCAGGTTCTTGAGCCGCCACATCAGGTCGGCCTCGTCCCGGCGCTGCCGGCTGCCGCCGAAGAGGTCGCCGGTGGTCGGGTCCTCGGCGGCACGGTAGTAGCCGGAGAGGGAGACGGCGGTCGGGAAGACCTCCGGGTGGCGCATGGCGAGCTTGACCGCGCAGTAGCCGCCGGTGGAGTTGCCCATGAAGGCCCACGCCTGCGGGTCGGCGGAGACCCGGAAGCTCGCCTGGATCGCCGAGGGGACGTCCTTGGTGAAGTACGTGTCGGACTGCGCGCCGCCGGGGATGTCCTCGCACTCGGTGTCCTGCGGGAGGGCCGGCGAGGGGCGCATGAGGACCATGACGGTCGGCTGCATCTTCCCCTCCTGGAGCAGCTTGAGCGCCGCGCCCGGGTAGTTGAACCGCGTGATCAGGTTCTCGGCCTGCCCGGGGAAACCGGTGCTGACGATCACGGCCGGGAACTGGCGCTGCGCGTACTCGGGCTGGAAGTACTGCGGCGGCAGGTAGACGTAGCCCTCCGTGGACAGCCGGGTGAGCTTGCCGTCGATCCGGACCTTGCGGATCTCGCCGGACTTGGCGGGCTCGCGGCCCATCGCGCCGCCGCCCTGGACTGAGGCGTGGCCGATCGTCTCCACGAGCAGGCGGCCGGAGGCGTCCGCCTTGTTGTGGATCACCACCGGGCCGTTGTCACCGCCGGTGCCGAGCAGGTCGTCCCAGCTGCTGTAGAAGGAGAAGTAGTTGTTGGCGACGAGTCCGAGCGCGGCGAGCACGGTGAACTGGGTGGCGAGCAGCGTGCCGATCCGGCCGAGCACCGCCTGCCAGGTCTTCCTCGCGAGTCTGGGCCACAGCCAGACCGTGGCGGCCATCATCACGACGGCGATCAATACGGTCAGCGCCAACACCTTGTGGCTCGTCAGACCCATGTCCTACTTGCTCCCACGCCTCGAACTCACGCCCCCGCCGCTAGGACATCCGGGGCACCTCCCCGGTTCCCCGTCGGGACGCGATCTTCCACCCTAGCGGGCCGGGGTTCCGGGTGACGGATGACAACTTTCAGATAACAGAGTTTGAAATCTGTCATCTGAAAGTTGTCATCTCGCCGAGCCGAACCTGATAGAACGTCAGGTGATCGGGAATCCCTGGAGGTGGCGCGGTGGGCGGCTGGAACGAGGAGATCCGGGCTCGGGTTCGCGAGCCGCGGATCTGGTACGTGGCGACCACGGACGCCGAGGGCGCCCCGCACGTCACCCCGATGTGGGTGGACCTGGAGGGCGACCTCGTCCTGTTCAACACGGCCATCGGCCGCACGAAGGAGCGGAACCTGCGCCGCGACCCGCGCGTCTGCCTCTCCAACGCCGACCTGGCCGATCCGTACGACCGGGTCCAGATCCACGGCCGCGCCGTCGGGTTCGTGACCGGCGAGCGCGCCGACCGCCGGATGGACGATCTCGCCCGCAAGTACCTCGGCGCGGAGCGCTACGAGTGGCGGATCCCCGGCGAGCGGCGCGTCACCGTCCTCATCGAGCCCACCCGCATCCGCCGCGTCGTCGGCGTCGAACCCCTGCCGGCCGCGGCCTTCGAGGACCGCTGACGCACAGGCCTGCTCACGGCACCCTGCTCACGGCACCCGGCTCCACGGGCGCAGCCCCCCGGTGAGTTCGCGCATGCAGCGGGCGCCCAGCTCCTGAGGTGAACCCGGGCCCGTCGCGGGGGCGTCGGAGAGGGCCCACTCCTCCAGGGCGACCCGGATCGCGGCGGTCGCCGCAGCGGCGGCCAGGCGGATCTCCAGCACGTCCGCGTCCTCCGCGCAGCGGTCGGCCAGGACGCCGCGCAGCCGCTCCTCGGAGTCGGCGTGCACGCGCTGCCAGGTGCTCGCGAGACGGGGGTCGCGCAGCAGGCTGCGGGTCCAGTGCATGGCCTCGGCGGCAGGCGCGTCGGCCGGGGTCAGCGAGGCGACCGCCGAGCGCTCCAGCGCCTCGCGCACCGGCAGGTCGGCGGAGCTTTCCGCGAACAGTTCGACCCAGCGCCGCCCGCCGGCCGCGAGCAGCGGGGCGACGGCGTCCTCCTTGACCGAGAAGTACCGGTAGAAGGTGCGCAGCGAGATGCCCGCGGCGTTGGCGATCTCCTCGGCGGTGGTCGCCTCGGCGCCCCGTTCGGCGAAGAGCGCGGCGGCGGTGCGGGCGATGTCCAGCCGGGTGGCTTCGCGGCGGCGCTGGGTCAGGGAAGGGCGTCCGGTCACGGGCTCAGCGTACGCGTCCCGTGCCAGGCAGGCAGCTCACGCCGGGTCGGCATGTCGAGACTTATTGGCACGTTATGCCACTCGGGCGTACCGTGTCTCTTGAGGTCGAGAGACCACGGGAACGAACGGAGAACCACCATGGAGCGCTTCAGCGGACGGAACGTCCTGATCACCGGCGGCGGCTCGGGCATCGGCCAGGCCACCGTGCACCGGATCCTCGCCGAGGGCGGCAAGGTCGTCGCGGTCGACGTCAGCGCGGACGGCCTGCGGAGCACCGCGGACCGCGCGACCGCCGACGGCACCGCCGACCGGCTCACCACCGCGGTGCTGGACATCTCGGACGAAGGCGCCGTCATGGCGGGCGTCGCGGAGGCCGTCGCACGCCTTGGCGGGCTCGACGTCCTGGTCAACGCGGCCGGGATCCTGCGCTCCTCGCACACCCACGAGACCAGCCTGGAATTCTGGAACAAGCTCCTCGCGGTGAACCTGACCGGCACCTTCCTGATGACCCGCGAGGCGCTTCCGGCGCTGCTCGCGAGCGGCGGCGGCGTGGTGGTCAACTTCAGCTCCACGTCGGCGAGTTTCGCCCACCCGTACATGGCCGCCTACGCCGCGACCAAGGGCGGCATCCAGTCCTTCACGCACGCCATCGCGTCGGAGTACTCGAAGCAGGGGCTGCGCGCGGTGTGCGTGGCGCCGGGCAGCATCGACAGCGGCATGACCAACAACCCGGGCCTGCCGGCCGACGCCGACTTCAGCCTGCTCGCCAAGCTCGCCCCCGCCATCGGCCAGGGTTTCGCGGGGCCGGAGACCGTGGCGGGCGTCATCGCGATGCTGGCGTCGGACGACGGCGCGTTCGTCACGGGCACCGAGATCCGCATCGACGGCGGCACCCACATGTGAGCCGGTGAGCCGGGGTGCGGGAGTGACGGCCGGCGGATGACAGATAACAGCTGACAGATAACAGATTTCGAAATCTGTTATCTGTCAGCTGTTCGTCGGTTTCAGATTGTCCTGGTGCGTTCAGGCCGCCCTGGTGCGTTCAGGCCGCCCTGGTGCGTTCGGGTCGTCTTGATGCGTTCAGGTCGTCCTGGCGTGGGCGCGGCGGCCTCGCTGCACGGTGCCGTGACGGGCGTCGCGGCGGGCGGCGAGGGCGTTGCCGACCGCCAGGATCGCCGCCCCGACCACGACGAACGCCGCCGCCACCAGGGCGCACGCGCCGGCCACCCGCCGGTACCCGCCATGCACGCCGGGGTCGAGGAACGGGTACGGATACCAGTCGACGGCCCAGCCCCGGAGCAGTGTGTAACCCAGGTAGAGCAGCGGGAGGCCCAGCCACCACAGCCCTGCCCCCGGGCGCAGGCGGCGCGCCGGCGGGTCGATCAGCCAGTCGGCGAGCACGGCGAGCGGCATGACGCGGTGGAGCACGTCGTTGACCCACGGGATCGTCAGCTGGTCCGGGTACTTGGCGAGGACCGTGCCGTACACCAGTCCGGTGATCACCAGGTAGAGCACGACCGCCCCGCGCACCGGGTCGGGCACGGGGCGGCGGCCGGTCAGGCCCGCCAGTCCGCCGAGCGCCAGGACGACGACCGCGGCCGCGTTGCCGAGGATGGTGAAGTAACCGAAGTAGTTCACCACCCCGGTGGAACCGGTCGCCGCGTGATAGCCGGAGAAACCGAGGGCGACGGCCGCGAGCGCGGCGACGGCGAGCCGGGCGGGAGCGAGCCAGGGGTGCATCGTCGGTCCGCCTCTCTGGAGGTGGCGTGGTCCGTCGGGGTACTCGGATTGAAACCCGGGTGGGCGGAGTCGGCCACAGGAGAGATGGCAGGAGAGCCGGCCGCGGAGCCGGTCGGAAGGACAACAGGAAGGACGGCAGGGAGGACGGGGGCGTCGGCCTCAGGGGGTGCGCCAGTCGGTGGCGAAGGCGGCCGCCGGGTTGGCCGTGAGGAGCAGTTCGGGCAGCTCGGGGCCGAACGTGCGGCCGAGGCGCGGTGCGAGGTCGGTGAGCAGCCGGGTGGGGCCGCCGGCCCGGCGGGCGGTGCGGGTAGTCGTGTCGGCGCCGAGGAGCAGCCTGTCGGCGTGGCCGGCGTCGACGAGGCCCGCGATGAGGTCGAAGGCCTGGTGGTCCTCCGGGTGGCCGGCCCGCGAGGGGCTGTCCAGGGCCAAGTAGACGCCCTCGTCGGCGAGTTCGCGGTGCAGCCGGACGTCGGGCAGGCGGGTGAGGTGCCCGAGGACGATCCGGTCGACCGGGACCCGGTGGCGGTCGTGGAGCCAGAGCAGCACGAAGTACGGGTCGCCGCCGGGTTCGAGGTGGACGGCGATCGGGGCGCCGGTGGCGTGATGGGCCTCGGCGGCGGCCGCCATGACCAGACGGGTGTGCGTGCTGCTGGCGCCCACGTCGCACGCGACCTTGATCAGCCCGGCTCGGACGCCCTCGGGAGCGCCCGGGAGACCGGTGGTCAGCTCGGTGACGAAGCGTTCGGCGAGTCCGTCGTACCGGGCGGAGAGACCGCCGGCGTCCTCGCCGTAGTGGACCGCCTGGTGCATTCCGGTGGCGGCGACGACGTGGACGCCGGTCATTCGCGAGAGGCGGGCGAGCGCGTCGGCACCGCGTCCCATTCCGTGCGGGGTCCACTGGACGAAGGTCCGCCCGCCGCCGGCGGCGAAGGAGCGCAGGACCTCCTCCGCGGCGGCCGGGTCGTCCAGCTCCTCGCCGGGAAGCAGCGGGCTTCGGATGAACAGGTGGTCGTGGGAGTCGGTGACGCCGAGCTCGGCGGGGTCGATGTCGCCCAGGACCGTGCGGACGGTGGCGGTCACGCGCCGGCCTCCCGCTGTATGTCCTGGCCCTGCGCGATGTCCTGGTCCTGGTCTGGGTCCTGGTCCTGGTCCTGGGCGGGCGATGCCGCCTGTGGCGTCTCCACCGTCTGTACCGCTTGCGCCTGCTGCGCCTCGGCGAAGGTCGCGGTGGCGACGCGCAGGCCGGCCAGGGCCTTCGGGACCCCGACGTAGGGTGCCAGGTGGACGATCACCTCGGTGATCTCCTCACGCGTCATCCCGATCCGCAGGCTGTTGCGGACGTGGTCGGCGAGCTGCGGCTCGACGCCGCCGAGGGCGGTGAGCGCGGCCAGGTTCGCGACCTGACGGTCGCGCAGGGCGAGGCCGGGGCGCTGGTAGGTGCCGCCGAACAGGGCGGTGACGATCCAGTCGGCGAAACCCGGGGCCAGACCGTCGAGGCCGGCGAGGGTCGACGCGGCGGCCGGCCCCGCGAGGTCGGCGAGCAGGGCGTAACCGGCCTCTCGATCGAGCGGAGCGGGAGCGAGGTCGGCGGGCACGAGGGACTCGGGGGCGAGCGACTCGGGCGCAAAGGACTGGGGCGCGAGGGACTCGGGCGCGGTGGTCATGGGGTGGCGAATCCTTTCACCAGTGGCGGCCGGCGGGGAGCCGGTCGAGTTCGGGCCGGGACAGGTGCAGCACCCGGTAGCGGGTGCCGGGCGCGCCGTCGGGGACTTCGCCGCGCCAGAGGGCGATCTGGAGCAGCTCCCACCGGCTCGGGTCGACCGCGACGGCTGCGGTGTGCAGCGCGGGGTGGGCGGGCAGGTCGGCGAGGGCCTGCTCGACGGCCTCGGCGGGATCGGCGGTCTCGGAGAGGCGGACGGTCCGGCGGGTGGCGGTGGCCGGTCCGTCCGCACCGGGCACGGCGGGCCCGGCGGCCACGGGCCCTCGCGCGAGCCCGGCACCGAGCCAGTGCCTGACGGCGGGGCGGCCGAAGTCGGCGCTGAGGCCACGGAAGCCGGGGCCCCAGAGGAAGCCGTTCATGCCCTCGGCCGTCCGCCACAGGTAGAACGGCGCGTACTGGTTGACCGGCGAGCCGTCGCGCCCGCGTTCCCGGACCAGGTACGCCTTGAGGCCCAGGCCGGGGTGGGCGTCGAGGAGGTGACCCCGCTCGGCGACGCGCTTGCGGATGATCCCCATGTCGTAGTCGGCGGGGAGGGTGATCTCGTACTGCATGGCGTGCACGGGTGCTTCTCCTCCGTGGGCGGCTTGATCGGGACGGGCGTTTGCGGGGCCCGCCCGCGGTCCGGCTCCGGTCTCAGGCCGTTCGGTTCGTCCGCTGGGCCGCGAGCAGGGCGAGGGCGCCGCGGACGGCCTGCTCGAAGGGCTCGGCACGGTCGGCCGCGCGGGCGAGCACGTAGCCGCCCTGGACGACCGCGACCAGCGCGGCCGCGGTGTCGACCGGGTCGACGCCGGGGACGAGCTCGCCCGCCGCCTGGCCCTCGGCGACGAGTTCGGCGATCCGCCCGCGGAGCCAGTCGAACGTCTCCTCGACCGGCGCCCGCAGCTGCGGGTCGGCGATGACGTCCGGGTCCTGCGCCATCCGTCCGATCCGGCACCCGCGCAGCACGTCGCGGTCGCGGTGGAGGTAGGCGGCGATGCGGTCGTAGGCGCTGCCCGGGGAGACGAGGTCGGCCTCCGCGACGGCGCGCATCTCCTCGGCGCTGCGGCGCAGGGCGGTCGCGGCCAGGTCGGGCTTGCCGGTGAAGTGGTGGTACATGCTGCCCTGGCCGACGCCGGCGCGCTGCTGGATGGCCTTGGGGCTGGTGCCGACGTAGCCGCGCTCCCAGAGGAGCTCCTGGGTGCTCTCGATGAGACGGTCCTGGGTTGCCATGTGGATCACTGTACATACCAGTAGGTACAGAGCGCCAGTGGTTTCCCCCCGGCGTTTCCTCCGCCATGGCGGCACGCCCATCCCCCAGACGACCGAGGGCCGTGCGCCGCCCCCCGGCGGCCACGGCCCCTCGCCCGCATTCCCTCACCCGCATTCCCTCGCCCGATCGTCATCCCCCGCACCGCCTGCCGGCATTCCGCCCATGCCGGTGGCACGCGTCACGTCACGCCGTGTCATGCATGAGCACTGCCACGGCGGGTGTAAGCAACCCCGGGGGTGGGGGCGCAGACGGTGGTGGCCAGGGGGGCGGGGTGCGGGCAGCGACCAGGGGGCGGGCGGCGACCAGGGGGGCCGGCAAGGCCTTGATCCACGCGCACCGGCTGGCAAGATGTCCGGCATGAGCTACCTCGCCTCGGATGACCGCTATGGCTCGATGACCTACCGCAAGGCCGGACGCAGCGGCGTACAGCTGCCCGCCGTCTCGCTCGGCCTCTGGCACAACTTCGGCGACGCCCAACCCCTGGACGTCCAGCGGGCGGTGCTGCGCCGCGCCTTCGACCGCGGGATCACCCACTTCGACCTGGCGAACAACTACGGCCCGCCGTACGGCAGCGCGGAGCGCAACTTCGGGTACCTCTTCGCGCAGGACCTCCGCCCGTACCGGGACGAGCTGTTCATCGCCACCAAGGCCGGCTGGGACATGTGGCCGGGTCCGTACGGCAACGGCGGCAGCCGCAAGTACCTGCTGGCCAGCCTGGACCAGTCGCTCGGGCGGATGGGGCTCGACTACGTCGACGTCTTCTACTCGCACCGGTACGACCCGGAGACCCCGATCGAGGAGACGATGGGCGCGCTGGACAGCGCGGTCCGCTCGGGGAGGGCGCTGTACGCGGGCATCTCCAACTACCCGGCGGAGCAGCACCGGGAGGCGGTGGCGATCCTGCGCGAGCTGGGGACGCCGGTGCTGATGAACCAGTCGGCGTACTCGATCCTCAACCGGTCCGTGGAGGAGGGCGTCCTGGACGCCGTCGGCGACACCCAGACCAGTCTGATCGCCTACTCCCCGCTCGCACAGGGCCTCCTGACGGACCGCTACCTGTCCGGCGACGTGCCGGCCGGGTCGCGGATGTCGGTCGGGAAGTTCCTGAGCGAGAAGGCCCTCGACGGGGCGCGCCTGGAGCAGCTCCGGGCGCTCGCCAAGGTCGCCGAGGGCCGCGGGCAGACGCTCGCCCAGCTCGCGCTCTGCTGGGTGCTGCGCGACCCGCGCGTGGTGTCGGTGATCATCGGGGCGAGCAGCGTCGCGCAACTGGACCAGAACATCGACGCGCTGAACGGCGGCCCGCTGACTGCGGAGGAGCTCGCGGAGATCGACCGACTGAGCCGGTGACGGCGGGCGGGTGACAGACGACAGATAACAGATTTCAAAATCTGTTATCTGTCGTCTGTTATCTGTTCCCTGTCAGCTGTTCTCTGTCAGCTGTTCACCGTCGGCCTCCGGAGCGGGCGACCCCTCACGCCACCGGCGTGTACTTGTAGCCGACCCGGCGGACCGTCACGATCGTGTCGCGGTAGGCCGATCCGAGCTTGCGCCGCAGACGGGCCACGTGCACGTCCACCGTCCGACCGTCGCCGACGTGGCCGTAGCCCCACACGGCGGAGACCAGGTGATCACGGGTGTGCACCCGCTGCGGGTGCTCCGTGAGGTGGGCGAGCAGTTCGAACTCCAGGTACGTGAGGTCGAGCAGCCGCCCGTCCACGTACGCGTTGCGCCGCTCGTTGTCGACGGTGATGCCCCGGCCCGCCGGGCGGACCGGTCGGGCGGCCGACGAGCCGGCCGGGCCGCCGGCCGGACCCACCGCGGTCGAACCCGCACCGGCCGGGTTCTCCGCGGGCACGAGCACCAGGTACCCGACCATCGGCCGCCCGGCCGGGTCGCCGAACTGCGCACCGTACTGGGCGAGGAGGGTGTGCGGCAGCGCGCCCTGCGGCAGCGCCGCGACCACGGACGCGCCTTCCGGCAGCGCCGCCAGCAGCGACTGCGGCGGCGCCGGAGGCACCGCGGCCGGAGCGACCGTCGGGGCGGGCCGGGGCGGGAGCACGTGCGGAGGCACCGAACGCGCGGCCCGGACCTGGGAGTTGACGATCCCGGACGGAACCGACGGAACGGACGGAACAGCGGGAACGGGCTGGACCGAGCGGACCGCGCGCAGGTGCGGGGTCGCGGTGGGCAGGGGCAGGGTGGCCGTGGAAGAAGAAGACATGGTGTGCCGCTCATTTCGCGCGTGACGGACGGGGTGGAGTCGTCTGCGCGTCGACCGGGCTACTGCCTGGGCTGATCCGGACGGCGGGTCCGGGATCCGGAGTCCGGAATCAGCGGGCGGAGGACCGGGACGCGCTGGGCGAACCCGGACACGTCTGATCGAACAGGTGCGGCTGCCTGGAGGGCCAGAACGGCTCCAGGTCAGCGCGACCGGATCGGCGGGAGCGGCCGGAGCGGCCGTCCGCGACTGCGTGACCGACCGTGCGCGAGCGCCCGTTCGGTTGTCCGCTCGTCCGCCCGATCGACCGCCCGGACGGTGCGCCGCCGCGCTCGACGGGGGACGTCCCGGCTGCGCGTGGGCGCCCGGCGGCTCCGGGGGCGGGGGTGGGGAAGGCGAGGTTCACAGGTGGTCTCTCCGCGTGGCGGGGCCGGATCGCCGGTCGCGGGCACGCCGGGTTCCGGTGTGCCGCTCCGGCCTGGTCGACGGGGTGACGGTGCGCCGGACGACGCGGCCTGGGGCCGCAAGCGGGGTCGGGCGTACCGGGGAGGGGCCGGCCGGTCAGCGACAACACGCGCTGCAGGTCAGCGCGTGGTCGATGTAGCGGCGGGCGGTGAGCACCGACGGGACCGGGGTGCGGACGGAGGCGGGCGCGGCCGCGGTGGTGTGCCGACCGACGGTCATCCTGCTGCCCTCCCCTGGATCCGTGCTCGGCGACGCGGGCTGCGGGCCGAAGGTGCGTGATCGAAGAGCCTGCTGCCGGACAAGCGTCAGCACCGACGCGCATCCGGGCTCCCCGACGGCATGGCCGGGCGGCCTTCGTCCACAGAGCCTTCCACGCCGGCCCGGTCTAGGCAACCTTCATCGCGCCGGACGTCCGGGATGCGGACACGGAAATGAGACGACGGCTCGATGGGATGGCGGCGGGAACGGCAAAGGGAGCGATTGAAGGAGCGAAAGTACGGGCGGACGAAGGGTCAGGCCCGGGAGGCCGCACGGCGCGGCCGGGTGGCGGCGTGCTCGACGAGGGCGACCAGCAGGTCCTTCCCGTCCTCGCGCAGCCGCGCGTCGCACAGCAGCACCGGGACGCCCGGGTCGAGGTCGAGCGCGTCCCGCACCTCCTCGGGCGAGAAGCGTTCCGTCCCGTCGAAGCAGTTCACCGCGACGACGAACGGGATACCGCGCTGCTCGAAGAAGTCCACCGAGGGGAAGCAGTCGGCGAGGCGCCGGGTGTCCGCGAGCACCACGGCGCCGAGTGCTCCGCGCGCCAACTCGTCCCACACGAACCAGAAGCGGTCCTGACCGGGCGTGCCGAACAGGTAGAGCGCGAGCCCGGGCCTCAGGTCGATCCGGCCGAAGTCCATCGCCACCGTGGTGGTGCGCTTGGCCTCCACACCCGAGGTGTCGTCCACCGGGCGGCCGAGTTCGCTCAGCTCCTCCTCGGTGCGCAGCGGGCGGATCTCGCTGACCGCGCCGACCAGCGTCGTCTTGCCCGCGCCGAAGCCGCCCGCGACGAGGATCTTGACCGCGACGGCCGGACCGCCGCGCCAGCGTGGGTCGGTGGCGTCGGGCCCGGCGGCCGGCCCGTCGCGGTGCCCGGCGTCGTTTCCGGTGTCGTGCCCGGCGTGGTACTCAGAGCGCACGGAGTCCATTGATCACGTCTCGCAGCAGGCGCTCGTCCGGTAGCTCGGCGAGCGGAACGGGTCGGGTGACGCTGATCAGTTCGGCGTCGTAGAGGTCGCCGAGCAGCACGCGGACGACGCTGACCGGCAGGTCGGTGTACGAGCCGAGCTCGGCGACGGACAGCGGCTCGCGGCGGCACCAGGCCAGGATGGTCTGGTGCTCCGGGTCGAGCACGTGCGCGGGCACGGCCCCCGCGTCCGGTCCGGGCTCGGCGGCGGTGATCAGCGAGATGAGGTCGAACAGGCCGTCCTCGACCGGGCGGGTGCGGCCGCGGGTCATCGAGTACAGCCGCACCACCGGGCCGGCTTCGTCGTCGAACCAGCGATCGTCGACCGGGGTGCGCGGCCGGAACAGGTCCACCTCGGGCACGTCCGAGGGCTCGTCCGCGAGCTCGTCCGCGAGCTCGTCCGCGAGCTCGTCCGCGGACGAGCCGTCCACGGCCGCGGCGTCCGCACTCGAAGGGTCCGCGCTCGAAGCGGCCGCAGGCCCGGCCCCGTCCGTCGCGGCCACGGACTCGTCCCGCTCCGCCACCGCCTCCGCGTTCGGATCCGCCATCGAACCGATCATCTCCCCGGCGGCAGCGCGGCTTCGGTGCGCGGCTCGGCGGCCATGTGCTCGCCGACCCGCTTGACCAGCAGGGCCATCTCGTAGGCGATCTGGCCGATGTCCGCCTCGGCCTCGCTCAGCACGGCCAGGCAGCTGCCGTCGCCGGCCGCCGTGATGAACAGGAACGCCTCGTCGAGCTCGACCATGGTCTGGCGGACCCCGCCGACCTTGAAGTGCCCGCCGGTGCCCTTGGCGAGGCTGTGGAAGCCGGCCGCGACGGCGGCGAGGTGCTCGGCGTCCTCGCGTTCGAGACCGCGGGAGGCGCCGGTGGCCAGGCCGTCGCTGGAGAGGATCACCGCGTGCCGCAGGGCCGCGACGCGTCCCACCAGGTCGTCCAGGAGCCAGTTGAGGTCCCCGGACGGCTGGGTCGAGATGGTCATGAATCAGTTCCTTCCGCTGGAGCGGGCGTTACGGGTGGTGCTGGTCGAACCGGTCGTACTGGTCGTTCCGGTCCTGCTGGTGGTGTCTGCGCGTCCGTCCCGGGTGCACCGGAGCGGGAGGGGCCGGAGGGGCCGGAGGGACCCAGGGGACCGGCCGGCGGTACCAAGCGGACCGGCGGGCCCGCCGGTGGGCGCCTGGCGAGCGGCGCCCGGCTGCCGTCGGGCGGCGCGGGGAGGGCCGCCGGGGCGGGCGCCGGGCTGATCGCCCGCCGGGAGGTGCCCGGCGGCTGCCAGACCGGGACGGACGTGACGGCGGGCCGGCCTTCGGGCGTCGGCGACGGGCTCGTCGGGCCCGACGGCGACGCGGCTGACGACGACGCGGCCGACGACTGACCGGTGGCGCCGCGACCCCGGGTGAACCCGCGCTGGAACGACGCGAACGTGGCCCGTGCCTCCTCCGGCGACCGATCCCGCGCGCGCTCGGCCTCCCGGGCGGCCCGCTCGGCCTCCTGTGCCGCCCGGACCACCGGGTCCTCGGACGGTCGCGCGTCCTCGGCGCGCCCGCCGCGGAGACGTTCCTTCATCTGCTGCTTGAGCTGCGGCGCGAGGTTCGCCTGCCGCACCCGCCGGGGCAGTCCGCCCGGGGTCCGCGCACCGGCAGCCGGCTGCTCCCCCAAGACCGCCGGGGCCACCGGGGCCACCGGGGCCACCGGGGCATCCAGGGCATCCAGATCCACCGGAACCGCCCGAGCCTCCGGAACCACATCACCGACCGCGACGTCCGCAGGCCCGGCAGCCGCCGCACCCACGGCGGGCAGGATCTCCGCCCGGCGGTGGCGGCCGGTGCCCTCCGAGCCGCCGTCCGGACCACCTGCCGGACCACCTGCCGAGCCGCCCGTCGAACCGCGGCCCTGCGAGCCCGGAGGCGGGACGAGCACCGGCCCGCCCTTCGTCCGCGACGCCCGGCGCGGCAGCCCGCCCGGCGTTCGGGCCGGTTCGGCCGCGGACGGCCGCGGCCCGCCGGTGACGCGGTGCTTCCCGCCCGCGGAGCCTCTCGCAGCGCTCGCAGCAGCGCCCGGCGCTCCGTCACCCGGAGCCGGACCGGGCACCACCGAGGGCACCTCGGAGGACACCGCCGGGGACACCTCGGAGGACGTCGCCGTGGCCGCGCCTCCCGGCACCGCCACGAGGTCCCGCTGGCCGCGCCGGGCCGTCGCCACCGGACGCCGCCCCGCCTGCGAGGGCTCGGCCGGCCCGTCCGGTGCCTCCGCGAGCAGCTCGCGCGGCACGAGCACGACGGCCGTCGTCCCGCCGTACGGCGAGGGCCGAAGGTGCACCCGGATACCGTGCCGCCGGGCCAGCCGGCTGACCACGAACAGGCCCAGTCGGTCGGTGTCGGCGAGGTCGAACTCCTGCTCCACGGCGAGGCGTTCGTTGATCTCGGCGAGCGCCGGCCCGCTCAGCCCGAGCCCGCGGTCGTCGATCTCCAGCGCGAAGCCGTGCGCCACGACCTCGCCCTGGACGGTGACCTGGGTGTTCGGCGGGGAGAACACCGCGGCGTTCTCGACGAGTTCGGCGATCAGGTGGGTCACGTCGGCGACGGCGCTGCCGAGCAGTCCGGTGCCGGGGAACGGGCGGACCGTCACGCGGGCGTAGTCCTCGACCTCGCCGACCGCCGCGCGCACGACGTCCACCATCCGCACCGGCTTGCGCCAGGCGCGCCCCGGCGAACCGCCGGCCAGGATGATCAGGCCCTCGGCGTGACGGCGCATGCGGGTGGTGAGGTGGTCGACCTTGAACAGGTCCTCCAGCTCCGCGGGGTCCTCGGTGCGGCGCTCCATGGTGTCCAGCAGGGTCAGCTGGCGGTGCAGCAGCACCTGGCTGCGCCGGGCGAGGTTGACGAAGACGGCCGAGACGCCGCGGCGCAGGTCGGCCTGCTCGACGGCGGCCTCGACGGCGGCCCGCTGCACGGCGTTGAACGCCTGGCCGACCTGGCCGATCTCGGCCTGCCCGAACCGCAGTTCCGGCGCCTCGGCGGCGACGTCCACGGCCTCGCCGCGGCGCAGCCGCCGCATGACGGCGGGCAGGCGGGTGGTGGCGAGCTCGTTGGCGGCGTTGCGTAGGCCGATCAGCTCGCGGGCGAGGCCGCGGCCGATCCGGAAGGAGATGAGCACCGTCAGCACGATGGCGACCAGGCCGGCCGCGCCGGCGATCCCGCCGCGCCACAACAGGCCGGTCGCATACGACTGTTCGCGCTCGGCCATGCCGTCGGCGATGCGGGAGTTGACGGCGGCGAGGTCGCCGAGGGCGCGGTCGGCGGTCTCCCGCCAGGAGTCGCCGTTGATGGCCTGCGCGACGTTGGCAGGGCCGCCGGCGCCGACGAAGTCGGCCTCGGCGCGCACCAGCGCGGCCCACGTGTCGCCGCCGCGCAGGGCGATGTAGTCGGCCTGGTCGGCGGGTTCGAGCTCGGCGATGTAGACGGTGTACAGCGCCTGCTGGTTGTGCAGGGCGTCCAGCGCGGTCTGGTACTGCTCGGCGGTGGGCCGGGCGGTGCCGGTGCGCAGGCCCTCCATCGCCGCGTCCTCCTGGGCCAGGTACTCGCGGGCGCGCACGAGCTCGATCAGGATCGTGCCCTGGCGCGGGAGTTGGCCGCTCTGCTGGGCGACGAACGCGGAGCGGAAGCCGAACACCGGCTTGACCAGGTCGCTGTACTGGTCGAGCGCGAACTCCCAGTTGAGCGCCGAGCGGCTCACCTGGGCGCGCAGCGGGACCATCTGGTCGGCGGCGGCGAGGATCTGCAGGAGGCGCCCGCGCTGGGCGGTGGAGAGCCTGCCGCCGATGCGTTCCTTCTTGTCGCGCAGGACGCCGAGGTCGCGGTCGGTGTCGGCCTTGGCGCGGTCGTAGGCGTCGCGGGCGGCGCGCGAGCCCGGGTCGGCGAGGCGCTGAACGGCGGCGCGGCGCTCGTTCTGCAGGTCGGTGGCGTACTGGTCGGCGGGGGCGCCGAACTCCTTGTACGTACGGCTGAGCTCCAGCTGGTTCCAGACGTCTCCGGTGGTGGCGATGGTCGCGTACACCCACAGGGCGGTGAGCGCGACGATGGGCACCAGGAGCAGCGCGATGATCTTCGCGCGGATCGAGCTGCTACGCAGACGCATGGAGTCCTCGGTCGGGAAGTGCCAGGCGCGGAAGGGGAGGGTGGGCGGAGCGGGGCGAGCACACGGGCGGTGGGGAGCCCGGTTCGGGGGTCGGGTACGGATCGGGCCTGGCCGGGGGCCCGGCCACAGGTCTGCGAGAGCCTACTACGCCCTGACCACTCGTTCGAGGGCCGAAATCCTTCTCGTCTTCACTTGCCCCGCACACGTCAGGACGGCGGCGGCCCCCACCGTCCGGGCGCGGCCCTCGGTCGCACCCGCGTACGACGCTCTCCGTACGGACGTACGGCACTTTCCGTACGCCCTTGTGCCGATCTCGTCGCGTCACCGACACAACCCTGGGCAGCCGCGGGACGATCCGATAGTTTCGGCTCCACGGCAGCCGCGAGCGGGACGCGGGCGAGCGCCGGAGGACGCGAACCGGGGAGGAACGTGCGCGAGTTCACCACCCCGGCCCTGGCCGCACCCGAGGCCGCCGGAGGACTCGCCGACTCGCTCTACGACACCGCGGAACGCACCCCCGCCCTCCCCCAGCTGGCCCTGCGCACCGCCGACGGCGCGTGGCGGGACGTCACCGCCCGCGAGTTCCGCGACGAGGTCCTCGCCCTCGCCAAGGGCCTGCTCACCCGGGGCGTGCGCTACGGCGACCGGGTCGCCCTGATGTCCCGCACCCGCTACGAGTGGACGCTCTTCGACTACGCGCTCTGGTCGATCGGCGCGATCACCGTCCCCGTCTACCCCACCGCCGCGCCCGAGCAGGTGCGCTGGATCCTCGCCGAGACCCAGTCGGTCGCCTGCCTGGTCGAGGACGAGGACGCCGCGATGACCGTCGGCGCGGTCTGCGACGCCCTGCCCGACCTCAGCGGCATCTGGCAGCTCGACCGCGACTGCGTCGGCGCGATCACCGAGGACGGGCTCGGCGTGCCCGACGCCCTCGTGCACCGCCAGCGCCTCGGCGTCGCCGCCTCGAACATCGCCACCGTCGTCTACACCTCCGGCACCACCGGACGCCCCAAGGGCTGCCTGATCACCCACGCCAACCTGGCCGCCGAGGCCGACGCCCTGCTCGGCGGCTGGAGCGACGTCTTCCGGGACCCCTCCGGCGGCCAGCCCTCCACCCTGCTCTTCCTGCCGCTCGCGCACGTCTACGGGCGGGCCGTGCAGGTCGCGGCGATGCGCGGCGGATTCCGGATCGGCCACGTCCCCGAGGTCTCCACCGACGCCCTGCTGCCCGCCTTGGCCTCCTTCCGGCCCACCTTCCTGCACGCCGTCCCGTACGTCTTCGAAAAGATCTTCCAGCAGGCCCGGCGCACCGCCGAGGATGCCGGACGCGGCGAACTCTTCGAGCAGGCACGGCAGGTGGCCGTCGACTGGGCGGCGGCCAGGGAGCAGAGGCTCTTCGGCCGCGGCCCAGGACCGAACCCCCGGCTGCGCCTGCGCCACCTCGCCTACGAGCAGACGCTCTACCCGCGGCTGCGCGCCGTCCTCGGCGGCAGGGCGCGCAGCATCGTGTGCGGCGGCTCGTCGCTGCGCCGCGAACTCGCGCTGTTCTTCGCCGGCGCCGGCTTCCAGCTGTACGAGGGCTACGGGCTGACCGAGACCTCCGCCGCGATCACCGCCAACCCGACCGGGCGGCAGAAGCTCGGCACGGTCGGCCGGCCGATCCCCGGCGCCTCGGTGGCGATCGCGGACGACGGCGAGGTGTGGGTGCGCGGCGGGTCCGTGTTCGGCGGGTACCTCAACCACCCGCGCTGCACCGCTGAGTCGCTGCAGGACGGCTGGTTCGCCACCGGGGACCTCGGCCACCTCGACGAGGACGGGTACCTCACCATCACCGGCCGCAAGAAGGACCTCATCGTCACCAGCAGCGGCAAGAACCTCGCCCCCGCCGCGCTGGAGGAACGGGTGTCGGCGCACCCGCTCGTCTCCCAGTGCCTGGTGGTCGGCGACGACCGCCCGTACATCGCCGCGCTGATCACGCTCGACCCGGCCGCCCTGGCACACTGGCTGCGCACGAACGGACGGGAGCTGCTGGACCCGTGGGCGGTGCTCGCGGACGAGCAGCTGCACGCCGAGATCCAGCGCGCGGTGGCGGCGGCCAACACGGCGGTGTCGCGGGCCGAGTCGATCCGTGCGTTCCGGCTGCTGCCACGGGAGTTCGGCCTGGAACAGGGGCTGCTCACGCCGTCGCTGAAGCTGCGACGGGCGGCGATCGCGGAGCACTACGCGGCGGACATCGAGGAACTGTACGTCCCCTGACGTGCCGTCTTGTCCGTTTTGCAGCCCTGTAGTTGATTCGGGGACGGTTGGCGGAGCCGTTCGACGGGATTCCCTTGACGGACCGATTGGTCCAGTCCATTGTTTCTCCTCGGTCCGAGTGCGGCGCACCACCTCCCGCTCCCGCCCCTCGGGGAGCGCCCCGGTACGACGGTTCCAGCTTTCGACGGTTCAGCGTTTCCACGGTTCAGCGTTTCCACGGTTCGACGTTTCCACGGTTCGACGCTTCGGCGTCTCGACGGCCACCGCTTCCGTCACGCCCTCCCCACGGGCGTGCTTCCCCCACACGCAGGAGTCTTCACGTGCCCCTGTCCACACGTCTGTCCGCGCACTTGTCCACGCGCCTGTCCACGCGCCTGTCCGCACTGGCGGCGTCCGTGGCGCTCGTGACCGCCGCCGCTCCCATGGCGACGGCCGCGCCCTCCGCCACCGGCTCCCCTTCCGCGGCCGCCGCCCCCATCGTCAACCTGGCCACCAACCCCGGCTTCGAGCTGCCCGCGCCCAACCTGTCCGACTGGGGCGCCATCGCCGGCTGGACCTGCACGGGCGGTCCGGCCGAGGCGGCCGTCACCACGACCGCCCCGCACACGGGCACCTCCGCGCTGACCGTCACGCCGGCGAACGCGGACTCCACCGGCGAGTGCGCCCAGACCGTCTCCGTCCAGCCCAACACCACGTACACGGCCTCCGCCTGGGTACGCGGCAGCTTCGTCCACCTGGGCGCCACCGGCACCGGCCACGACGTCGCCCCCGCCTGGACCGAGACCACCGGCGGCGGCTGGCAGCAGCTCACCACCCGGTTCACGACCGGTCCGAACGCGCGCAGCATCCGGCTCTACGTCCACGGCTGGTACCAGGAGGGCCCGTTCTCGGTCGACGACGTGCACGTCGACGGCCCCGCACCCGCCCCGGCCACGCCCCTCGGGTCCGTGCCCACCACCGACAAGGTGGTCTTCTTCACCGTCGACGACGGTTGGACGCGCACCCCCGAGGCGGAGAAGTTCATCGCCGACAACCACCTGCCGATCACGGCCTTCCCGCTGCCGATGCCCGCCGGCACCGACCCCGGCTTCTTCCAGCGCGTCACCGCCGTGCCCGGCTCCTCCACCCAGGACCACAGCGTCTCGCACACCGACCCCACCACGCTCACCCTCGCCCAGCAGCAGGTCGAGATCTGCGACGCCCGCGACGCCATGACCCGCGCCTTCGGCACGGCCCCGACCGTCTTCCGCCCGCCCTACTTCGCCTGGAACGCCGACACCCTGCAGGCGGCGGCCAACTGCGGCATGCGCACCGTCCTCACCGCCGACGCCGACTTCAGCTGGGGCGCCTCCAACATCTGGCACCCCGGCACCCTGCAGCCCGGCGACGTCGTCCTGATGCACTGGACCGACACCCTCGCCACCGACCTCCCGCGCGCACTCGCCGCCGCCCAGGCCGCCGGCCTCAAGCCCGCCGGGCTGATCGACTACCTGCACTGACCCATGGGAAGCGCGCCGCCGCCCCTCTCGTACCCGGTCTCCACCCGAGGAGGGGCGGCGCCGTCACTCGACTCGCCTGCCGATCTTGCTCGTTGACAGGGCGATCGCGGCATGGCTCTAATGGAGGCGTGCAGCGCGGCGTCGGCCACAGAGAAGTGGGCCGGCCGACAGCCGAGCCGGCACCTTACTCCGAGGGACGATGCGCGATGAGGACTTTCTCCGCTCCCCTGATCTGACGTACGCGGCCACCCGTGGTGTCCGCGTACGCGTGTGCTTCGCGGCACTCGCGTGTGGCCTTGACTCCTTTACTCGTTCGGAGACTTCACCACACACGTATGCCTATTTCGTTCAACCAGAGTGTCATTGACGAGTTCCGTGCCAACGGCGGGAAGGTCGGCGGGCCGTTCGAGGGCGGCGACCTACTGCTCCTCACCACCACCGGGGCCCGATCGGGGCGGCCACACACCGTTCCGCTGGGGTACGTCCGGGAGGAGGGAGAGCTCCTCGTCGTCGCGTCGGCGGGCGGGGCGCCGGACGATCCGCAGTGGTACCGCAACCTGCTCGCCCATCCCGTCGTCCGGGTCGAGCTCGGCACGGAGGCGTTCGACGTGATCGCGGTGCCGTCGGAAGGGGCGCGGCGGGAGCGGCTGTTCGCTGCCGCCGTGCGGTTCGCGCCGGGATACGGCGACTACCAGGACCATGCGGGGCGGGAGTTGCCGGTCGTCGTCCTGGAACGGCCCGAAACGCCCACACGGGAGGTGCGCAGCCTCGCCGACAAGCTCCTGGAGGCGCACACCTGGCTGCGCGCGCAACTGCGGTACGTCCGCGAGGAGGCGCAGGCGCACGTCGCGGGGCGGAGGGCGAGCCTCGGGCTCCAACTACGGCAGCACTGCCTGGCGTTCTGCGAGGGGCTGACGCACCACCACCGCGGCGAGGATGCAGCGATCTTCCCGGCACTGGCGCGCAGCCATCCCGAACTTGCCGGGGCGCTGGACCTCTTGGGCGAGCAGCACCGGGCCATCGGACGGATCAAGGAGGAGCTGGTCGCCCTGCTGGCCGGGATCGAGGCCGAGGAACCGGAGCGACTGCGGGCCGAGGTGGACCGGATGGCCGCCGAGCTGGAGGCCCACCTCGCGTACGAGGAGGCCGAGCTGCTGCCGGCGCTCGCCGGGATTCCGTTCCCACCGATGCGCTGAGGGGCCGGGCGCCGGCGGTTGGGTGAGCGCCGGCCGTTACCTGGGAGTGGCGGGGACAGGAGCGGACGAACAGATGACAGATAACAGATTTCGAAATCTGTTATCTGTCATCTGTTATCTGTCGCTTGCCGGCCGTCAGCCGTCAGCCGTCACGACTGCGAGAAGACCGGCAGGTACCCGTAGGCCTGGCCCGAGGAGTTCGGGTGGTAGCTCTCGTCGATGGGCCATGTGGTGCTGTGGAGCCAGGTGTCCAGCGAGCCGCAGATCTCGTGCCCACTGAAGACGTCCCGCACGTCGGCGAAGGTGAAGCCGGCGTTCGCGGCACGCTTGGCGATGACGCCGTCGAGCACGTCGGCGGCCTCGTTGATGGCGGACCGCTTGGTGTCGCCGATGCCGAAGATGCAGCTGCCGCCGATCTCGTACAGGTGCGGGTACCCGAGGACCACGACGTGCGCATTGGGCGCCTTGGCGTGGATCGTCGAGTAGACCCGGTCGAGCTGGGCGGGCAGGGTGTTCTGGGCGTAGGCCTCACCGGCCGAGACCGAGCTGAGGCAGGAGCTCTCGGAGCTGAGCACACAGGTCTGCATGGTGCTGGCGAAGCCGGCGTCGTTGCCGCCGATGGTGATGCTGACCAGCGTCGTCGAGGAACTCAGTGCGGAGACCTGGCTGTTGAGGACGTCTCCGGTTCTCGCGCCCGAGCAGGCGACGAAACTGAAGGAGGACGGCGAGTTGGCACTCTGCCACAGGTACGGATAGGCGTTGGTGCTCCGCTTGCAGCTGCCGCTGTCGCCGAGATAGTTCCCGGAACCGACGCCCGCGGAGTACGAGTCCCCGAGGGCGACGTAGTTGACGGCGTCCGCGCTCGCGGACGTGGCTGCGAAGAACGTGGTGAGCGTGAGGAGGGCCGCTATCGCGGTGGCGGCCATGGCACGGGTGGGGCGCAGCATGAAACCTCCTGGCGTGATGTGGGTCACAGATTTGATACCAGGCGGTAGCAAGCTCGGGAAGCGCTCATGCCAAGGATATTGACGGTCAGTCTGACAACGCTGGAGTGAACGCCTCTTCACAGAGCGCGTATTGGCGCTGTTCAGCGCCGGTGCGCGCGTGTACGCACCAGGCGGGCGCCGAGGGACGCGCTTTGGCCGGCCTTAAGCGCACGCTTGAGCCCGGGCTTGAGTACAGGCTTGAGCGACGCGTCGATCGGAGCGTTGAGAGGTGCTCAGAGAGTGATTCCGAGAGGTGCGTTGCGCGATACCACCGATGGCTCGCTCAGCCGTGCCCTTCCACCGCGCGTGGCAGGTGGCGGACGGCGAACGTCAGTGCTTCGAGTAGACGGTGCCCGGGAAGACCTCGCAGCCCTCCAGTGGCAGTTCCTCGATCGTCTCGTTCGCGGCCGCGGGCACGCCGAGCCACCGGACGGCGCACGCGACGGCCGCCCTCGCCTGGCGCAGTCCGGGCTCGCCCCAACCCAGCAGCTCGACCGCGAGCCCGGGGGCGACGAGCAGGCGCCGGTAGTGCCGGCCGGACGCCGGGTCGGCCGCGCTCGGGCCGACCGCCCGCAGCGCCGCGGCCATCCGCACCCGGGCGCACTCGTTCCCGCCGTTGGCGGAGCCCACCCGGTCGTAGAGGTAGCCGAGGTAGTACGGCTGCCCAATGACGGCCTGGGCCTCCTCGGCGGCTTCCCGGGCCAGGGCGGAGGCCGGGTCGCCCGCGTCCTCCGGTTCGAGCGAGCCGCCGGGCAGCGAGCAGATGCCGTCCCGGGGGTTGACCAGGGTCAGCACCCGGCCGTCGGGGGCGAAGAGCCACCCCCACGACTGCTTGACCGGCAGCCCCTCGGGCACCTGCTCACCCGGCCGCCAGGGCCACCCCGCGGAGGGACGCCGGCGCACCTTGCCGAGCAGCTCGGCGACCTCCGCGCTGTACTCGATCCGGCTCATGCGTCCCCCCTTTCGGTGTCGGGCTCGGCCGGGACCGACGGGGCGCGGGGCGGACCTGCGGAGCGCGGTACGGGGCGGAGCGGCTGAAGCGGCGGCGTGGGGTGCCGCGCGCTCCAGCTGTTGATCTTCCCCGAAATCTTCCCCGAACAGGCGGTCGATGAACAGTCCCCAGCTCCGCTTGGTGGACGCGTAGGACGAAAAGCCCTGGTCAGGCCAGCGGCTCACCTCCGCCCTCGGAGGCGTCGTCCGGACGCTCCCCGGCCAGGCCGTCCCCGGCCGAACGATCGCCGGGCGAACCGTTCCCCGGCGAGCCGCCACCGGCGGGCTCCGCTCCGCCCGCACCGCCGTCGTCGGGCCCTTCCCACGGCGCCGCGCGCCCCGGGAAGGACGGCAGGGGGAAACCGGGCCGCGGGAGCACCCCGGGCGGGAACGGCACGCCCCGCCCGATCGTGTCGGCCAGCTCGTCGAACACCTCGTGGGCGCTCATCGGCCGCAGCCGTCCACCCACCAGCGCCCAGCCCCGCACCGGCGGCCCCTCGGGCCCGGCGTCGCCGTGCAGCAGCAGCGCGCCGCCGCCCGCGACGGCCACGCCCGCCGCCAGCGTCACGCAGAACGCCTCCGTGTCCCGGCCGCCCGGGAAGAGCATGCCCGCCTCGACGCACAGCTCGGCCGCCGCAGTGAGCTGCTCGCCGTCCTCCGGGCCGTGGAAGCGCAGCGTCAGGAGGTGGAACCCCTCCCCCGCGCCCTCGGCCAGCGCCACGAACACCGTCGTGGCGTACTCCATGACCGCCACGAGGTGCCGCTGCCCCGCGTCGTCGTCGCCGACCGCCTCCAGGAGGACGGCGCAGGCGAAGGACATCCGCACCCTGGCCCGGTGGTCCTCCAGCAGCAGCGGGACCAGCTCGGCCAGCGGCTCCCCCGCGTAGACGAAGGGTTCGCCGGCCAGCTCGGGGTCGCCCGCGTACGCGACCCGGGCGGCGGGCGTGGCCGGGTCGAGGCCGAAGGCGTCGCAGTAGTCCGCGTAGTCCTCGGCCTCCATGACCCGCAGGTGCACCTCCACCCCCTGCCGGCGCAGCCCGCGCAGCAGGTCTTCCGTCAGCCGCAGGTACTCCCGGTGCGTGAGGCCGCCGAACAGGCCGTGCCCGGCCAGCCCGGTGTAGTCCGCGGCCCGCGCCGGGACCGCCAGGGCCACCGGCACCGGCGGCGGCGCCCCACGCGCCAGGCCACGCCGCCGCTTCCCTCGGGCCCCGGCTCCACCACCGCCGGCCCCACCGCCCGGCGGACGCCCGCCACCAACCCCACCGGGCCCGGCGCCGCCACGCCCCGGCGCGTTCGCCCGTGGCCCGCTCCAGCGAGGTCCGCCCGCGCGGGGCCCGTCCCCACCGGGGCGGTTCCACCGCGCCGCCGACGGGCGCGCTCGTGACTGCCCGCGCGCCCTCCATGCACCACACGCTCCCGCGAGCGTCTCCACGAGCGACCGCGAGCACCGCCCGCGGACCATCCCCGACACCAGAACCCGCACCGACATGCCGTGCTCCTCTCCCCGACCCACTCGAAGTGCTTCCGGCCGGCCACGCCGACCGGCCACGGACGCGACCGTCCGCGACGAGGAACATACACACCGTCACCGACAATCGGACGTGCCCGCCCGGTCGCACCGTCCCGGGGTGCCCGGGTCCACGGTTCCGGCCGGGATTGTCGGTGCCGGAGGTTAGGGTCGGGGACCATGCGACTGCTGCATACCTCCGACTGGCACCTGGGGCGCTCGTTCCACCGGGAGAGCCTCCACGACGCCCAGCGCGCGTTCCTCGACCACCTGGTGGCGGTCGTCGAGGAGCAACGCGTCGACGCCGTGCTGGTCGCCGGGGACGTGTACGACCGGGCGCTGCCCGGTCTGGAGGCGGTCGCCCTGTTCGACGACGTGCTGCACCGGCTGGCCGCGCTCGGCGTGCCGACGGTGTTCATCAGCGGCAACCACGACTCGGCGCGCCGTCTCGGCGTCGGCGCGGGGCTGATCGGCCGCGCCGGGATCCACCTGCGCACCGATCCGGGCGAGTGCGCCGACCCCGTGCTGCTGGCGGACGAGCACGGCCCGGTGGCCGTCTACGGGCTGCCGTACCTGGAGCCGACGCTCGTGCGCGAGGGCTTCGGACTGGAGCGCGGCGGGCACGCGGCCGTGCTCGGCGCCGCGATGGACCGGGTCCGGGAGGACCTCGCCACCCGGCCGGCGGGCACGCGCGCGGTGGTCCTGGCGCACGCCTTCGTCACCGGCGGCACGCCGAGCGACAGCGAGCGCGACATCGCGGTCGGCGGCGTCGCGGCCGTACCCGCCTCGGTCTTCGACGGCGTGCACTACGCCGCGCTCGGCCATCTGCACGGCTGCCAGACGCTCGCGCCGCACCTGCGCTACAGCGGTTCCCCGCTCGCCTACTCCTTCTCCGAGGCCAGGCAGCGCAAGACGATGTGGCTGGTCGACCTCGGCGCCGACGGTTCCGTCACCGCCGAGCGCGTGGACTGCCCGCGGCCGCGCCCGCTGGCGACCCTGCGCGACACGCTCGACGCCCTGCTCAACGACGAGAGGTACGCGGAGCACGAGCAGTCGTGGGTGCAGGCCACCCTGACCGACGCGGCCCGTCCGAGCGAGCCGATGGAGCGCCTGCGCCGCCGCTTCCCGCACACCCTGCAGCTGCTGTTCGACCCCGAGGAGACGCCGGCGGAGCCCTCGCAGTCGTACGCGGCCCGGGTCGGCGGGCGGGCCGACCTGGAGATCGCGGAGGGCTTCCTGCGGCACGTGCGCCCGGGCTCCGATCCGGACGAGGACGAACTCGACTGGCTGCAGGCCGGGTTCGAGAGCGTGCGGGAGAGCGCCGAGCGAAAGGCGGACCTGCCCCGATGAGGCTGCACCGGCTCACCGTCACCGCCTTCGGCCCTTTCGCGGGCGCCGAGACGGTGGACTTCGACGCGCTCGCCGCCGGCGGGCTGTTCCTCCTGCGCGGCTCAACCGGTGCGGGCAAGAGCAGCGTGCTGGACGCGGTCTGCTTCGCCCTCTACGGCGACGTGCCCGGCAGCCGCCGGGCCAACCGCCTGCGCAGCGACCACGCCGACCCGCACCGCCTCACCGAGGTCCGGCTGGAGCTGACGATCGGCGGGCGGCGCCTGCAGATCACCCGGCTCCCGGAGCAGCGGCGGCCGAAGAAGGTCGGCACCGGCACGACCGTCGAGCGGGCGCAGACCCTGCTGCGCGAATGGGCGGCGGACACCGGCGACGGCACCCCGGGCTGGCGGGCGCTCAGCAAGTCGCACCAGGAGGCCGGCGAGGAGATCCACCGGCTCGTCGGCATGAACCGCGACCAGTTCTGCCAGGTCGTCCTGCTGCCGCAGGGGGACTTCGCGCGCTTTCTCAGGGCGGATTCGGAGGAACGCGGCAAGCTGCTGCGCCGGCTGTTCGACACCGAGCGGTTCCAGCACGTCGAGGCGTGGCTGGCGGAGCAGCGGCGCTCCCAGGAGGCAGCCGTCCAGGCCGGCCGGCGCCGGCTGCGCGACCTCGCGAGCAAGGCCGAGCAGGCGGCGGGGCCCGGCGCCGAAGCGGCCGACGGCTGGGTGCCCGCCGACGACGACCGCGCCGACCTCACGGCGGGCGTGCTCGGGTGGGCGGCGATCCTGCGCGCCGGGGCGGCCGAGCAGCAGGCCGTCGCGGACGCCGCCCTCGCGGGCGCCGAGGCGGCCCACGTGGAGGCCCAGCGCGAGCGGGAGGCCGCCGAGGAACTGTCCGGACGCCAGCAGCGCCACCGGCAGGCCCGCCAACGGGCGGAGCGGCTCGCCGGGTTCGAACCGGAGGCGGCGCGCGACCGGCAGCGGCTGGCGGCGGCGCAGGCGGCCGTCGGCGTGGAGTCGGCGCTGCGCCTGCGCGAGCACGCCGCCGAGGCGCACGGCCGCGCGCAGGAGGCCGAGCACCGGCACCGGGCCGCGCTGACCGGAGACGTCCGCGAACCCGCGACCATGGGGCTCGGCGAGGCCGACGCCGCCGAACTGGCCGATACCGAAAGGCGGTTGCGGGCCGAGGTGGTCCGCCTGGAGGCCGCCGGGGCCGACGAGCGGCACTGTGTCGAACTCGCCCGCGAGCAGCGGGCCGCCGACGAGGAGCGGCTCCACGCCGAGGACCTCGCCGAGGAGGCCGAGGACTGGCTCGCCGAGTTCGACGGCCGGCTGGTCCGCCTCCAGGCGGACCAGACGGCGGCCCGCGAGGCCGGCGCCCGCGTCGAGCAACTGGACGGAAGGCGCGTCGAGGTGGCCGCCCGACTGAAGGCGGCCCGGGAACGCGATGACCTGCGGACCGAGATCTCCGCCGCCGAACCGCGCGCGCACGCGCTGCGCGAAGCCGCCCTGAACGCCCGCGAGTACAGCCAGGACCTCCGCGAGCGCCGACTCGTGGGCATGGCGGCCGAGTTGGCCGAGCAGCTGCGGACCGGCGAGGCCTGCCGGGTCTGCGGCTCGGCCGAGCACCCGGCCCCCGCCCTGGCCGCTCCCGGCGAGCGCGTCAGCGCGGCCGACGAGGACCGGGCCCGCGCCGCCCAAAGCGCCGCCGAGCAGGCCGCGACCGACGCCGACCAGGCCCTCACCGCGCTGCGGGTCCGCGAGGCGACGGCCGCCGGAGCGGCCGGACCGGACGACGCCCGAACCGTCGCCGACGCCCTCGCCACGCTGGACCGCGAGCATCACGAGGCGCTGCGGGCCGCCGAGGCGCTCGGCCGGGTCGAGCGGGAGATCGGCCGGCTCACCGACGACCGCGCCCGCCGCCACGACGAACTGCGCGAGGCCCGCGAGCGCGGCGCCGTCCTCACCGACCGCCTCCAGGCCCTCGACACCGAACAGCGGGAGCTCGCCGCCCGGGTGGCCGCCGCCCGGGGCGAGGCCGCCTCCGTCGCCGAACGGGCCGCAGCCCTCGCCCGGCTCGCCGACGGCGTCGCGGCGGCGGTCACGGCGGTCCGCGCCCGCGCGGAGGCGGCGGCCCGGCTGGCCGACGCCGAGGACGAACTCGCCAAGGCCGCCGCCGCGGCCGGGTTCCCCAGCGCCGACGACGCACTCGCCGTCATGCTCCCCCGCGGACAGCGCGAGCAGCTGGAGGCCCGGCTGGACCGGCACCGCGCCGAACTCGCCTCCGTCGAACGCGAGCTCGCGCTGCCCGAGCTCGCCACGGCCGCGGAGCGCCCGGACGCCGACCTGCCCGCCGCCCAGGCCGCACTCGACACCGCCACGACACGACTGCGCCACGCCCACGCCGCCCAGGCCGCGGCCGGCGAGCGCCGCACTGCGCTGGCCGCCATCGGCGCGCAACTCGCCGCCCTGGCGGAGGAACTGGCGCCTGCACTGGTCCGGTTCGAGCGGATCAACCGGCTCGCCGCGCTCGCCGCAGGCACCTCCACCGAGAACCGGCTGCGGATGCGCCTGGAGTCGTACGTTCTGGCGGCGCGGCTGGAGCAGGTCGCGGCGGCGGCGAGCGACCGGCTCGTCCGGATGTCGGGGGGCCGCTACACCCTCGTCCACAGCGACGACCGCGGCACCGGCAACAAGCGCTCGGGGCTCGCCCTGCGCGTCGTCGACGCCTGGACCGGCACCGAGCGCGACACCGCGACCCTCTCCGGCGGCGAGAGCTTCTTCGCCTCGCTCGCCCTCGCCCTCGGCCTCGCCGACGTCGTCACCGACGAGGCGGGCGGCATGCCGCTGGACACGCTCTTCATCGACGAGGGCTTCGGCACTCTGGACGAGCAGACGCTGGAGGAGGTCATGGACGTGCTCGACGGGCTGCGCGAACGCGACCGGGCCGTCGGCATCGTCAGCCACGTCGCCGACCTGCGCACCCGCATCCCGGCCCAGTTGCTGGTCCACAAGGGGCGGCACGGATCGACCCTCGCTCTGGCCGGGCGGGAGGACGCCTGAGACGCGCCCGGAAGGGGCGGCCTCAGCCCGAGCAGGCGATCCGCTGAGCCTGCTGCCAGGCGCAGACCGGGCAGAGCGTGGCGCCCGGGTGGTCGGCGGGCAGCTCGGTCGGCTCGCCGCACAGGACGCAGTCGGCGCGCGGACCGGTCAGCGCCGGGTCGTGCACCAGGGCGGCCTCGGCACCTTCGGCAGGAGCCGGCGCGCAGACGGCCGTGTCCTCGTTCGTCTCCGTATCGCTCATGCCGCCTTCCTACTCCTCGCGCCCGGTGTGCGGCAAGGCGGGGGGCAGCTGACGGACGACAGATGACGGCGAACAGATGACAGATGACAGATTTCAACATCTGTCATCTGTCATCTGTTACCTGTTCGCTGTCCGCCGCCCCCTGCCTACCGAGCGCCAACCCGCGCCCCGCCCGGCCCCAACCCCGCCGCCATCCGCCCCGGGCCCCCCGGTTACGGTGGCCCCCATGGGCCGAGATCTCCACCAGCGCCTCACCGCCGCCCGCGCCGCCGCACCGACGTATCCCGAGGTCGGAGCCACCCGGGGCGGGCCGCTCCCCCACGGGTACGCGCACCTGCGGCGCCGCGTGCACCTGGGCCACGGCCCCGACGTGCTGGAGCGGGCCGGCCGGTACGTCCTCGGCTGGGGCAGCCAGCTGGGCACCGGTTTCGCCGTCCACCCGCACGCGCCCGCCACCGAAGGGGCCACGGTCCTGCTGCGGATCGCCCTGCCCGGCAGCCGGTGGCCGCGCCTCGTGATCCCCTGCCGCGTCGTGTGGACGGTGGACGAGCCGGACCGGATCGGCTTCGCCTACGGCACGCTGCCCGGCCACCCCGAGTGCGGCGAGGAGTCGTTCCTGGTGTCGATGGACGCCGACGGCGAGGTGTGGTTCGAGGTGGCCGCCTTCTCCCGGCTGGCCGCCTGGTACGCCCGCCTGGGCCGTCCGGTCGCGGCGCTGTGCCAGTTCCTGGCCATCGAGCGCTACCTCGCCGCCGTCACGGCCCGCGTCTGACGTCCGCTCAGCCGCCCAGGAAGGACAGCCGGACGGTCCGGCGCGGGTTGTCCCCGTTCGTGTCGACCAGGACGACGGACTGCCAGACGCCGAGGGCGAGTTGACCGCCGATCACCGGCAGGGTCGCGTGCGGGGCGACCAGTCCGGGCACGACGTGGTCGCGCCCGTGGCCCGCGCTGCCGTGGCGGTGGCGCCAGCGGTCGTCGGCGGGGAGTAGGTCGCGCAGGGTGGCGAGGAGGTCGTCGTCGCTACCGGAACCGGTCTCGAGGACGGCGATGCCGGCGGTGGCGTGCGGGACGAAGACGTTGAGCAGGCCGTCGCGGCCGGCGGCCCGCTCGGTGAGGAACGCGGCGCAGCGGTCGGTGATGTCGAGCGCGACGTCGCGGCTGCCGGTGGTGATCTCGAAGGTGGTGGTCTGGAAGGGGCTGGTGGGGTGGGAGTGGATGTTGTCCGCCATGAGCGCCATCCTGCCGGAAGCCGTCCGCCGGTTCGCGCAAGCGCCACTGGAACGAGCACCACTCGAGTGGGACGAGCACCACTCGGCCAAGGAGCTCTCGGCCCGGCGGCCCTCACCCCGCCGACCCGGACCCGTCCGGGTACGACGAAGACCCGACGGTCCTCGTGGTCCGCCGGGCCGGGTGCCGGGGTGCGGGTCGGGCCGGAGGCCGTGAGGCCCCGGGTCCTAGCCGCGACCGCCGAACAGGCTCCGCCGCAGCCGGCGCAGGGGCGCCAGCAGCGACACCCGTACGTGGCGGCGCGGCGACGCCGGGGCGCCGGCGCCGCGCGGCGTCAGCTCCCTTATCAGCCCGAGCGCCTCGGCGGTGTCCACCGCCGGGACGGCGGGCGCGCCGAGCACGGCCAGGTGTCGTTCGATCCGGCGGCCGGTCGCGCCGACACCGCACTGGATCGCCGGCACACGGGGCCGAGTCCGCACTTGCATGTGTTCCATCAGTTTTCCCACCCCTACGAGGCGCCAGGGCCGTGAGGCGAAGACTATCCGTGACGGACGGCCTTCGCGCAACCGTCCTTGGTGTTGTGCCACCGTATCGTGCGGCGTCAACTGACGATGCACCAGGGGCCACCCGGACCGGTCACGACTAGGCATCAATGATGGGTGCACGACCGGCCCTCCGTCAGCGGTTTTCGGAGGTACGGACCCGGCGCCCGGTCACGAGGCACGCGCCCGGCGCACGGGATCATCGGGAGTGCCCGGTGGCGCGGCCGGTATATAGGGGTCGCGCGCGGGAGGACGGAGGGGTCGGCACACGGGTCGGCGAAGCACGGGGCGGGGAACAGGACAGGGGCTGGGCAGGGGTCGCCCCGGAGGACGGACCACCAGCACCATGGGTATCACTCCACCGGAGCGATCACCGAATTGGATCATTCATGAAGTGAACACATTCGAGGGATTGACTCCGGCGTAACCTCCAAGCAATATCTCTTTCTACGCGCAGGGCTCGCACGTTGCCCAACTGCGTGTTCGAATGATGAAGGACTCCGGCTCCCCCGAGCCACTGCCCGGCCGCCTCGACGCTGCGGCGGCCAGGCTCGGACGGGTGCCCGGACCGGCGGCCGGCCGTAGAGGGTCGGCCGGGCCGCCACCAGGCTGCCGGTGCCGCCCCCACCAGGGCCCGGCACCGGCGGCTCCGGGTTCAGGGCCAGGCGCAGGACCGGACACGAGGACGGGACACAAGGACCACCGTCCGCCGCGAGCCCCGGATCGCCCCCGACCACTGCGCAGCCCTTCTCGGCGACCCCGCTCCGGAGCCCCCTCGCCCCGACTGAAGCCCAGCTCAGAGGTCACGTCCGGGCGGTCGGTAGACTCGGCCAGCGTGTCACTCCTCCTCAGCATCGTGCTCCCGGTCCACGGCGTGGAGCGGTTCCTGCCGCGCTGCCTCGACTCGATCCTCGGCGACACCCCCGCCGCGGAGTCGCGCTTCGAGGTGATCGCGGTCGACGACCTCTCCCCCGACGGCTGCGGCGCGATCCTGGACGAGTACGCCGCCCGCGACCCGCGCCTGCGGGTCCTGCACCTCACCGAGAACCAGGGCCTCGGCGGCGCCCGTGCGGCCGCCCTGCCGCTCGTGCGCGGCGAGTACGTCTGGTTCGTCGACAGCGACGACTGGCTGCCGGAGCGGACCGTCAGCGTGGTCCTGGACGAGTTGCGCCACGAGGGCCGCCAGGCCGTCCCCGCCGACGTGCTGGTCACCGACTTCACCCACGTCTACCCGGACGGCGCGACCGAGCCCAACCCCTGGCGCCACGTGCTGCTCGGCTCCCCGCTCGTCGAGGGCTGCACGCTCGCCGAGCACCCGGCGCTGTTCCAGACGGTGATGTCGGTGTGGAACAAGGTCTTCCGCCGCGCGTACCTGGAGGGCCTCGGCGTCGCGTTCGGGCGCGGCTACTACGAGGACATCTCGGTCACCTACCCCGCGCTGCTCGCCGCCGAGCGGCTGCGCTACGTCGACCGCCCCTGCTACGTCTACCGCCGCAACCGGGACGGCGCGATCACCGCGACCACCTCCCCCAAGCACGCCGACGTGTTCGCCCAGTACGACGCGATCTTCGCGTTCCTGGACCGCCCGGAACGCCCCGGCCGGCCCGTCCCGGAGTCGCTGCGCACGCTGGTCTTCGACCGGACCGTCCGCCAGGCGCTCAACGTCTACGACACCCCCGGGCTCGTGCCGGTCGAGCGGCGCAAGGACTTCTTCCACAGCATCTCCCGGCACTTCGCCCACCACCGGCCGGACGACTACCAGTTCCCCGGCGGCGTGCGCGGCGTGCAGTACCGGCTGGCGGCACGCGGCGCGCGGATCGCCTACGCGGAGCTGCGCCGCACCGGGCGGCTGCCGCGCGAACTCAAGCGCGGCGCGCGGGCGGTGGCGCCGGCGGTGCGCAAGGGGGTGCGCAGCGGTGCCCGGTTCACCGCGTACAACGCGTTCCGCCGGCTGCCGCTGGACGACACCCTCGCGGTCTACGCGGCGTACTGGCACCGGGGTTACGCATGCAGCCCGGCCGCGATCTACGAGAAGGCGAAGGAACTCGTCCCGGAGATCCGGGGTGTGTGGGTCGTGGAGAACCGCACGCAGGCCGCGGCCATGCCGGCCGGGGTGCCGTACGTGATCGTCAACACCCCCGCTTACCTCAAGGTGATGGCGACCGCCCGGTACTTCGTCAACAACGTCAACTTCCCGCACACGATGGCCAAGCGGCCGGGCACGGTGCACGTCCAGACCCAGCACGGCACCCCGCTGAAGGCAATGGGCATGGATCTGCGGGACCGTCCCGAGGCCGCCGACGGCATGGACTTCGACCGGCTCCAGGAGGCCGTCGACCGCTGGGACTTCCTCGTCTCCTCCAACCCGCACACCAGCGAGCACTTCGCCCGCGCCTTCCCCGGCCGCTACGAGATGCTCGACACCGGCTACCCGCGCAACGACCGCCTGGCCAACGCCACCCCGGACGAGGTGCGCGCGATGCGCGAGCGGATCGGCCTGCGTCCGGGCCGCACGGCGGTCCTGTACGCGCCGACGCACCGCGAGGGCCAGGGCGGCTACGTGCCGCTGCTGGACGTGAAGGACCTGGCCCGGCGGCTCGGCCCCTCGTACACGCTGCTGGTGCGCACGCACTACTTCCACACCACCGGCCCGGGGGACCTGGTCGCGGGCGAGGACGCGGCGGAGATCGTGGACGTCTCGGCGCACCCGTCCGTGGAGGACCTCTACCTCGCGGCGGACGTGCTGGTGACGGACTACTCGTCGATGATGTTCGACTACGCCGTGCTGGACCGGCCGATCGTCGTGTTCGCGCCGGACTGGGACGACTACCGGCGGGTGCGCGGGGTGTACTTCGACCTGTTCGCAGAGCCGCCGGGCGCGGTCACGGTGGACGCGGACGGGCTGGCGGCGGCGCTGCTCGCGGGCGACGCGGATCCGGCGGCGCGGGCGCGGTTCCGGGCGAAGTTCTGCCCGTGGGACGACGGCGGAGCGGCGGAGCGGGTGGTGCGCCGGGTGTTCCCGGTCGCGGGCTGACGGAGAACGACCGGCAAACGAATGACAGCTGACAGATAACAGATTTCGAAATCTGTTATCTGTCAGCTGTCATTCGTCAGGCGATCGGGGCCGGTGCCGCCGGTACGGCGACCGGCCCCGTCACGGCGGGCTCAGCCCCGGCGGGCGGCCAGGAACTCGTCGAAGGTCAGGTAGCCCTGGTGGTGGGTGTCCATGGCGTGGATGAGCGCCTCGGCCATCGACAGCGTCACGTCGTGGTCGCCCATCTCGTTCGCGACCAGCGCGTACTCGGCCGGAGTGATCTTGCCGTCGCCGTTCTTGTCGAAACGGTCGAAGAGCGCCTTGATCTCCTCGGTGCTCTGCATGGTTGCCCTCCTGGGAACTGCGGGTTGTGCGGTGTTCGGACGGGCGTACCCTACCCGGCCCCGGTGCACCGTCCGTGGCGCGGGCCACGCACTGAGGGAGTGGACGGGCGGCGGGGCCGGTGGCGTAGTCTGCGGAACCGATACCGGCCCGGGCTCCTCCCGGGCGCTCGTTCGTCCAGGGAGGGACCATGCTCGATCTCGTCACCAGGCTGGTGCTGAAACCCGTCTCGCGCGGCATCTGGCGGCCGGTCATCGAAGGTGTCGAGAACGTGCCGCGCAAGGGCGGGGTCATCCTCGCCAGCAACCACATGTCGTTCATCGACAGCGTGGTGATCCCGCTGACCGCCCCGCGCCGGGTCCACTTCCTCGCCAAGGCCGAGTACTTCACCGCCCCGGGGTTCAAGGGCCGCCTCTCCAAGGGCTTCTTCGAGGCGATCGGCGCCGTGCCGGTCGAGCGCGGCACCTACCGCTCCGCCCAGGCCTCCCTGGAGTCGGCGCTGGAGATCCTGGAGGACGGCAAGGCCTTCGGCATCTACCCCGAGGGCACCCGCTCGCTCGACGGCCGCCTCTACCGCGGCAAGACGGGCGTCGCGTGGCTCGCGCTGACGGCGGGCGTGCCGGTCGTGCCGGTGGCGCTGGAGGGGCCGGAGCAGATCCTGCCGGTGGGCAAGCGGGTGCCGCGCCTCAAGAAGGTGACCGTCCGCTTCGGTGAGCCGCTGCACTTCGACGAGCTGCACGGGCAGGCGCGCTCGGCCAGGGCCCGCCGCCAGGTCACCGACGAGGTGATGGCGGCGATCCAGCGGCTGTCCGGCCAGGAGGTCGCGGAGGGCTACAACGAGGCGCCGAAGGCGGCGTAGCCGCGGCCGTCGGGTCCCCTCGCCTCACTTTGGCTCGTCAGACGTGCCCCAGGCTCCGGACCGGCCTGTCACACGTACCCCCGGCCTCGGGCCGGCTCGTCAGACGTGCCCCAGGACCGCCGGCTCCGGGGCGTCGGGCACCTGGGGTGCCTCGCGGCGCAGCAGGGCCGCGTACCGGCCGTCCAGCGCCACCAGTTCGTCGTGGGTGCCGAGTTCGACGACCGCGCCGTGGTCGAGGACGGCGATCTGGTCGGCTCCGCGCACGGTGGAGAGCCGGTGGGCGATGGTGATCGTGGTGCGGCCCGCGGAGAGGGTGTCGACGGCCTCCTGGACGGCTCGCTCGGTGCGGTTGTCGAGCGCGCTCGTGGCTTCGTCGAGGATCAGGACGGGCGGGTTGCGCAGGATCGTGCGGGCGAGGGCGAGGCGCTGCTTCTCGCCGCCGGAGAAGCGGTAGCCGCGTTCGCCGACCAGGGTGTCGTAGCCCTCGGGCAGGCCGGCGATGGTGTCGTGGACCTGGGCGGCGCGGGCGGCCTCGACGAGTTCGTCGTCGGTGGCGTCCGGTTTGGCAAAGCGCAGGTTCTCGGCGACGGAGGCGTGGAAGAGGTACGTCTCCTGGGAGACGACGCCGACGGCGCGGGCGAGGGTGTCGAAGGAGAGGTCGCGCACGTCCTCGCCGTCGATGGTGACGCGGCCTCCGGTGACGTCGTACAGCCGGGGGACGAGGTAGCTGAGGGTGGTCTTGCCGGAGCCGGTCTCGCCGACCACGGCGAGCGAGCTCCCGGCCGGGACGGTGAGGTCGACCCCGGCGAGCGTGGGGCGCTCCTGCCCGCCGTCGTAGCGGAAGTCGACGCCCTCGAAGCGGACCTCGCCGCGGATCCGTTCCAGGGTCACGGGCCGCGGCCGTTCGGCGATCTCGACCGGGAGGTCGAGGTACTCGAAGATGCGCTGGAACAGCGCGAGCGAGGTCTGGACGTCGACGCCGGTGGAGAGCAGGCCGACGGTCGGGCGGAACAGGCCCTGCTGGAGCGTGGTGAAGGCGACCAGGGTGCCGACCGAGACGATCGGCGCGCCGCCGGCGGCGGTCAGCCCGGCCGCCCAGTAGATGACGGCGGGCATCGCGGCCATCACGATCTGGATGGTGTTCATCCGCCAGCGCCCGGCCATGCTGGCCCGCACCTCCAGGTCGGCGAGGCGGTCGGACTGCTCGGTGAACTCCCGGGCGAGGGATCCGGAGCGGCCCATCGTGCGCCCGAGCAGGATGCCGCTCACCGAGAGCGACTCCTGGACCGCCGAGCTCATCGCGGCCAGCTGCTTCTGCCGCTCGGTGGTGATCTTCTTGCGCTCGTTGCCGACCCGGCGGCTGATCCAGACGAACAGCGGGAGCAGGAGCAGCGAGACGACCGTCAGCCGCCAGTCGAGCGCGACCATCGCGACGACGGAGGCGACGACGGCGGTGAAGTTGGAGACCAGGCTGGTGGCGGTGGACGTCACCGTGGACTGCATGCCGCCGATGTCGTTCGCGATCCGGGACTGCACCTCGCCGGTGCGGGTGCGGGTGAAGAACGCGAGGGACTGGCGCTGGAGGTGGCCGTAGACGGCGGTGCGCAGGTCGTGCATGACGCGCTGGCCGACGGTGGTGGAGATCAGCGTCTGGAGGACGTTGAACACGCTGTTCACGACGGCGGCGGCGATCATGCCGAGCACGAGCACGCTCAGCAGGCCGGTGCGGCCGTGCGGGATCGCGGTGTCCAGGACGGCGCGCAGCAGGAACGGCGAGACGACCGAGACGACGGCGGAGGCGCCGACCAACAGTCCGACGGTGGCGAGGCGGCCCGCGTAGGGGCGGAAGAGGGCGAGGATGCGCCGCCACTGCGCGGGCGGGCGTGGTTCGCCCTCGTCGCGCGGGGACGGGGTCCAGTCGATTCTGTCGGGCCTCAAGGGCGGACCTCCGGGGGTCGGGCGGCCGGGCGGCCACCAGCATAGCGAGAGTAGCTCATAGTTAGACTAGCTAATAGTGAGGGTCGCCCTATTCCCGCGGCGCGCGTGGCCGCCCGCCCGATCACGCCGTGTGCCACGGGTGGACGGGGGCCGCCCGTCCACCCGCCTGGCGCGGTCGGCCGGCCGGTCGGTCCGTCCGCCCCGTCCACCCGTCCCGCCCGCCCGCCGCGCCCGTTCCACCCGCCTGGCGCGTTCGGTCCGTCCCGCGCGGTCAGTCCGTCCGGTAGGTGCGCGCCGCCTTGTTGGAGAGCCCGCCCAGCTTCCCGGACGGCAGCACCCGGGCCAGCGCCACCGCGGCCTTGTACCGCTTGCCCGGCACCGACACCGACCGGCCGCGCCCGAGGTCGCGCAGCGCCTCCTCCACGACCCGCTCGGCCGAGAGCCAGGACCAGGACGGAATGTTGCCGGTGCCCATGCCGGCCCGCTCGTGGAACTCGGTCCGCGTGAAGCCCGGGCACAGCGCCATCATCCGGACCCCGCTGCCGCCGAGGTCACGCAGCACCCCCTGGGTGAAGCTCACCACCCACGCCTTGCTCGCCCCGTACGTGCCGCGCGGCAGGAACGCCGCCACGGAGGCGACGTTGATGATCGCGCCCCGGCCGCGGTCGCGCATCCCGGGCAGCGCCGCCGTCGTCAGCCGGAGGACCGCCTCGACGTGCACCTTCAGCATGTCCAGCTCGTCCTGGAGCGGGACGGTCAGGAAGGCGCCGCGGTTGCCGAAGCCCGCGTTGTTGACGAGCAGGTCCACCGGGCGGGCGGCGTCGGCCAGCCGCGCCTCGACGGCGCCGATGCCCTCGTCGGTCGCGAGGTCGGCGGTCAGCACCTCCGTCTCGACTCCGTACTTCCCCTGCAGGTCGGCGGCGGTGCGCTCCAGGCGCTCGGTGTCGCGCGCCACCAGGACGAGCCGGTAGCCGCCGCGGGCGAGCCGGCGGGCGAACGCGGCTCCGATGCCGGCGGTCGCGCCGGTGATCAAGGCTGTGGTCATGCCCCCGACCGTACCGACTCGCCGCGACCGGGCCCACACCCAGGGCAACATCCCTGCTCAGCGGACTGCGGATGCACGGCCCCGGCCCGGCTCGTAAGGTCGGACAGGGGCATCGCCCAACCGGGTGATGACATCCGCGTGAGGAGGCATGCCTGATGCTTACTCAGTTCCGGACCGAACCGGGCCCGGTGTCACCCAGCGCGACGCCGGTCGAGGCCGTCACACTCGCGAGCCTGATGGTGGAGGACGAGGCCGTCGTGACCGACGCGCCCACGTACCGCCCCGACGCCGCGGTCGTGCTGCTGCTCCTGCTGTCGCCCAAGGAACCGAGCCCGAAGCGGCCCGAGCAGCGGCCGAGCCGGTAGCCCGGCAGCCGGTGGCCGGTGGCCGGTGGCCGGTGGCCGGTAGTCCGTAGTCGGCGGCCTGCTGGCCTGCTGGCCTGCTGGCCGCCCGGTCTACGGCCACGGCGACGGCCGCGGCCACGGCACCTGCGACCCGCCGCCATCCCCGAGACCTCTCGTGAGCCGTCGAGGTTCCCTCGTGAACCCTCCCGGACTCCGGAAGGAGGACCAGCGCACCATGCCGTTCGCCGAGACACCACTGCGCGACGAGTACGCCGCGGCCGTCGAGCGGATGGCCCGCCGGACCCTCGACGCCCTTCGGGGCGCCGGGGGAACGGCCTCGCTCACGGAGCCTGACGGGCTGCTGGCCTCCTTGCTGACCGACCCGGAGGGCTCCGTACCCGGGGCTGTGCTCGCGGCGGCGCGCATACTCGGCCCGGACCTGTTCGCTCCTCAACTCTTCAACGCTCGTTCACCGTTGGATCCACTGAATCCGTTGGCTCCGTTGGATCCGCTGAATCCGTTGAATCCGTCGAATCCGTTGAATCCGTCGAATCCGCTGAAGGAGTCGACCCTCGTGCCGCTGGACGACGCCGCAGCCCGGCTACTGGCCGAAGCCCGACGGGTCTTCCCGCCGCCCGCCGCCGACTCGTGGGACGGCTCCCCGACCGGCCCACCTCCGCCCGCCGACGATGCGAACCTCGTGATCGCCTGGCAGGACTGGGCGGCCTCCGCACTGCTCGCGCGCACACCGTACGGCGGTGAGGCCGCCCCGCCTCCCGGCGCCGTGCCGCGGCCGGGCCCCCGACCTGGCTCACCCCCGGGCCCGCGCGACTGGCAGGCGTGGTCCGTCCGCATGGCGCAGCTGTCCGTGCTCGCCCTGCCCGGTCTCGACGGACCCGTGCACGAACTCGCCCGCGCCCACACGCTCGACCTCGCGCGCGGCACCGCCCGCTCGATGCTCCGCCGGGACCTTCGCACCGCCGCCCGGCTCGCCCGCTGGCTCGCCTGGGCGCGGGCCGACGGCCGTCCGCTACGGCTGGAGGTCGGGCCCGTGCTGGAACGGATCCGCCTGACCGGCGACGGAAGCGCCCGCACGCTGCTCGAACTCGCCATCGCCGAGTGCCTGTTGAACGGTCCGCCGGAACCGGTCCGGGCGAGGGCGGCACGATGACGGCCGACACGCGCGTGCTGGCCACCGCGCAACGCCTCGGCTCGCACGCGCTGAACTGGCTGGACACCGGCCGCCGGAACGGGTTCGGCCGGCTCCCCGACAACACCGTCGTCGACCTCGCCGACCCCAACGACGCCTACAAGCCGCTCGGCGAACTCGCCCTCGCCGCCTCCCTCGTCCTGCGCGACGGCGTGACCGGCCCCGGCGACACCCGCACCGCGCGCGGCCTCCTCGACTTCGCCTGGGACCAGGTGCGCGCGGGCGATCTCCTGTACGAACGACAGTTGCGCCACCTCGCGATGACCGACCCGCTGGAGACGTACGCCCACTTCGCCCGCGCCGGCTACCGGCACGCCGCGATGGAGGAACTCCTGGACTCGCTCGGCCGGTTGCGCGCGGTCCACGCCGTCGAGGCCGAACCCAACCGGAAGCTGGCCGTCGCCAACGCCCGCCGGATCGTCGGGCTCGCCGACCGACCGGACTGGGCGGCACTCGCCGCCGCCACCTGGCTCGGTGCGACACCGGAGCCGTGGGCCGTCGACTGGATGACCGCCTACCGGATCACCCACACCGTCTTCCACCTCACCGACTGGGGCGCCCGCCCGGACGGCCTGCCAGAACCGGTGCGCGCCTACGTGCGCGACTGGCTGCCCGTCTGGCTCGACGTCTGGCTGGAGATCGGACAGTGGGACCTCGCCGCCGAACTGCTCGCCGTCGACGCGTGCGTCGGCGAGCCGGCCACCGGGCGGCAGGGCTGGGACGCGCTGGCCACCGCGCAGCACGCGGACGGGCTGCTGCCACGCGACTCCGAACCGGTCGACGAGGACCCGGAACAGGCCTTCCGTGACCACCAACACACGGCGGTAGTGGGAGTGGTGGCCGCCACCATCACCCTGTCCCGCGCGCTCGGCGGCACACCGGTGGCGACGTGAATGGGGCGGACAGGAATCTGTCCGCCCTGGTCGAGGCGGCCGGACCGTCGGCGACGGCCGTCACTCTGGCCATGGCGCGCGGGAGTTCGGCGGAGGTGCGGTGCCACGGGCGGCTCGGACGCGCCCCGAGCGCGCCGGACTGCACGCCCGACACCGTCTTCGAACTCGGTTCCGTCACGAAGACGTTCACCGCGCTGCTGCTCGCGGCGATGGCCGCGAGCGGCGAACTCGCGCTGAACGATCCGCTGGAACTCCACCTCCCGCGCTCCTGGCGGCCGTTGACCGTCCGCTCGGGCGGGCCGATCCGACTCCTCCACCTGGCCACGCACACCGCGGGCCTCCACCGCCTGCCGCCCGGCCTGCTGGCGAGCGCCGTCCGGGCCTGGTACAGCAATCCGTACGGGGCTTACGGGGAGCGGGAGTTGAGGAATGCGGTGGCCCGAACCACCGTCCACACCAAGCCCGGCAGCCGGTACGGGTACTCCAACTACGGGGTCGCACTGCTCGGCCGCCTCCTCGCCGAGACGGGTGGTGCGCCGTACGCCGAACTCCTCGCCGAACGGATCGGCCGGCCCCTGGGACTGCGGACGCTGGCCTGCGCGCCGGACACCCCGGACCGCGCCATCGGGCACCGGCGCGGCCGGGCACTGCCGCCGTGGCGGATGCCCGGCCTTCCGGGCGCGGGCGCGGTCCGGGCGAGTGGCGCGGACCTGCTGCGCTTCCTGCAGGCGCATGTCGGCACGTGGCCGGGCGAGTCGGGCGACGAGGGGGACGGCGAGCCGGGTGGCGAGCTGGGCGCGGCGCTGCGGGAGGTGCAGCTCCCCCGGCTGCGACTGCCAGGGTCCGGCGACGAGGTGTGCCTGGTGTGGAACCACCGACGGGCGGGCGACCGGGACCTGTTCTTCCACTCCGGCGCCACGCGCGGGTTCACCGCGTTCGTGGGTTTCTCACCACAGACGGAGAGCGCCGTCGCCGCTCTCGCCAACACGGGGCCGACGATGGACGGGCGGTTCCTGCGGGTCGGGTACGGGGTGCTGACGGAGGTGGCGGGGAACAGATAACAGCTGACAGATAACAGATTTCGAAATCTGTTATCTGTCAGCTGTCATCCGTCGGCTGCCATCCGCCGCCCCCCACCCGCTCAGACCGCAACCGCCTTCGCCCGGTCCGCCGCGATGTGCAGGGCGAGTCCACCGAGGACCGTGCCCATCGCGTAGCGCTGAATGCGGAGCCAAGCCGGGCGACGGTTGAGGAAGGACGCGATGCTGCCCGCACTCGCCGCTATCAGTCCGTTGACGGTGACCGCCACGACGACCTGGGTGAGGCCGAGCACCAGACTCTGGGCCGCGACGTGACCGCGCGCCGGGTCGACGAACTGGGGCAGCAGGGACAGGTACATGATGGCGATCTTGGGATTGAGCAGGCAGGTCAGGAAGCCCATCCCGAACAGCTTGCGCGGCGAGTCGTGCGGCAGTTGCTGCGGCGCGAAGACCGGCGCGCCACCCGGCTTGACGGCCTTCCACGCGAGCCACAGCAGGTACCCGGCCCCGGCGAGCTTGATCGCCGCATAGAGCGCCGGCACCACCGTGAACACCGCGGCGACGCCAACCGTCACGGCCCCGAGGTAGACCAGGAATCCGGCCGCGACCCCGACCAGCGACACCAGCCCGGCCCGGCGGCCCTGGGCGATCGAGCGCGAGACCAGGTAGATCATGTTGGGCCCGGGGGTGAGCACCATGCCCAGCGCCACGGCGGCGATTCCGAGCAGGGCGTGCGGGGCGGCGGCGGGGATCAACAGGTCCATGCGAGGAGGCTAGGCCGCACTCCGAGCTCGATGCAATGATAACTTTGCGCTCGGTGCAATCAACGCAATCCCGCCGAGCACGACCGACACGGAGGGCCCGTCGATGGACGACTACCGGCTCATCGCCGACGAGATCGCCAACGCCATCACCGACGGACGGCTTCGCCCCGGGCAACAGCTCCCCACCCAACGCGCCTTCGCCCGCCGCCGCGGCATCGCCGCCTCGACCGCCGGGCGCGTCTACCGGGAACTGGCCCTCCGGGGGCTCACCACCGGCGAGGTCGGCCGCGGCACCTTCGTCCGCGCCGACCAGCGGGCGCCCGGCCCCCACATCCCGCTCGCCGAACCAGCCGGGGCACCCATCGACCTGGAGCTCAACTACCCCGTCGTGCCCGAGCAGGCGCTGCTCGGCGCCGCCCTCGCACCGATGCTTCGGGCGGACGCACTCGACGCCGCGCTGCGTCCGGTGGGGGCCGTCGGGACGGCCGCCTGCCGCCACGCGTTCGCCCAGCTGGCATCCGGGCCGCACGGCTCGCCCTCGTGGCAGGCATCGCCCGAGGACGTGCTGTTCGCGGGCAACGGCCGGCAGGCGGTCGCCGGCGCGGTCGCCGCGCTCGTACCGCCCGGAGGGCGGCTCGGGGTCGAGGCGTTGACGTACCCCGTGGTCAAGGCCGTCGCGCAGCGGCTGGGGATCACTCTCGTACCACTGGCCGTCGACGAGCACGGCCTCCGGACCGGCGCCGTCACCGCCGCGCACCGGGCCGCGCCGCTCAGCGCCGTCTACCTCCAGCCCCGCCTGCAGAACCCGCTCGGCGGAAGCCTCCCACCCGAGCGCCGGGCAACCCTCGCCGACGAGCTGCGTCGTCTCGACCTGCCCGTCATCGAGGACGCCATCTGGTCCTTCCTGCGACCCGACCTCGTGCCCCTCGCAGCCCTGCTGCCCGAGCGAACGATCCTGGTCGACAGCGTCTCCAAGCGCCTGGCCCCGGGCCTGACCACCGGGTTCGCCGTCGTCCCCGGCGCATTCCGCGACCGGATGGCCGCCGCGCTGCGGTCCGGCGGATGGACGCCCAGCGGGTTCGCGCTGGAGGCGGTCGTCCGCTGGGTCGGGGACGGCGCCGTCGCGGCGGTCGAGGCGGCGAAGCGCTCGGATGCGACCGCGCGTCAGCTGCTCGCACGGGAAGTGCTGTCAGGACAACACCTGCGCGCGGACCCGTGCTCCTACTACGTGTGGTGGGAACTGCCGACGGCGTGGCGGGCGGAAACGTTCGTGGCCGCCGCGGCGCGCGAGAGCATCGCGATCACCCCGGCCGCAGCCTTCGCCGTGGACCCCAGGGTGTCTCCGTCCGCCGTCCGGGTCGGCCTCGCGTCGCCGCCGGTCCCGGTCCTGACACATGCCCTGGAGACCCTCGCCAGGATCGCCCGGAGCACGCCGGAGGAACTGCTGGAGTGAGGGCCGACCGGCGACGACGAACAGCTGACAGATAACAGATTTCGAAATCTGTTATCTGTCAGCTGTCATCTGTTACCCGTCGCTCGCCACTACCCCGCGCCCGAGCCCCTCACCACGAGCCGACCGTCAACCGTCGGCCCGTGCACCACTGTCAGAACTGCGCGCCACCGTGTCAGCCGCTCCGCCCGCGCCGACCGCGCGCAGGCGCGAGGCGGCGGTCGCGGCCAGTTGCGGGGCCAGCTTGGCCACGTCTCGGGAGCCCACCACCGCGATGAGGCTCGGCAGCAGCCACCGGACCGGCTGCATACCGCGCAGCCAGGCCTGGGCGTAGACGTGCGCGGAGCGCCGGGCGATGCCGGCCACGATCCGGTCCACGGCCGGCTCCAGCGGGTAGGTCTTGTTGGCCGGCCACGGCAGGCGGCTGCGCATCTGCTTGAGAACGACGTCCTCGTCGGCACCGCGCACCATGTCCGTGTCGGTCCAACTCAGGTACCCCACACCGACCTTGACCCCTTGGTAGGCGACCTCGCCACGGATCGAGTGGGCGAACGCCTCCACCCCGGACTTGCTCGCGCAGTACGCGCTCATCAGTGGCGACGGCGTCAGGGCGGCGAGCGAGGCGATCTGGAGCAGGTAGCCGCGGCTCTCGATGAGGGCGGGGAGGAACGCCCGCGCGGTGGCCACACTGCCCAGCAGGTTGACCTCGATCACCCGGCTGAACGCCCGGTGGTCGCTGTCCACCAACGGCCCCCCGATGGCGATCCCGGCGTTGGCGACGACGGTGTCGATCCGGCCGTAATGCTCCTTGACCCGCCGGGCGGCGTCATCGAGAGCGTCGAGGTCGGTGACGTCGACCTCCCACGTGGTCGCGGTCGGGCCGCACTGGGCGGCGACGTCCTTGAGTTCGGCCGGCTCCAACCCGAGCAGCGCGACCTTCGCCCCGCGGCGCGCGAGCTTGCGCGCGAGCGACGCGCCGACACCACGGGCGGCCCCCGTGACGACGACGACCTGGGCGGACAACGGCGGTATGGCGTTCATGCGACGACGCTCCTCTCGGAGTCGAAATCATCGGAACCGGAACCGGAGACGGAACCGGGGGCGGAATCGGCGGCGGGACCGCTGTCCGCAGTCAGATGGGCCACGGCCATTCGGTGGATCTCCGCCGCGACCTCGACCGGCCGTTCCAACGGCGACATGTGACCGACCCCGGGAAGCAGCAACAACCCCTGCGGGTCGCGCAGTTCGGCGACCATGCGGTGAGCGTGGACCGGTGGTGTCAGCCGGTCCGCCGTGCCGGCGATGACCGACGTCGGCGCGGCGAGGCGGCCGAGTCCGGCGAAGACGTCCAGCCGTCCGAGGACACCCGCCCAGCGCGCGCGGACGGTGGTCGGGCAGGCGTGCACGATCCGGGCCGTCGCCTCGACCCGGCCCGGCGCCGAATCCGGCCCCATCGTCGCGAACTTGAGCGCTGCGCGACTGACCGCCGAGACCGGACCGAGCGGCATCCGGGAGTGGAGCAGTCGGCCGTGCAGGAACCGGCGAAGCCCGGCCGGGCGGAACGACTCGGGCAGGACGGCGAGTTCGTCGAGCAGCCGCCCGGGACCGGTGGAGACGAGGACGGCGGCGGCGGTGCGTTCGGCGACCTCGGGCCGTCCGCCGGCCGCCATGATGGTCATCCCGCCCATGCTGTGGCCGGCGAGGACGGCCCGTTCCCCGGCCGGGACCGTCCGGGCGAGGACGGCGGCGAGGTCATCGGCGAGTGCCCGGGTGGAGTAGCGGGCCGCGCTCGGCGGGATCTCGCTGTGCCCGTGACCGCGCTGGTCGTAGGCCACGAGCCGGTAGCGGTCGGAGAGTTGGCGGATCACCGGCGCCCAGAAGGCGGTCGAGCAGGTCCAGCCGTGGGCGAGCACGATGGTCGGCGCCCCGGGCTGGCCGTGGATCTCGACGTGCAGGCGCAGCCCGTCGGCGGAGCGGACGGCCAACTCCTCGACAGGTGTGGGCGGTACGCAGTCGGGGGAAAGCTGCGGACTCATGCTGACACTCCCTGGGCAGTCATGGCCTGCGCCGAGTCGGACGCGGTGGCCGGCGTCGCGCGCATGATGAGCTCGTACTCGCCGAGGTCGACCTTGCGGGTGGCGCGGCGGAACGCGGTGGTGGAACCGGGCCACAGCACGGTGTTCTTGCCGTTCTGGTCCTGGTACCAGCTGTGGCAGCCGCCGGTGGACCAGACGGTGCGGTCCATCCGGTGCTGGAGTTCGAGGTTCCACTGGCGCTGGGCGCGGGCGGTCGGCTGCATGGCGGCGGCACCGATCGAGCCGAGCGTGGTGAGCGCGTCGACGACGTAGTTCAGCTGGGACTCGATCATGAGGATCATCGAGCTGTTGCCGAGGCCGGTGTTGGGGCCGATCACGAAGAACAGGTTCGGGAAGCCGCGCACGGTCGAGCCGCGCAGCGCCTCCATGCCGTCCTTCCACTCCTCGGCCAGGCTGGTGCCGTTCGCGCCGAACACCCTTGCCCCGATGGGCATGTCGGTGACGTGGAAGCCGGTGCCGAAGACGATGGCGTCCACCTCGTGCTCGCTGCCGTCGGCCGCGACCAGCGTGGAGCCGCGCACTTCGCGCAGGCCGGAGGCGACGACCTCGGTGTTGGCGGCGGCGAGCGCCGGGTAGTACGTGTTGCTGAGCAGGATGCGCTTGCAGCCGATCCGGTAGTCCGGCGTGAGCTTGGCGCGCAGCGCGGCGTCGGGGACGCCCTGGGCGATGTGGTGTTCGGCGAGCCGCTGGACGGCGCGCAGCAGGCCGGGCCGGCGGACGAAGGCGTCGACCTGGAGCTCGCGGAGCGCGAAGAGCGTCCCCCTGCGGACCTTGCCGGTCACCGGGAACCGTCCGTGCAGCCACTTCTCCAGCTGGGTGATCTCGCGGTCACGACGGGGCAGGACCCAGGCGGGCGTCCGCTGAAAGACCGTCAGTTTTCCGACCTTCGGCTGGATCGACGGGATGATCTGGGCGGCGGAGGCTCCGGTACCGACCATCGCGACGCGCTTGCCGGTCAGGTCGAAGTCGTGGTCCCAGCGGGAGGAGTGGAACACCTTGCCGGTGAATGCGCTCAGGCCGGGCAGGTCGGGGATCTGCGGGTCCGCGAGCGGACCGGAGGCCGAGACGATGGCGTCGGCGGTCCACGTGCCGGCCGTGGTGGTGATCCGCCAGCGCGTGTGCTCACCCTCCCAGCGGGCCTCCAGCACCTCGGCGTTGAAGCGCAGGTGGGGGCGGAGTCGGAAGACCGTGGCGACCTTCTCCAGGTAGGCGCGGATGTCGGGCTGGCCGGAGAAGCTGCGCGGCCACTCGGGGTTGGGCGCGAAGGAGAAGGAGTAGAGGTGCGAGGGGACGTCGCAGGCGCACCCGGGGTAGCTGTTGTCGCGCCACGTGCCGCCGACCGAGTCGGCGCGCTCCAGGACGACGAAGTCCGTGATCCCGGCCCGGCGCAGCCGGACGGCGGCACCGAGGCCGCCGAAGCCGGCACCGACGACCGCCACCCGGACGTGCGGGACGGCCTCGGCCGCCTCCTCGTCGACGACCTCGACGACCTCGACGTCGCCGGCGAACGCGACGGCCTCGACGAGCGCAACGGCCTCGGCCGCTTCGACAGCGCCGGCGCCTTCGGCGGCTTCGGACGCCTCGGGGGCGGCGGACGCGCCGGGCCGGGGGCGCTTGGTGCTGGATGCCATGCGGCGTCCTCCTGAGGGTGGGGGCGGTCGCGTGCTCTCCGCCCAAGAGGAACTCTCCCGGACGTTCTGCCCGGAATCCCGATAACCATGCCAGCAATCACTGGCATGGTTGGCAGGGTAGCCCTTGCCGACAGCGCTGGGAAGACGGCCGACCGCCCCGATTCCGGCGGCGACCGCGGCGGACCGTCCTATGCTGATCGCCGTGGACAAGGCCAGAGCTGCTGCGGACGACAGAAAACGCGAGTACCGGGTGGAGGAACTGGCCGAAGCGGCCGGCATCACCACCCGCACGCTGCGCTTCTACCGCGAGCGCAAACTGCTCCAACCGCCGCGCAAAGAGGGCCGCATCGCCTGGTACGGAGAGGAGCACCTGGCCCGCCTGCGCATGATCGGCGAGCTGCTCGAACGCGGACACACCCTCGGCGGCATCACCGAACTCATCGGCGCCGGCGAGAGCGGGCGGGACGTCGCGGAACTGATCGGCCTGGAAGCGGCCATCATCGCGCCCTGGTCGGACGAGACGCCGGTGCGCCTGACCTGGGACGAGCTCAAGGACGGCTTCGGCGACCAGCTCACCGAGGAGAACACGGCCGAATCCCTCGCCCAGGGCTACATCACCGTCACCGACGACGGCATCACCCACATCAGCCGCCGCCTGATGGACGCCACGACGGCGCTGGTCGCGGAGGGCGTACCGCTGTCGGCCGTCCTGGACGCCAGCCGGCGCACCCAGGCGCACGTCGACGCGATCGCCGAGATCTTCATCAACGTCGTCACCGACCACATCCTCGGCGCGCTGTCCGCCGACTCCCCGCTGCCCCCCGGCGAGGCCGCCCGCCTCACCGAGCGCATCCTGCGGGTCCGCCCGCTGGCCCGGACGGTCGCGGACGCCCAGTTCGCGCTCGCGATGGACCGCCGCGTGCACGCCGAGTACGACGAACTGCTGCGCCACCGAAGGGAGAACGGCGCGGAGGGCTCGGACGGGAGCGAGGACGGGAGTGAGAGCGGGAGTGAGAGCTGCGGCAAGGACGGCAGCGAGGACGGCAGCGGCTCCGACGCGTAGCGCGCACGCGTGACGGGCAGGAATTCCCGCGCCCTGCCCGCCCGTTGGACCGTCGCCGGAGGAAGCCGCCCATGCCCGGACACCTGAGCCGCCGCGCCGCCCTCGGTCTCGCCGCCGGACTCTCCCCGGGCCTCGCGCTCGCCGCCTGCGGAGCCGACAGTCCGTCACGGGCGGCGAGCTCGGCCGGCACGCGGACGGTACGGCACGCGCGCGGTGAGAGCACCGTGCCGGCCCGGGCCTCCCGCGTGGTCGTGCTGGACACGGACGCGCTCGACTCGGCCGTCACTCTCGGGATCATCCCGGTCGGCGCGACCACCGTCAGCGACGGCGCGGGTTTCCCCGCCTACCTCCCGGGCGACCGGCTCGCGGACACGAAGGCCGTCGGCGCCATCGGCCAGCCCAACCTGGAGGCGATCGCCGCGCTGCGACCGGACCTCATCCTGAGCAACCAGGTGCGCGACGACAAGCGGTACGACCAGCTGGCCAAGATCGCACCCACGGTGCTGTCCAGGACCACCGGACCGAGCTGGAAGGAGAACGTCCGGTTGCACGCCGAGGCGCTGGGGCGGCAAGCGGAGGCAGCGACGGCCGAGGCCGCGTACCAGGCGAAGGTGCGGGATCTGATCACCGCGCTCGGCGGACCGGCCAAGGCCACCGCCACAAGGGTCGAGATGGCGCGCTTCCTCGCGGGCGCGCCGACCAGGCTCTACCTGAACGACACCTTCGTCGGATCGCTGTTCAAGGACCTCGGGGTCGGCCGGCCCGCCAACCAGGACAAGCCCGGGTTCTCGCTGGAGATCAGCCCCGAGCAGGTCGACCAGGCCGCGGCCGACGTCATCTTCTATTCGGTGTACGGGGACGCCGCGAAGTCCGACCAGCCGAAGATCCTGGGCGGTGCGCTGTGGAGGAACCTCGACGCCGTCCGCAACGGCCGGGTGTTCCAGGTGGACGACGGGCTGTGGATGCTCGGCATCGGGTACACGGGAGCCGGGCTGGTCCTCGACCAGATCCGGAAGGACCTCGTGGGCGACTGATGGGCGACAGGGGTGACGGGCGACAGCCAACCGCCGGCGGCGAACAGATGACAGGTAACAGGTAACAGATGTTGAAATCTGTCATCTGTTACCTGTTCGCCGTCGCCCGCCCCACCACCGCCCCCTCACCTCCCTCACCCCCCCTTGGCCACTCCTCCAATCACCCCTCCCCCACCCTTCGACTCCACCGGGTGATCAAACGATTACCGTCACACCGCCGTCACCTCTACCGTCTAGGCTCACCCGCAGGTCGCTGTCACCTGGTCGGGCCGGAGACGGGAGGCGGGCGCCCGTACCGGTTCCGCAGAGGAGGCCTGCACCGTGTCCGTGGCCGTGAACTTCCGCATGGCAACGCAACTGACGGGCAGCCGGGTGCTGCTGTGGTCGCTGCTCGGCCGGCTGCCGAACGCGATGAGCCCGATCGGCACCCTGTTGCTGGTCAGCCGGAACACCGGCAGCGTGTGGTCCGGCTCGCTGGTGGCCGGGGCCCTGGCGGGCGGTCAGGCGATCGGCGGTCCGATCGTCGGACGGCTGGCGGACCGGCGCGGGCAGCGCACGGTCGGACTGGCCGCCGCCCTGGTCAACGCCGCCGCCCTGGTCGCCCTGGTCGCCGCCTCCGAGCACGGGCTCGCGCTCGGCTGGCAGATCGCGCCCGCCGCGCTGACCGGCCTGTCCGTCCCACTGGTCGGCCCGCTGTCGCGCAGCCGCTGGGTCCGGCTGTCGGCCGGTGAACCGGAGCTGACCTCGGCCATGCTGGCGCTGGACGGGATCGTCGACGAGGTGAGCTTCACGGCCGGCCCGGCACTCGTCGGCATGCTCGCCACCGCCGTCTCCCCGTCCGCCGGGATGCTCACCGCTGCCGTGCTGTCCGGCGTCTGCGCCACGCTGTTCGCCCTGCACCCGACCGCCGAGACCGCCGCAACCGCCGCAACCGGCGTGCCGACCCCGGTCCACGCCCAATCCCAGTCCGCCGAGCGCCTGTTCAACACTCCCTACCTCCTCCTCATGGCCGGGATGGCGCTGCTGGGCGCCTGCTTCGGCTCGGTCCAGGTCGGCATCACCGCCACCACCGAGGCGCTGGGCCGGCCGGGTTCCGCAGGGCTGTTGTACGGATTCCTGGGCTGCACCAGTTCGATCGCGGGCATCGCCACCGCGTCGCTCCCCGCCCGCTGGGGCCTGCCGCCGCGCCTGCGGGCGGGCACCGCGCTGCTGTTCACCGCCTCCTGCGTCCTGTTCTTCGCGGACGGGAGCCTCGTGGCGCTCACCGCGGCCGTCGGGTTCCTCGGGGTCGCCGTCGCGCCGCAGATGATCACGATGTTCGGCCTGGTCGAGCGCACGGTGCCGGCCGCCCGTCTCGGCGAGGCGATGGCAGCACTGGTCAGCGCGCTCATCCTGGCCCAGTCGGCGGGCACCTTCGTCAGCGGCTGGGCGGCCGACCACTTCTCGCCGGGCGCTCCCTTCGCGGTCACGGCCGCCGCCGCGGCGGCCGCCCTCGTCCTCACCGCCTGCACCGCGACCGAGCACCGATTCCGGCGCCGGCACTCGACGCCGCCCGCGCCCGTTGCCGCGAAGGCCGCGTCGCCCGCCGCGTGAAACGGCAGCGGGGGCGCCGGTGGTCATCCCACCGCCGCCCCCGCCGGGGAACACCGCGTCCCCTCCTGCATCACCGCAACCGCATCAACGCACCTGCATCAACGCACCTGCATCACAGCACCAGCTTCACTGGTCCCGCGTCACCGCACCGCGGTCGCCGCACCACTGTCACCGCACCGCGGCCCACGCCACTCACCTGACGTATCGTCAGTTGACGTTCACCGCAGTCCACGTGGCCGCGACCGCGTTGTACTCGGCGCTGTTCGCCCCGTACAGGTCGGTCGCCGCGCTGAGGGTGGCCGCACGGGCACCCGCGTAGTCGGTGGTGGAGGTGAAGTAGGTGGTCAGCGCGCGGTACCAGATCTGGGCCGCCTTGTCGCGGCCGATGCCCGCGAGCGTCGAGCCGTCGTACGTCGGGCTGTTGTAGTCGAACCCGTTGATCGACTTCGCGCCGCTGCCCTCGGACAGCAGGTAGAAGAAGTGGTTCGCCACACCCGACGAGAAGTGCACGTCGGAGTTGCCGACGTCGGCGGACCAGTAGTCGGCCGACGAGCCGTCCTTGCTCGGCTGGTCCATGTAGCGCAGCGGCTTGCCGTCGCCGTTCAGGTTGATGAGCTCGCCGATCCAGTAGTTCGGCGGGTTCGAGGGCAGGTTGGCGTACCACTCGACCATCGTGCCCATGATGTCGGAGGTGGCCTCGTTGAGGCCGCCGGACTCACCGGAGTAGTTGAGCGCGGCGGTCGCGGCCGTGACGCCGTGCGTCATCTCGTGGCCGGCCACGTCGATCTCGGTGAGCGGGTGGGTGTCGCCCTGGCCGTCGCCGTAGGTCATGCAGAAGCAGTCGTCGCTCCAGAACGCGTTGACGTAGTTGGAACCGTAGTGCACGCGGCTCGCCGCGCCGACGCCGTCGTTGCGGATGCCGTTGCGGTTGAAGGTGGACTTGTAGAAGTCCCACGTGGTCGCGGCGCCGAACTGGGCGTCCACGGCGGCGGATTCGCGGTTCCCGGCGGTGCCGTCGCCGAAGCTGTTGGTGCTGTTGGCGAACAGCGAGCCGTTGCCGCTGGTGCCGTTGCTCATGTCGCTGGTGGACTGGCCGCCGCGGGTGTCGTCCTTGAGCGAGTACGAGGAGCCGCTCTGGGCCGTGTTGAGCTGGACGTTGCCCACGAAGACGCCGTTGCCGGTGCCGGCCGCGGTCTCGATCTTCTCGTGGGTGGACAGCACCGCGCCGGTGGCCGCGTCGGTGACGAGGACCTGGCGGCTCGGGGTGCCGTCGGCGCGGGTGCCCTCGACCTGGACCCGGTAGGCCAGGCGGGGGTTGCCGTCGCTCGCCCAGACGACCAGCTCGGCGGCACCGGCCTGGTGCACGTCGGCCATCGGGGACTCGTCGGCGTCCAGCGTGACGCCCACGGTGGCGCGCACCGCGCCCGCCGCGTTGTCGGCGGCCTTGTCGGCCGGGATCCGCGGGGTGAGGCTCGGCAGGCTCAGCTGCGCCGCGACCGCCTTGTTCACGGACTTGACCGCGCCGTCCTTGGCCTGGTGGACCACCAGGTCGCCGCCGATGACGGGCAGGCCGGCGTAGGTCCGCTCGAAGCGGAGGTGGCGGGTGCCGTCGGCGTCGATCACCGCGTCCTTGGCGACCAGCTTCTCCTGGTCGCCGAGGGCGAGCTGCTTGGCCAGCGGGCCGGCCTCGCCGTTCGCCACCGCGAGCACGGTGGCGTGCTGGTGGGCGGCCTGCGCCTGCAGCGCGGCGGTCGGGGCGGCCTGCGCGGCCGTGGTGCTCACCTGGATCACGCCGGTCAGCAGGGCCGTGGCCGAGAGCACGGCGACGGCTGCGAGCTTTCGCTTCACGTACGAGTCCTTCCGGGAAACCGCGTCTGTGCGCGGTCGCACCGCGTCCCGGGGGCCGGGGTCGGCACCTGTGGGGCGGGACGGGCACTGGCGTACTGGGCCCCGTTGCGATCGAACGGCAGACCACCGAGGGGTGGGGGTGGGGGCTGCCGGCGGGGGCTGTCAAAAAGCATGACAACCCGACAAGCGTTTTGACAGGTCTACTTCATCAAGTGGCCAGGTCCCGCCAACCTGACGGACATCCAGCGACACGGACAAACCGGGGAATTCCACCCGCCCTTGCAGTGGGTTACCACTCGAACGATGTCCGCCGGCCTGGGCCGATGCCACACCGGCCGTTCCACCGACGGGAGATGACGGGTTGCCGGGCGAGTTTTACACGCCTGTAAAACTTTCGATACGGAGTCTTGACATCCGCTTGGCGAGGTCCCGCCACCGGTCGCGCTTGTTCGCGGTCGAGGCGTCTGCTAGCCCCGCTGACTTGCGTGTTCGCCCGACTCCGGTGCGCAGTCGGCGAGTTGGGGAATCATTGAGATTTCCCGCGATGGTCCGTACCAATGCTGCCGGAACGACTCCCGAGGGCGCGGCTACCCCGCCTGGTGCAGCGAGCGGGGCGCCCCCGTCCGGTCATTCGGTCGGCGGCAGCGCGAACAGGTCGCGGCCCTCGGCGAATTGGGAGAGCACGATGTCCTGCAAGGGCTCGGGGTCGCCCAGGACGATCTGCTGGATCTCGCCGGCGGGCGAGAGACCGTCGGGCCGGTCGAGGACGCGGCGTCCGGGCAGCGGCCCGCACCTGCCGGCCCCCGCGTCCCGCAGCCCGGGGGCGAGGACGCCGTCGCGCTCCAGCAGCACGTCCACCGCGTCCGTCACGTCCAGGACGTGACGGCGGGCGTCCTGCTCCGTCGCGCCCGGGTACAGCTCGCGGAACGCCGCCCGGGCCGCGGCCAGGAAGCGCTCCGGATCGACGACCACGACGTCGCGGCGGGTCCGGACGCTGATCGTCATCCCGGCGACGGGCGGCCGCGGTTCCTCCTCGTCGCAGCCCCCGGAGCAGCCGCCGGAGCTGCCCCCGACCTCCGCCGCGTCAGCCACTCGTGAGCCGCCACTGCTGCGCTGCCAGACCGTCGGTGCACGCCGTCATGGTGACGGGGCTGCCCGAACCGTTTCCGGTCAGGCACCGCGCCCCGCCGTTCTCGGCGAGCGTGTACGTGCCAGCGGCGCTCGCGGGCCGGACGACCCAGGCGCTCAGGGGGTTCCACCCGGAATTCAGCGCGACGGTGGCGGTCGAACCGGGGCCCATCCCGTCCATGTTCTGGACGAGCAGGGGGCCGCTCTTGTTGCAGGCGTTGTAGTTGGTGTAGTTGCCCGCTCCGAGCGTGGCGATCCAGCCGTACGCCGAAGCTCCGCCCAGGACCGCCGGGTTGCCGGCCGACAGGTTGTCGTTCTGCAGCCCGAGCGGGAGGCCGTACCGCACGTTGACGATGGTCACCCAGTCGCTCCCGCCGCACCCGGCCGGCCTGGGATTGGTCGGCGTCGAGGCCGATCCGCCACCGGCGGGCGCACCACCGCCGGACGGCGAGCCACCGCCACCGCCCGCCGCCGCGCCGCCCGCCGCGCCACCTGGCTGGGGCTGGGGCTGGGGATTGCCGTTGTTGGCGGGCTGGTTGCCGGTGCCGCCCGCACCCCCACCGCCGCCGCCCGACGGATTCGACTGGCCACCCGACGCGCTGCCACCGGACGCACCACCGCCGGACGCGCTGCCGGTACCCCGGCCACCACCGGACGCAGCCGCGTTGCCGCCGCTGCCGGGCGCCGGAACGGGCACCTGCGGCTGACTCGCCGGGTTCGGCGGCTGATTGGGGGCGGCGGACGCACCCGGGGTGTCGGCCGGGGGCGGGGTGGCCGTCGTGGCCGCCGCGGACGGGGTCGGCGTGGTGTCCGTCCCCGTCGTGCCGGGAGCGCCCGGCGTCGCCGGGGCCGTCGCGACGGTCGGCTGCGCGCCGGGCGGCGTGTGGGCGTCCGCGCCGCCGGGGCCGCGGTCGACGAGCAGGACGGTCGCCGTGCCCATCGAGATGACGACCGGGATGATGACGGGCACCAGCATCGCGCGCCGCGACCGGCGCCGCCCCGGCTCGGTGGCTTGCTGCGGGCCCACCTTCGCCACCTCGTTCGGCGCTCCCCCGCCGCTACCGCCGCTTTCCTTCCCCGGCCGGCCGTTCTTGCCTACGGCACCCGCCGGGCCCACCGGACCCGCCTCGGCCTCCTCATCGGCGGCGGCGGCCGCAGCGGCTGCGGCAGCGGCGGCCCGGGCGCGCGCCACCACCTCCTCCGGGACGACGTCCGCGCCCGGGGCGCCGATCGCCGACCGGGCCGCGGCGGCCATCGCGGCCGCATCGGCGTAGCGGTCCTCGGGCTTCTTCGCGAGCGCCCTCGTCACGAGCAGGCGCACCGCGGGCGGGAACGCGGCGGGCAGCTCCGGCGCGGGCTCGCGCACGTGCTTGAGCGCCACCTCCAGCACGCTCTCGCCCTCGAACGGCGGCCGCCCGGTGAGGAGTTCGTAGCCGACCACGCCGATCGAGTACAGGTCGGAGGCCGGCGCGACCCCGCCCTTGCCCTCGGCCTGCTCGGGCGCCATGTAGAGCGCGGTGCCGATGATCGCGTGCGAGGCGGTGATCTTGGTGCTGGCGACCGCGCGGGCGATGCCGAAGTCCGTGATCGTGACGTGGCCGTCGGCGCGCACCATCAGGTTCGACGGCTTGATGTCGCGGTGGACGATGCCCTGGCGGTGGGCCGCCTGCAGGGCGTCCAGCGCGGACGCGAGCAGGGCGAAGGCGCGCTCGGGGGACATCGGGCCGTCGGCGGCGAGGACCTGGTCGAGCGGGCGGCCCTCGATCAGCTCCATGACGATGTAGGCGCAGCGCTCGCCGTCGTCCCCGTCGTCGGCGGCGGCCCCGCCGGTGGCGGCTCCTTCGCCCTCCGGGCCGTCCGCACGGCCGGTGCCGCCGGTGCCGCCGGAGGCGCCGCGGCCGCCCGAACCGCTCTCGCCGTAGTCGTACACGTCGACGATCCCGGGATGGTCGATCGCGGCGACCATCTGCGCCTCGCGCCGGAAGCGCCGGACGAACGTGCCGTCCTCGAACAGCGCCGAGTGCAGGATCTTGACGGCGACCTGGCGCGCCAGCACGCCGTCCTCGGCCCGCCAGACGGTGCCCATGCCCCCGCCGCCGATCCGCTCGGTGAGCGTGTAGCGCCCGCCGAGCACGGTCCCCCGTCCCGTCATCCCCTGCCCCCAGATGTCATGACCCTCCCCAGCGGGCCTTCGGGCACACAGTGTGCCAGAGGGTGCCGCGGCGTCATCACCCGCCGTACGAGCAGGTTTCCTCCGGTGACAAGGGCGTTTCGCACACGCTTGGCATACCGGGGCACACGGGTTGCACCGGGAGCCACCGGGCGTACCGGGGCGCACGCGGCGCAGCGGTCACGCCCGGCGCACCGGGCCCCTCGGTGAACCGCGTGTGCCCGCCGTCCCGGACGCGGCCGGCGCCTCCCCGGGCGCGCCACCCGAGGAACCCGTCGCCTCAGGCGCGCGCCGACTGCCGGGCGTGCTCCGCGACTTCCAGCACGGCTGCCGTCACGGCCCCGGGGTCGTCGGCGTGGATGACGTGGCCGGCGCCGCGCACGACGATGTGGGTGCCGCGGGTCGCGCGCTCGGCGATGCGCGACTGCAGGATCGTCCAGCGGGTGCGCAGGACCGCCGGCAGGCCCTCGGTCGCGCTGAGGACGGCCACCGGCACGTCGGTCGTGCGCGCGGCGGAGCGGCGGCGCCGGATCTCGGGCACGGCGAGCGTCATCAGCCGGTTCTCGGCGACGGCGGTGCGCCACTGGTGGCGGCCCGGGCGGACGGCCCCGGCACCGGGAGCGAAGGCCGACCGGAGCAGTCCGATCCGTACCATCGCGGCCTCGGCGGCGCGGACGGCCGGCGCGTGGAACTCCTCGTGCACCGGATCCACCAGGACCAGGCCTCCGACGAGCTCCGGCCGCTGCCAGCCGACGAGTTGGGCGAGCAGGCCGCCCCAGCCCTGTCCGGCCAGCACGCACGGGCCGTCGCCGAGGTGTTCCACCAGGGCGACCAGGTCGGCGAGTTGGGTATCCAGGGTGAGGCCCGCGTCGAAGTCGCTCGCACCGAGCCCGGCCCGGTCGTACGCCACGACCCGTCCGAACCGGGCGAGTTCGGGCAGTACGGGCGCCCACGTGAGCGCCGGCGCGCCACTGTCGGCCACCAGGACGACGGTCGGCCCTCCCTGGCCCGCCTCGACCCAGCGCAGCACCCGGCCGCCGAGGTCCAGTTCGCCCCGGCGGACCCCGCCGGGGACCCGCTCCGACAGGGCCGCCATCGCCGGCGGCACCGTCGCCCCGCCACCGCGCCGCGGGCGCGAGGCCGTCCGGGCGCGCGCAGCCGCCCCCACAGTCATTTCGTGCACAGTCCGGTTCCCCCCTGGAACTCTGGAACATGGTTCGTCGTGATTGGTGATGAATCGCCGCCACGGCTCTCCGTCACGGCTCTCCGTCGCAGCTCGCCGTCACGGCCGGCCGTCACGGACAGCGGTCAACGGACCGCCGTCACGGATCACCGTGACGCGCCGCCCGCCCGATCGGACCGGCCGGCGACCGGCCTGCAGTGCCGGATGCGCGGGTCGGTCCTCACCGCTCGGCGGCGCCGGGCGCCTCCCCGGCCGCCCGTACGAACGGCGGCCCCGGTGGCCCGGACGACATGTGCCGCCGGACCCGACCTTGACCGCCCGGGCACACCGTAACCCGAACACTTCGTGTCCGTCGCGTGAGTAATGCGCAAAGATAAGATGTGAACGACCCGGAACGGACATCCGTGACAAACAGCCGTAGGCTCCCGGCATGCACAGCAGCCTGACCGACCACGCGCGGTGCCTCTACGGCGACGAGTACCGGCCCGAACCGGTCGCACCCGGCCCCTGCACCGAACCGGACCACGACGAGGGCTACTTCGTCGAGTCGCTGACGTTCGCGGACGCCGACACGATCCTGGCCATGCTGCGCGAGCTCTGCCCGTACCTCTGCGACGGTTACCTGCCGGTGCGGATCCGCAACCTCGCCTACCGCCTGGTGCTCCTCCAGCGCCCGGACGAGCCGGAGCTGATGCGCGAGGCGGCCATGAGCCTGGTCCTGCACGGGCCGGACTGGGACGACATCGCGGCCGAACTGCGGCGGCGCGCCGACGCACTGGAGGAGTGCGCCGACGCGCCGGGGCCCGGAACCGCCGCCGCTGCCGCTGCGCCGGACGAGCGCGGCTGACGGCCCGGGCGAGAGCCGGGCGAAGGTCCAATCGGGACCCGGCGCTGTCAGATGGCGTCGGACGGTGCCGGGCGGGATCAGACGGTGACAGACGGCGTCAGGCGGCGTCAGGCGGCGTCAGGCGGCGTCAGGCGGCGTCAGGCGGGAAGCGTGCGCTTCAGCAGCTTGAGCAGCGCCGTCCAGTGCCGGGCGTCGGCGGCCTCGTCGTAGCGCGTGGTGTCGGCCTGCGTGTAGCCGTGCAGGGCGCCCCGGTACACCTCGGCGCGGAAGCGGACGCCGGCCTCGGCGAGCGCCTCGGCGAGGCGGGCGATCTGCTCGGGCGGCAGCGACGGGTCGTCGTCGGCGTGGCCGAAGTACAGCTCGGCGGTGATCAGGTGGGCGCCGAGGTGCGGGCTGTCCGGCGTCTCGCGCGCGAGGTTCCCGCCGTGGAAACCGGCCGCGGCGGCGACCCGGTCCGGGTGGGTGGCGGCCATGCGCAGCGCGTGCACCGCACCCCGGCAGTAGCCGGTCAGCCCGACGGGGCCGTCCTTGACGAGCGGGGACTCGTCCAGCCAGGCCAGGTAGGCGTCGGCGTCGCGCCGGTTCACCTCGGGGGTGAGGGTGTTGAGCAGCGGGACGATCTTGTCGAAGAGGGCCGGGTCGTTGTCCGGGTCGATGACCTCGGCGTAGTCGATGACCGGCGCGCGCCCGTGCCGGTAGTAGGCGTTGGGGACGAGGACGGCGTACCCGTCCTCGGCGAGCCGGTCGGCCAGGGCCATCAGGTGGGGCCGGAGTCCGAAGGCGTCCATGTGGACGATGACGGCCGGGTGGGCCAGTGCGTCGTCGGGGTGGACGAAGTAGGCGTCGGCGACGCCGTCCGCCGTCGGGATCTCCACGGTGGTGCCGCGCACGGTCATGTGCTCGCTCTCTGTTCTGCCTGCCGGTCCGGTTGTCGCACCGGTTGTACCGTCTCTCGACGTCGGGCGGCAGGGTAGCCCGTGGGCCGGGGTTTGGCCCGCGAGTTATGCGCCTGCCCGGCCACCGGCTCCGCTTCGGCCGTCCGGGCCGAGGGTCACGGGCGGCGCGCCACAGGTCGCGGATGGCGGGTCGCACGGAGGGAACGACCGTACGACCGGGGCACGTTGAGACCGTCATGGGGATGATCGTGGGAACGGCGGCGGTGGTGGCCGCGATCGTGGGACTGCTGCTGCTCGCGGCGCTGCAGATTCGGGACGAGGCATCGCCCCGGCGCGGCTCGAAGTCCGATGCCGGGGGCGCTGCCGGGGGTGGAGGTGGCGGCGGGTTCGGCCTGGGCGGCGGCGTGATGGAGGAACTGCACGCGCTCTTCAGCTCCGGCAAGCAGGTGCAGATCGAGCAGCGCCGGGAGCAATTGGTGCTGCGCGACGACGAGCACGCCGGAGCGCCGCCGAACTTCGGCGTGGACCTGGAGGCGGGCGTGGCGGTGCTTCCGGCCACGCCGACGCCTCCGGACGGGGACCGGCCGGCCGGTCAGGCGCCCCAGGTGCGGGAGCAGAGCACGAGCCGGTAGCCGTCCGGGTCGGATATCGTCACGCCGTGCGCGTCCCAGTAGGGGTTGTTGGACGTGACCCGGGTGCCGCCGGCGGCCTCCAGCCGGGCGACGAGTCCGTCGTCCACGGGCGCGCCGAGGTAGACGACGAACAGGTCGTCGACGGTCGGGGCCGGTTCCAGCGGGTGTTCCGGGTCGTGGGTGAGCTCGAAGTGCCAGCCTCCGCCCGGCGGGCCGACCATCAGCAGATCGTGTTCGCCGGGGACGCGCTCGGTGGTGCGCCAGAGCACGTCGAGGCCGAGGCCGCCGACGTAGAAGCGCTCGGCCGCCGCGAGGTCCCGGGAGGGGCGGGCGATCCGCACCCGCGTCGTCGCATCGATGATCATGCGGGTGAACCTAGCAGCTGGCACTGACAGCCCGTCCGAGCACCGATCGGTGCACCAACCGGAGCACCAAGTGGCCCCGGGCCGCGGGCGCCGGGCCACGGACCGTCAGAGCCGCGACACCCGCTCCTCGTCGGAGGTGCGCGGACAGGTCAGGCAGGCGAGCGCGTCCGGCGCGACGGCGTAGTAGAGGCAGCAGCCGAGTCGCGTCCGGGTCGGGTGGCACCGGCCGTCGGGGGTGCGCAGACGGCGGAAGTCGGCCGCGCCGGGGAGCGGGAGCGTGCCGCCGGGCAGGACGGCCCCGGCGGCGGCGACCGCCGCGTCCTCCTCGTCGAGCATCCTGCCGAGGTACCAGATCGCGGAGGCCAGGTCGTCCGTGACCATCCCCCACAGCGCGCGGTCCCGTCGGCGGGTGGGCCCGGCGAAGGCGGCGACCAGCGGATCGGCGTGGGCGACGACGGCGGCGCGCAGCTCGGCCCTCAACTCGTCCTCGCCGAGCGGACCGCCGGGACGGCCGACGTGGCCGCGCGGGCGCAACGCGAGGTCCCCGGTGGGGGCGTGCAACCAGAGGTCCGCGGGGTCGACGGCCGGGACGCGCCGGGCGAGGTGCCAGGGGCCGGCGATGAGCAGGCAGGCGGACCACACGTAGTGGTGCAGCAGACGTGACGCGGTGACGTGCGGCCGGGCGGCGCGGCCGTGGCGGTCGGCGGTGCGGGCCTCCTCGCCGGCCAGCGCAGCGGCCAGGGCCGACTCGTCGCAGGCCAGTTGGGCGCCGGAGTACCAGCCGTCGGCGGCGGACGGGTCGGGGTCGGCCGGACCGAGTACGCGCAGGACGAGCGCGGGGCAGAGGTCGCGCAGGCGCCGGTAGTCCGCGAACAGCGCGGACGCGGGCGCTGCCGGCGGGACGGGCGGCGTCGGCAGCACAGGCGACACGGGCAGGACGGGCGACACGGGCGACGCGGGCGGCATCGCCGACACGGGCGACGCGGGCGGGACGGGCGACGCGGGCAGCATCGCCGACGCGGGCGCGGCTGCGGGCATGGGTGGTCCGGGGATCATCGAAACTCCCGAGCTCTGCTTCCCGAGATGGGATAAGGTGAGGCTCACCTTACAGACTTTCAAACCGCCCGCGACACACCCGCCCGAGCGGCACCCCACCTCACTCCACCGCACCCGCACGGCACCCGGCGCGCGGCATGTCCGATTTGTCAACGGTTGACGAACTTAGGCAAAGCTAACCTAAGATGTCGACCCGTGTTGAGAACCGATCCGCCGGCTTCCGCGGCCCCCGCGACGCCCCGGCGCCCTGCGCTCCGGCAGCCCCTGCTGCTGGCCGCGGGCCTGTGCGCGCTCGTGCTGTGCGCCGCGCTGAGCCTCGCGCTCGGCTCGCGCTCCATCCCGCTGTCCACCGTGGCCGACGCCCTGACCGGCACGGCCCACGGCGGTGACGCCGACGTGGTGACGGGCCTTCGGGTCCCGCGCACCCTCATCGGGCTGGCGGTCGGGGCGGCGCTCGGCGTGGCCGGAGCCGTCGCCCAGGGCGTCACCCGCAACCCGCTGGCCTCGCCGGTCACCCTCGGCATCAACGCCGGCGCGAGCCTCGCCGTCGTCGCCGCGATCTACACCCTCGACCTCGCCCGGCCCGCCCAGTACGTCTGGTTCGCCTTCGCCGGCGCGGCCGTCGCCGCCGTCGCCGCGTACGCGATGTCCCGCCGCGGCGGCGACCTCGACCCGGTCCGGCTCGCGCTCGGCGGCACGGTGCTCACCGTCGTGCTCACCTCGTGGACCTCGGCGCTGATGCTGGCCAGTCACCGCACGCTCGACGAGGCCCGGTTCTGGCTGGCCGGCTCGATCGCCGGACGGCAGCTGGACGCCCTCACCCCAGTCCTGCCCTTCCTCGCGGTCGGCCTGCTCGGCGCGTTCGCGATCTCCCCCGCGCTCAACGCGCTGGCCCTCGGCGACGAGGCGGCCCAGTCGCTCGGCGTGCCGGTGGCCCGGATCCGGGTCGCCGGCGGGCTCGCCGTCGTCCTGCTGGCGGGCGGCGCGGTCGCCGTCGCCGGACCGGTGGCGTTCATCGGACTGGCCGCCCCGCACCTCGTCCGCCCGCTCCTCGGCAACGACCACCGCTGGCTGCTGCCCGGCTGCCTGATCGCCGGTCCGCTGCTGCTGCTCGCCGCCGACGTGCTCGGGCGGCTCGTGGTCCGCCCGTCCGAGATCGAGGTCGGCATCGTCACCGCCTTCCTCGGCGCGCCGCTGCTCGCGGTGCTGGCACGGAAGGTGGCCCGGTGACCGCGATCGCCGCCGCCCCGACGGGCGCGCTCACCCGCCGCCGCGTCCGCACCGCCGCCTGGTCGGTGCTGGCCGCCGCCCTGCTCGTGCTCCTGACGGGCATCGCCCTCGGCACCGGGCAGGTCGGCATCTCCGCGTGGGACGCGCTGCGCGCCCTCGTCGGCCAGGGCACGCCCGGGGACGTCCTCGTCGTGCAGGAGTTCCGGGCGCCGCGCGTCGTGTCCGCGCTGATCGCGGGCGCCGGGCTGGCCATGGCCGGCTCGATGCTCCAGCGCCTCTTCCGCAACCCGCTGGCCTCCCCCGACACCATCGGCGTCACCGGCGGCGCCTCCTTCGGCGCGGTGCTCATGCTCGCCACCGGCGCCTCGCAGCAGCTGATCCCGCTCGCCGCACTCGGCGGCGGACTGCTCGCCGCGCTCCTCCTCGGCGGCTTCGCGTGGCGCTCCAAGATGGCCGTGACCCGTCTGGTCCTGGTCGGCCTGGCGGTCCAGCAGGGCCTCGCCGCCGCCGTGAACCTGATGATCGTACGGTTCCCGGCCGAGCTCGCCTCCTCCGCGATGCAGTGGACCACCGGCTCCCTCTACGGCCGCACCTGGACCGAGGTCTCGATCGGTGGCACCGCCATCGGACTCACCGCCGCCGCCGTCGTGCTCTGCCAGCGCCGCGTGGCCGTCCTCGACCTCGGCGACGACTCCGCCGGCGGCCTCGGGCTCAACCCCGGCCGTGACCGGATGTGGCTGCTGCTGCTCACCATCACCCTCGCCTCGCTCGCCGCCGCCCTCACCGGGCCGGTCGCCTTCGTCGCGCTCGCCGTCCCGCACCTGGTCCGGCTGCTCGCCGGGCCGCCCACCCTCGGCACACTCGGACTCACCGCCCTCACCGGCGCCGTCCTGCTGCTCGGCGCCGACCTCCTCGTGCTCCACGTGATCCCCGTCCACGGCCTGCCGGTCGGTGCCGTCACCGCCACCCTCGGCGCGCCCTGGCTCCTGGTGCTGATGATCCGCCAGGGCCGGCTTCCCCAGAGGAGCAGCTGATGACCGCCCCCGAGACGCCCCTCGCCGAGAAGACGGCCGTGGAGAAGACGGCCGTGTTGGAGGCAGACGTGGAGAAGACGGCCGTGGAGAGCACAGGCGCGGAGAGGACAGGCGTGGAGAGGACAGGCGCAGAGAGCACAGGCGCGGAGAGGACAGGCGTGGATGCGACCGCCGGCGGCACGAACCGCCTCGCCACCCACGGGCTCGGCCTGCGCTACGGCGACCGCGTGATCGTCGACGGGCTCGACCTCGAACTTCCCGGCGGCGCGGTCACCGCGATCGTCGGCCCGAACGCGTGCGGCAAGTCCACGCTGCTGCGCGGACTCGTCCGCCTCCTCGACCCGGCCGCCGGGACCGTCACCCTCGACGGCTCCGACATCCACCGGATGCCGTCCCGGGCCCTCGCCAAGCGGCTCGGCCTCCTGCCGCAGCAGCCGGTCACGCCCGAGGCGATCACCGTCGAGTCGCTGGTGCGGCTCGGCCGCTACCCGCACCAGCGGATGCTGAGCCCGTGGTCCAGGGCCGACCAGGCCGCCGTCGAGGACGCCCTCGCCCGCACCGGCACCGCCGAACTGCGCGACCAGCAGGTCGACCGGCTCAGCGGCGGGCAGCGCCAGCGCGCCTGGATCGCGCTCGCGCTCGCCCAGGACACCGACCTCCTGCTCCTCGACGAACCGACCACCTTCCTCGACCTGCGCCACCAGCTCGACGTCCTCGACCTCGTCGCCGACCTGCACGAGGAGGCCGGGCGGACCGTGGTCATGGTGCTGCACGACCTCGGGCAGGCCGCCCGGTACGCCGACCACCTCGTCGTCCTCAAGGACGGGCGGCTCGCGGCCGCCGGGGCACCGTCGGAGGTGCTGACGGCCGAGCTGGTGGAGGCCGTCTTCCAGGTGCCGTGCCGGGTGGTGCCCGACCCGGAGACGGGCACGCCGCTCGTCGTGCCGCGGGCGCGGGATCGCGCTCGTGCTCGCGCTCGTGCTCGCGCCTCGGCTGCGGTCTGACCTCCCTTTTCCTCTTCCTCCTCCCCTTCCGCTTCCTCTTCGTCCCCCGCTCTCCGCTCGACCCGATCCAAGGATTCCGATGAACCGCCGACTGCCCGCCGTCATCCTCACCGCCACGCTCTCCACCGCGCTGCTCGCCGCCTGCGGCAGCAACGGGGACGGCGCCAAGGCGGGCGGCGACTCCGCCTCCTCGTCCGCCTCCGCCGGCACCGCCGCGGGCTTCCCGCGCAGCGTCAAGCACGCGGCCGGCACCGCCGAGATCAAGAGCCAGCCCAAGCGCGTCGTGGTCCTGGACAGCGGCGAGCTCGACGACGTCACCCTGCTCGGCATCACGCCGGTCGGCGCCGTCTCCCCGCACATGAAGACCGAGGGCGGCTTCCCGAACTACCTCAAGGACAAGATCAAGGACACCAAGGACGTCGGCCCGATGAACGAGCCGAACCTGGAGCTGATCGCCTCCCTCAAGCCCGACCTGATCCTGTCCTCCAAGGTCCGCCACGCCAAGGTCTACGACCAGCTGAACGCGATCGCGCCGACCGTCCTCGCCGAGACCACCGGCTTCCCGTGGAAGGAGAACCTCGCCCTCTACGCCCAGGCGCTCGGCAAGGAGGACGAGGCGAAGAAGGCGCTCGCCGACTACCAGGCGCGGGCCGTCAAGCTCGGCGAGGAGATCAAGGCGAAGAACGGCGGCACGATGCCGACCGCGTCCGTGGTCCGCTTCGTGGCCGGGCCGACCCGCCTGTACGCGAAGGCCTCCTACAGCGGCGTCGTGCTCAAGGACGTCGGCCTGGCCCGCCCGGCCTCGCAGGACGTCGACAAGAACATCGTCGAGGTCAGCGCCGAGCAGATCAACCAGGCCGACGCGGACCTGGTGTTCGTCACGACGGCCGACGACCCGTCGAAGACCAAGGAGAGCGAGGTCCAGCAGACCCCGGTCTGGCAGGGCCTCAACGCCGTGAAGAACAACAAGGTGTTCACCGTCCCGGACGAGACCTGGATGTCCGGCATCGGCGTCCAGGCCGCCGACGCCATGCTCGTCGACATCGCCAAGGCCGCGGGCGTCGAGGCCCCGAAGTAGCCGACGGCAGCCGGCCCCGGCAGCGGGGCCGGCCGGACCCCCGGCCCCCGGACTGCCGGGACATCCCGGACCGCCGGACTGCCGGACTGCCCGCAGCGGGCGGAGGACGGCGAACAGGGGCGGAGCGACAGATGACAGCGAACAGATAACAGATTTCGAAATCTGTTATCTGTCATCTGTTCGCCGTCCGTCGTCGCCCGTCAGGCGCCCCTCCAGCCGTCCGCCGCCACCCGTCCGCCGCCACTCGCCCGCGACCACCCCAGCGAGGACCTCCACGCCATGCGGCTCTACCTGCTCGCCCTCAATCCCACCGACTCGGTCACCGCCGGTTTCCTGCCCGCCGCCGCCCGGCTCGGGCTCGACGTGACCGTGCTCACCGACTGCGCCGAACCCCACCGGCGGGCCTACTCCTCTCTGCCGTTCGCCGCCCCCGAGGTGCTGGAGTGCGACGTCCGGGACTTCCGCGCCGTGGTCAGCCTGGTCTCCCGCCACCACGCGCCGGACGCGGTGTTCAGCAACAGCGATCACCTCCAGACCCAAACGGCCCTCGCCGCCGAGTACTTCGGCCTGCCGGCCAAGGACTGGAAGGCCGCACTGCGGGCCAAGGACAAGGGCCAGCTGCGCCGCCACCTCGCCCTCACCGGCCAGGACACCGTCTGGTCCGCCGAGCTGGCCCCCGGCCAGGACCCGGCCGAGCTGGACCCGCCGTTCCCGTGCGTCGTCAAGCCGCGCGAGGGAGTCGCCAGCGAGGACGTCACGCTCGTCGCCGACGCCGCCGAACTCGCCCTGCGCTGCAAGGAGATCCAGCACCGCAGGGCCGGCGCCACGCTGGTCGTCGAAGAGTTCCTGGACGGACGCCTCTGCACCCTGGAGACGCTCGGCGACGGCCGCACCCGCCACGCCCTCGGCGGCTTCCGCACCCGGCTCTCGCCTCCCCCGGACTTCATCGAGGAGGTCCTGGAGTTCGTCCCCGCCCACCCCGCGGCCGTCGTCGCCCAGGTCCTCGCCCAGCTCGACGCACTCGGCGTCGGACTCGGCGCCTGCCACACCGAGTTCGTCGTCCAGCCGGACGGCCGCGCCCGGATCATCGAGGTCAACTACCGTGCCATCGGCGACCAGTGCGACCTCATGCTCGCCGAGATCCTCGGGATCCCGCTCTTCGAGCACATCCTGAGCGTCCACCTCGGCCGCGAACTCCCCTCCGACCTCGCGGATCTGTGCGCCGCGACCCCACGCCGCGCCCGCAACGAGGTGGTCTGCGCCGACCGCGCCGGCGTCCTCACCACCGCCCCCGCCCCGTACGACGAGGAGCGCGACGGCGTCCGGCTCGCCTACCGCCCGCTGCGCCCGCTCGGGGAGCGGCACGAGCACCACCGCACCAACCGCGACTACCTGGGCGTCATCTGGGCCATCGGCGAGGACCAGGACGCCGTCGACGCCGCCGTCGCCCGTTTCCTCGCCGCCAACCGCTGGGAGATCACCCCGTGACCGCCGCCGAGCAGCTCACCCTTCGCGTGCTCTCCGCCCTCGTCCGCGAGGACGTCCTCGGCCTCCGCACCCGCGGCACGGTCGAACACCGGGCGGACGGCTCCTGGCTCGTCCTCGCCGACGCCGCGCTCGCCATACCCGTCGCCCCCGAGGGCTTCCAGTCCGAGTACGCGGCGCGCCTACCCCTCGTGGACCTCGCCGGTCGCCGACTCACCGACCTGGACGCCATCGTGGCGAACCTCACCGAGCTGGCCGACCCCGAGGACCGGCCCGGCTGGACGGCCCTCGCCGAGGAATGCCGCCAGACCCTCATCACCATGGAACTGCACGAGCAGGTCCGACCCGAGGTGCACGCGCGGCTCACCGACCTCTACGGCGCCGACCCGGCCGCCTGGAACGGCGCCGCCGCGAGCCTCGGCCACGACACCCTCGCCGCCTACCTCGACCACCCGGTCTACCCGACCGCACGCGGCCGGGCCGGTCTCGGCGAGGCCGAACTGCGCGCCTTCGCACCGGAGTTCCACCCAGCCTTCGAGCTGCGCTGGCTGGCCGTGCCCACCGACGCCGTCACCGCCCACGGCGCCGCGCCGCTCCCCAGCTGGTGGCCCACCCCGGCCTGGCTCGGCCTCGGCGACGCCTGCCCCGGCGACGGCTGGACCACCCTGCCCGTGCACCCGCTCACCGTCGGCGCCCCGCTCGACGCGGCGCTCGCGGCCACCGGCCTGGCCGGCCGCGCGATCCTCGCCGACCGCCCGTACCTGACCGTCGTGCCCACGCTCTCCATGCGCACCGTCGCCGTCGCCGACAACCCCGCCTGCCACCTCAAGCTCCCGCTCGCCACCGCCAGCCTGGGCCGGCTCAACCGCCGCACCATCAAGCCCGGCACCCTGGTCGACGGCGCCGCCGGGCAGCGCCTGATCGAGGCCGTGCTGGCCCGCGAACCGCGCTTCACGGGCCGGATCCTGCACGCCGACGAGCAGACCTACGCCCACGCCGGGCACGAACTGCTCGCCGTGCTGCTGCGCCGCTACCCGGCCGGGCTCGACCAGGCCGTCACAGTCCCGCTCGCCTCGCTGCTGGCACCCGCGCCCGGCGGCCGGCTCGTCATCGACCACCTCGCCGACCGCTTCTACGGCGGCGACCCGGTCGCCCTCTACGACGACCTGCTGGAGCTGCTGTTCGACTGGCAGACCACGCTGTTCGGCTACGGCATCGCGCTGGAGTCGCACCAGCAGAACACCTCCGTCATCCTCGATCAGGGCGGCCTGCGCCTCCTCTACAAGGACGACGACGGCCCGCGTGTCCACACCGGCCGCCTGACGGCCAAGCTCGGCGAACTCGCTCCCGGCGCCGAGGAGTTCGACGACGCACGGATCTTCGGCGAGGACGACCGGGCGCTGACCGACCTCTTCACCACCATCACCGGCCACCTCTGCACCGCCTCCCTCGCCTTCGGCCTCGCCGACCACGGTCGCGCCGAACTCGGGGACACGCTCGCCCTGTTGCGCAAGCGCCTCGCGGAAGCCGTCGACCGCCTCGGACCGGTGGGCGCGCCGCTGCGCACGAGCCTGCTGGACGCCGAACGGCTGCCGGTCAAGGCCATGGTCACCGCAGGCACCCTGCTCACCAAGCAGCGCTCGGGCGCCGCCGACATCAACAAGCACTACACGAGCGGCCCCAACTACCTCCTGGTGAACGGCCTCCCGCGATGACCGCGGACGTGGAGGCACTGCCGCAGCGGAGGCCCGTCGAGGCCGACCGCTCCGACGGGCTCGGCCGCCGTCAGGTGCACGCCGTCGCGGCCTGCTACTTCGTCGCCTCCTTCGCCGCGCTCGGCCTGCCGCCCTACCTGACCGCGATCCTGCCCACGCTCGGCGACGCACAGGCCCGGTGGGCCGGCGTGCTCTACATCGTGCCGACCGTGTTCAGCGCACTCGGCGCCCCGCTGTGGGGCCGACTGGCCGACCGGTTCGGCCGCAAGCGTCTGCTGCTGCGCGCCCAACTCGGGCTCACCGTCTCGTTCCTGCTCGCCGGTGCGGCCGACAGCCTGCCCGCGTTCACCGTCGCGCTCGTCCTCCAGGGCTTCCTCGGCGGCACCTTCGCGGCCACCAACGGCTACCTCGCCGCCGCGCTCGACGGCCCCCGGCTCTCCCGGGCGCTCACCCTGATGCAGGGCAGCGCGCGAGCGGCACTCGTGGCCGCCCCGATCCTGGTCGGCGCGCTGTCCCCGTGGATCGACCCGCACCGCCAGTACCTGGTGATGGCCGTACTCCCGCTCGCAGCGGCCCTGTTGCTGTTGCGGCTGCCCGAGCCCAAGGCCGCCCGCCGGGCCGAGGTGGTCACCACCGACGTCCCGGCGAGCGAGACCTCGGCCGAACACAGCGCGCCGGTCTCCCTCCGGCCGCTCTACGCCTTCGAGTTCACCTTCGTCTTCGCCACCGTCATTTCCTTCCCCTACCTGATCACGCTGGCCCAGCAACGTCTGCCGGGCGTCTCGGGCATCACCACCGGCGTGCTCTTCGCCCTGCCGCACCTGTGCTACCTGGTGTTCGCGGCCCACACCCACACCCTTTTCCACGCCCGTCCGCACACCGGGATCGCGCTCGGCTTCGCCTGTGTGACCGTCGGCCTCGCCGGACACGCCGTCGCCTACTCACTGCCGGTGTTCGTCGCCGTGCGGCTCCTGCTCGGCGCCGGGCTCACACTCGGCCTGGTCAGCCTCGCCGTCCTGGCCGCCGGAGCCGCCAAGGGCCGCCAACCCGGCCGGATGTTCGGCACCCTCGAACTCGTCTCCAAGGGCGGCGCAGTCGCCGCCGGCGCCGTCGCCGCGCTGGCCAACGACCGTTTCGGCGCCGCCGCTCCCGTGGTCGCCGGCACCGCCGCCGCCCTGCTCGCCGCCCTTGCGGCCACCGCACTCACCGTCCCGTCCGCCCGCCAGCGCTGGAGTCGCCGATGACCCACGAACTGCCCACCGCCGACGACGCGGTGGCCCACACCCTGCTCAACTGCCTGCTGCGCGAGGTCTCCGCCCCCGAGCACCAGACCGCCGTCACCGACAACCGCCTCCAGATCCGCCTCCCCCGCCGCGGCGTCCTCCTGCGGGCCGCCCTGCGCCGAACCTCCCTGCTCGGCGCGCACCGCTTCAACGGCCCCGTCGAGATCGAACGCTCCGGCGGCTGGGAAGAGTTGGACTGGCGCGAGCTCGCGGAACACGTCCAGGGCGAACTCGAACTGCGCACCGGCACGGTGAACGAGGAGTTCACCGACCAGGTCGCCTCCAGCCACGAAGGCGTGCGCACGGGCCTGGCGGACAGGCCGGCCGCTGGACGGGACCGCTACCTCGACTCCGAGCAGGCCCTGCTCTTCGGGCACCGCTTCCACCCGGCGCCCAAGTCCCGCTCGGCCGCCCGGGGCGACTGGCGCGACTACGCCCCGGAGTCGCGCGCGGCGTTCCGACTGCGCCACCTGGCCGTCCGCGAGGAACTGCTGGCCGGACACTCGCTCGACGCCGCCTCGACCGCCCTGCTCGACGGGCTCGGCGAGGTGCCGGCCGGGTACCGCCTGCTGCCCGCCCACCCGTGGCAGTACCAACTCATCGGCGATCACCCGCTGCTGCGCGGCGCCCTGGCCAGCGGCGACGTGCTCGACCTCGGCCCGCGCGGCGAGGAGTTCGCCGCCACCGCCTCGGTGCGCACCCTCTACGGCGCGGACGCGTTCCTCAAGTTCAGTCTCAACGTCCGGATCACCAACTGCCTGCGCAAGAACGCCGCGTACGAGCTGACCGGTGCGGTCACACTCACCCAGGTGCTCGCCCCCGCGCTCGCCGACCTCGCCCGGCGCTTCCCCGACGCCGCGATGCTGCGCGAACCCGCCTACCGCACGCTGGCGTTGCCCGGGGCGGACGGCCGACCGGACCAGTCGCTGTTCGAGGGCTTCGGACTCATCGTCCGCGAGGGCCTCGGCGGCGTGCTGCGGCCCGGCGTCACGCCGCTGCTCGCGGCGGCCGTCGCCGACGAACACCCGACGAGCTCCGCGCACATCTCCCGCCTGCTGGACGGCAGTTCGGACGGACACGAGGCCCTCGACTGGTGGCGCGCCTATCTGCGACTGCTCATCCCGCCGGTGCTGGCCGCCTACTTCGACCACGGCGTCGTCCTCGAACCGCACCTGCAGAACGTCCTCATCGGCGTCGACGCCGCCGGTCACCCGACCCAGGTGCTCTTCCGCGACCTGGAGGGCACCAAGCTCGTCCCCGAGCAGAACGCCGCCCTGCTCGCGGCACTGCCGCCCGAGGTCGCCGGACCGATGACGTACGACGCCGAACGCGGCTGGGACCGGGTCGTCTACTGCCTCCTGGTCAACCACGTCGCCGAACTGCTCGCCGCGCTCGCCGACCGCCACCCGGAGCTGGAGGGCGCCCTCTGGCAGACGGTCCGGGACACCCTGGAGGAGTACGCGGCCGCCCACGGCCGCCCGCCGCGCCTGCGCGCGCTCCTCGCCGGCGTCCCGCTGCCCGCCAAGGCCAACCTGCTGACCCGCTGGGAGCGCAAGGCCGACCGCGAGGCCGGATACGTCCGACTGCCGTCGCCGCTCGCCGGGTCCGTACTCGCGGAGGCCGCCCGGATGCCCCTCACCGTCCCCGTTGGGAGCGCCCGATGACCGAGTCCGTCCGCCGGCACGTCGCCGAACTCAGCCCCGACGAACTGCCCGCCTACGTCTACGACCTGGCCGCACTGCGCGACCACGCCGCTGCCGTGCGGGCCGCGCTGCCGGAGCGGGTCGAGCTGTACTACGCCGCCAAGGCCAACCCGGAGGCTCCGGTACTGGTCGCGCTGCGCGAGGCCGTCGACGGCTACGAGGTGTCCAGCGGAGGTGAGTTGGCGCACGTGCGGGCAGCCGTGCCCGGCGCTCCCCTCGCCTTCGGCGGGCCCGGAAAGACCCCCGCCGAAATCGTGGCCGCGGTCGACGCGGGCGTACACCGCTGGCACGTCGAGAGCGAGCAGGAGCTCCACCGCCTGGCCGCCGTCCTCGCGGACCGGCCCGGCACGGTGGTCGACGTGCTGCTACGCGTCAACCTCCCGGTCGGGACGGGCACGTTGGACGCCGTGGCGCTCGCGATGGGCGGACGGCCGACACCGTTCGGACTCGACCCGGACCGCGCCGAGGAATGCGTCCGCCTCCTCACCGGCGACGGCCCGATCGGACGGCGGCTGCGCCTGCGCGGGGTGCACGCCCACCTCGCCAGCGGTCTGGCCGCAGCGGACCAACTCGCCCTCGCGGAAGGGATCGTGGAATGGTCGGCCGCTCTGGCCGAGCGGCACGGCTTCCCGCTGGAGGAGGTCAACGTCGGCGGCGGCATGGCCGTCGACTACGACGATCCGGGCCGCCGCTTCGACTGGACCGCCTTCGGCGAAGGGCTCGCCAAGCTGCTCGACGCCCACCCCGGACTGACCCTGCGGATCGAGCCCGGCCGCGCGCTCACGGCGTACTGCGGCTGGTACGCGACCGAGGTGCTGGACGTGAAGGCCAGCCACGGCGAGGACTTCGCGGTCGTCCGCGGCGGCACCCACCACCTGCGGACCCCGGCCACGCGCGGACATTCGCAGCCGTTCGAGGTCCTGGCGGTGGAGGCGTGGCCGCACCCGTGGCCGCGTCCCGCGGTGAAGACCGGCCGGGCCACGCTGGCCGGCCAGCTCTGCACCCCGAAGGACGTCCTCGCGCGCGCCGCCGAGGGCGCCGACGGCCTGCGGTCGGCGGACCGGGTGCTGTTCGCGATGGCGGGCGCGTACGCGTGGAACATCTCCCACCACGAGTTCCTGATGCACCCCCACCCGGGCTTCCACTACCTGGGCAACTGACCGACGCCGCGAGGCCTCCCGCCGCCCCGGACCGACGTGCTGCACCGGGGCGCCGGCGGATGACGACCGACGGCGAACAGATAACAGCTGACAGATAACAGATTTTGAAATCTGTTATCTGTCAGCTGTCAGTCGTCACCCCCGCAGGTCACCCCCGCACGGTCGTGCGAAAGTGGTAACCAGCGAAGGGAGCGCGGACGTGCTGATGGACAAGGTGGCGGAGATTCTCGCCGAGGCTTCGGCCGAGGCGGTGGAGCCGCGTTTCCGCGCGCTTGCGGCCGGCGAGGTGATGGAGAAGGCTCCCGGCGAGATCGTGACGGTCGCCGACCGCGAGGCCGAGGCGATCATCGAACGGCGGCTGCGCGAGCTCCTGCCCGTCCCCGTGGTCGGCGAGGAGGCCGTCGCCGCCGACCCCTCGCTCGCCCACGCCCTGCACTCCGAGCCCGCCGTCTGGCTGGTGGACCCCGTCGACGGCACCTCCAACTTCGTCGCGGGCCGCCCCGACTACGCCGTCATGTGCTCCCTCGTCCGCAGCGGCCGGACCGTCGCCTCCTGGATCTGGCAGCCGTCCACCGCCACCGCCTACCGCGCCGAACTGGGCGCCGGCGCCTGGCGCGACGACGCCCGCCTCACCCGCGCACCGGCCCCCCACGACCCCGCCAAGCTGCGCGGCATCGTGAAGAGCCGGTTCCTCGACCCCGACCACCGCCGCCGCCTCGAAGCCAACGCCGCCGCTTTCGGCGAGCTCTCCCCCGGCCGCAACGCCGCCGGCATCGAGTACCCCGACGTCGCCGACGGCCACACCGACTTCGTCTTCTACTGGCGCACGCTCCCCTGGGACCACGCCCCCGGCGGCCTGCTCCTCGCCGAGGCCGGCGGCGTCGCCGCCCGCATGGACGGCAGCACCTACCGGCCCGAGGCCCCCGGCTGCGAGGACGGCCTGCTGGTCGCCGCCGACCCGGAGACCTGGGAGCTGGCCCGCGGCATCCTCATGGCCGACTGAGCCCCTCCACGGCCTCTCCCTGACCTCTCCCTCCTCCCCATCCGACAGCCGCCGAGGACGGCCGGCAGGCCGCCGGAGGCCGGTCACCGCACGACCGCTCACGACACGACCGGTCACCACACGACCGGAAGCCGCTCCGGCAGCCGCTTGATGAACCCCGGCCGCCACGCCAACTGCTCGGCCGGAAGGGCGAGCCGCAGGGCGGGCAGGCGCTCGACGAGCGCCGTGATCGCGATCTCGGCGTGCGTGCGGCCGAGTGCCGAGGCCGGGCAGAAGTGGCGGCCCGCCCCGAACGCGAGGTGCGGGTTGCTCGTCCGGCCGAAGTCGATCCGCTCCGGGTCGGGGAAGACCGCCGGGTCGTAGTTGGCACCCTCGACCAGGACGAGTACCAACTCGCCGGCCCTCACCATCACGTCGCCCACCTGAACATCGTCGAGCGCGAGACGCGGCAGGGCATCGCCGATCGACAGGTTGACCCGCAGCAGCTCGTCCACCGCGGCTCCGATCAGCGCGGGCTCGGCCCGCAGCCGGTCGGCGAGTTCGGGCTGCTCGCACAGGTAGACGATCGCGTTGAGCAGGAAGGACGACGTCGAGACGGCACCCGCGCCGAACAGCGACAGCGCGACGGTGGCGAGCAGTTCGTCGCTGACGCGGTCCGACACGTCCGGGGAGCGGCGCAGTTCGGCGAACCGTCCGAGCAGGCCATCCGTCGGCTCCGGGTCCGCGTTGAGCTGCCCGACCATGTAGCCGAGGTCCTTGTACCAGTTGGGGGTCGCGCCCGCGAACGGCGTCGGGCTGGTGATGAAGGCGACGTCGATGCCGGCCATCAGCCGCCGCCAGTCGTCGGTGGGGATGCCGAGGAGGCGGCAGTGCAGGGCCGCGGAGTAGGGCTCGGTGAAGCCGTCCCGGAGTTCGCCGGGGGCGCCCTGGGCGACGAGCCCGTCGATCAGCCGGTGGGCCTCGGCCCTGAGCCAGCCGTCGAGTTCGCGGTCGGCGCGCGGGGAGAGCGTCTTCATGACGGCGTTGCGCAGCCCGGCGCTGTTGATGTTGCCCATGTTGTTGACGACCTCGGGCGGGATGGTCAGCGCGTACTGGCGCGGGACGCCGGGGTTGGCGGTGTCCTTGAGACTGAACCGCTCGTCCTCCAGCACCTGCTTGGCGAGCGCGTGGCTGCTGACCAGCCAGGCCGGATCGCCGGTCAGGGTACGGACCTTGGCGATCGGCCGCTCCTCTCGCAGTACGGCCACCTCCGCCGGGAGGACGTCCCCCCGGCGCGGGAGCGGGAACTCGGCGTACGGGCACGTGCCGCCCTGCGGTGCGCCGTTCGACGTGGCGGGCTCGGTGGTCACCGGGTCGGTGACGGTCATGGGTGTGGCTCCTCGGAGAGATGGTTCGAGCGGCTTGGGATCGGTCAGGCGGCGCGTGCGGGCAGCGCGGGCTCGGCGTCGAGCGAGGCACTGGGCACGACATCGGACCCGATGTCGGACCCGACGTCGGACCCGATCTCGGACGGGGCCGCGGACGCGGTGCCGGTCCGCGTCGCGGCCGGGCGGATCACCGCGTAGCCCTGGCCGGGCACGGCGCGCAGGCCCTCGTCCCGGCCGAACAGGACGGGGGTGAGCGGGAGTTGCATGTGGTAGCAGGTGACGGACGAGGGCACCCCCAGCAGGGCCGGGGTGTCCAGGAAGAACGGCAGCTCGGCGGCGATGTACTGGATTCCGGCGGCGAGTTGGGGCTCGCTGGGCGCGAGGCCCTCGTCCAGTCGGGCCGCCAGGAAACCGCGGGCCATGCCCTCGGCGGCGTCGCGGAAGACCCGGTCGGTGTGGAGGGCCTCGACGATCTGCCCGTGCAGCCGCCGGTACACGGGGTCGCCGGCGAAGGAGGAGAGGGCGTGCACCCGGACGTCGTCCCGGCGCCCGGCCTCCTCGACCCCGCGCTCGATCCGCCGAGCCGTCGCCTTGACCTCTTTCAGGGCGCGGCGGCCGGCGTGTTCGGGGGTGTAGCCGAAGGACTCGAACTGGGCGCTGACGTGCAGGTCGGCGTAGACGATGTCGGTCCGCTCGAAGAACTGACGCCCCCACCCGAGGAGTTCGGTGATCCGGCGGTGGCTGAAATAGCTGTTGCCCGGGCTGACGCCGATGAGCAGGTGTTCTCCGCGGCGCCAGATCTCACGGCACCGGGATGAGTACGGCAGCGCCTCGTACGGGGCCGGGAATCCGGCCGGGCACCCACCGGCCCCGGCGGTTATCGGGGCTTCGTCCAGGAGGGATTCACGCATGCCTTGCCTCCGCTTCACAGCGATCGTCACAGGACTGTCTTCAGGGGGAATTACCGCGATTCACAGAAGTGCACGGCGGGTAGGCGGAGTTCACCCCTAGGTGCGGGTGGACCCGTCGCAGTGGAGGATGCGCGCCTGGTCAGGCGGCCTGACCCGAGATGCCGTGTGCGCATGGTGGGGCGGCGACCACCCGAAGTTACCGCCGCCGTTCGGGATCTCCGCAAGCCCTGCACAGGGGTTGGCGAAATGTGATCAGCGGTCGGCCGAAATCAGCCTGTACAGCCATCCGGAGTGTGTCCACGAAGATATGGCGGAGGCGGGCGAATATCGCCGGGACAGCCTCTCACACCAGTGTGCCTTCCTCCAACGCGGCGACGGGAAAAGGGATTTGTTTTGGAATCGCCGCCCCCTCGGCCCCACCGCGTCGGCCGACTCGGCCGGCCCGGCCGGCCCGGAGCGCCCGCCCTCAGCCGACCGGTTTCCCGGTGATCCAGCCGGCCGGCTCCTCGGCGCCCTAGCCGGCCCGTTCCCCGGCCACCTTGCGGCCCGCCTTGACCACCTCGCGCAACAGGGCGCCGACCTCCCCCGGCGTGCTGTGCGGGTTGAGGAGCGTCAGTTTCAGCCGGACCCTCCCGGGGCCCTCCCCCGGCAGTTCGGTGCGGCCGACCACGGCCCGTCCGGTGCGCAGCAGCAACCGGCGTAGCTGCCCGTTGAGTTCGTCGACCGCCTCGCCGTCCGTGAGGCCGCGCGGGCGGAAGCGGAACAGGACGGTCGTGAGGACGGGCTCGCCGTGGAGTTCCAGGGACGGTTCGGCGCGGACGACCTCGGCGGCGGTGCGGGCGAGGTCGTGGCAGGCGTCGACGAGCCGGCCGAGCCCGTCCCGGCCGAGGGTGCGCAGCGTGACGGCGATCTTGAAGGCGTCGGCGCGGCGGGTGGTGCGCAGCGAGCGGCCGAGGAGGCTGGGGTAGCCGGCGTGTTCGTCGTCGACGGGGTTGAGGTACTCGGCGCGGCGGGCGAGGGAGACGTAGGTCTCGGCGCGGCGGACCAGGAAGACGCCGGCGGCGGCGGGTTGCCAGCCGAGCTTGTGCCAGTCGAGGGAGACGGAGTCGGCTCGGGCGATGCCGTCGAGGAGCGGGGCGAGGCGGTCGGAGAGGAGGGCGCCGCCGCCGTACGCGGCGTCGACGTGCAGCCAGGAGCCGTAGCGTACGGCGAGGTCGGCGGCGGCGTGCAGCGGGTCGATCGCGCCGGTGTCGGTGGTGCCGGCGGTCGCGACGACGGCGATCGGGGTGTGCCCGGCCCAGGCGGTCTCGGCCAGGGTGCGTTCCAGCGCTTCGGGCTCCATGCGGAGTTGGCGGTCGACGGGGACGGCGACGACCGACCGCTCGCCGAGGCCGAGCAGGGCGGCGGCGCGTTGGACGGAGAAGTGGGCGGCCTGGGAGGCGATGATGCGCGGGCTGGCGCCGGCCGGGATGCCGTCCAACTCGACGATGCCGTCGAGGCGTTGGTCGCGGGCCAGCATGAGGCCCATGAGATTGGACTCGGTGCCGCCGGAGGTGAGGACGCCCGCGGCGCGGGCGGGGTCGTAGCCGACGAGGGCGGCGAGTTCGGCGAGGATCGCGGTTTCGACGGCGGTGGCGGCGGGGGCCTGGTCCCAGGAGTCCTGGGAGGGGTTGAGGGCGCTGACGGCGAGGTCGGCGGCGGCCGCGACGGCGAGTGGCGGGCAGTGCAGGTGGGCGGCGCAGGCGGGGTCGGCCGGGTCGGCGGCGCCGTAGGCGAGGAGTTCGGTGAGGCGGGCGAGGGCGCCGCGGCCGTGGGCGCCGGAGAGGCCGTCGGCGACGAGGGCGGTGAGCTCGGCGGGGCTTCCGGCGGGGAGCGGGCCGGCGCGCAGGCCGGTGCCGGCGTCGAGGGCGTCGAGAACGGTGGCGAGCAGGGGGCCGAGCGCGCCCGGTCCGCCGGCGCCGCCCGCGAGGGCGTCCAACGGGGATGCCGCGTCGGGGAGTTCGTGGTCGGGCTCGCGGCCGGAGTCGCCGTCGCGCCGAGACCCGCGCCCGCGCCCGCGCCCGGGCTCGTAGCCGCTCTCGTCCCCCGGTTCCCGGTCGTGCGCGGGCCCGGAGCCGGCCCCCGCGCCGGTCACCTGCCCTCCCGTACGCTCTCGGCGCCCCGGGCCGCCACCGCATCGTCCCGGCCCGACACCGGCGATCCCGCCGACCCGCTCACACCCGCCGATCCCGCCGCAGCGGACGAGGGCGCCGAACTCGTCGAACTCACCGAGCTCACCGAACTCACCGAACTCACCGAACTCACCGAGGCGATCGCGTCGGCGAGCCGGTCGAACACGGCGGCAGCCTGTTCGTCCGTGATGGTGAGCGGCGGGAGGAGCCGCAGGACGGCGTCGTGGCGCCCGCCGAGTTCGACGATCAGGCCGCGTTCCAGGCAGGCCTCGCGGACCCGGACGGCGAACGCCGGGTCGGCCGGGCGCGCGCCGCACGAGTCGGGCTCGGCCGCCGCGTCGACGAGTTCGACGCCGAGCATCAGGCCGCGCCCGCGGACGTCGCCGATGGCGGGCAGTTCGGTGGCGAGGTCGCGCAGCCGCGACGTCAGTCGGTCGCCGACGACGGCGGCGCGCTCGGCGAGGCCGTGGGCGGCGACGTACCGCAGGGTGGCGGCACCGGCGGCCATGGCGAGGGTGTTGCCGCGGAAGGTGCCGGTGTGGGCGCCGGGCCGCCAGCCGTCGTAGTCCTCGCGGTAGACGACGACGGCGAGCGGGAGGCTGCCGCCGATGGCCTTGGAGAGCACCATGGCGTCCGGGACGACGCCGCTGTGCTCCACGGCCCACATCCGCCCGGTGCGGCCGACGCCGGTCTGCACCTCGTCGACGATCAGCGGGATGCCGCGCTCGGCGGTGATGCGGCGCATCGCGCGCAGCCATCCGTCGGGGGCGGGCACGGCGCCGCCCTCGCCCTGAACGGCTTCCAGGATCATGGCGGCGGGGGTGGTGACGCCGCCGGACGGGTCGTCCAGCAGCCGTTCGACGTAGGTGGCGGAGAGGTCGGCGCCCGCGTCGCCGCCGACACCGAACGGGCAGCGGTAGCCGTACGGGTAAGGCAGCCGGACGACGTCCCCGCCGCTCGGCAGGGGCTCCTTGACGGCGGTGTTGCCGGTGAGGGCGAGGGCGCCGGCGGTCATGCCGTGGTAGGCGCCGGTGAAGGCGAGGGCACCGGAGCGGCCGGTGGCGGTCTGCATCAGCTTGAGCGCGGCCTCGACGGCGTCCGTCCCGGCCGGACCGCAGAAGTGCACCCGGGCGCGGGCGGCGAACTCCGGGGGCAGGCTCTCGAACAGGGCGGTGGTGAAGTCGTCCTTCTCGGCGGTGGCGAGGTCGAGCAGGTGCAGCGGCGCGCCGCTGTCGAGGGTGCGGCGGATCGCCTCCAGCACCACCGGGTGGTTGTGCCCGAGGGCGAGCGTCCCGGCGCCGGAGAGGCAGTCGAGGTAGCGCCGCCCGTCCGCGCCCTCGACGGTCATGCCGTTCGCCCGGACGGGGACGATCGGGAACGAGCGGGCGTACGTCCGGGCGGAGGACTCGCGGACGCGCTGGCGGCGCAGGACGGCCTCGCCGGGCGCCTGGGCGGGAATGGCGGCGAGCGACAAGACATACCCCCAGGAGAAGTTAGGTAAGCCTAACTTTATCGCCCCTGACCTGGCCGGACGCCCCGGGGTGCCCGGAACCACCCAACCGGGTGAACCTCCCCGCCCTCCCCAACGAGCGCCCGGGCGAGCGGTCACGGCCGCACGGCGGAATTTTTTCCGGGGCGTTCCGCCGCCGACTCCCGGCCGGCTCTCAGGGGCTCCCCGCACGCCAGGTCCTCCGGGGCGTCACGCGCGGCGCCCGGCCGACCCGTCCCCCGCCTTCCAGCGGTAGCAGAGCTCCGGCCGCCCGACGCTCCCGTACTGCGGCTCGCGCACGGCGAGCCCGATGTCGACGAGGTGTTCGAGGTACCGGCGCGCGGTGATCCGCGAGACCCCGGCGGCGGCGCCCGCGGCGGCGGCCGACAGCCCGGTCGCGGCCTCGCGCAGCACGCCCGCGACGGTGTCGAGGGTCGGCGCGCTGAGGCCCTTGGGCAGGGCGGTCCGCTCGGGCGTCCGGAGCAGGGCGAGCGCCTGGTCGACCTCGTCCTGGCCGGTCGCCTCGCCGGTGCGGCCGAGGCTGTCCCGGTAGCGGGCGTAGCGTTCGAGGCGGTCGTGCAGGGCGGCGGCGCTGAACGGTTTCAGCAGGTACTGGACGACCCCCGCCGAGACCGCCTGCCGGACCATGGCGAGGTCGCGGGCCGAGGTCACCGCGATGATGTCGGTGGTGTGGCCGGCGGCACGCAGCGTGCGGCAGAGCTGGAGGCCGTGGCCGTCCGGCAGGTAGAGGTCGAGCAGGGTGAGGCCGACGGGGGTCCCAGCAGCTCGGGCGCGTTCCAGGAAGCGCAGCGCGTCGGCGCAGCTGTGGACCGTGCCGACGGCGCGGAAGCCGGGCTCGCGCTCGACGTAGAGGGTGTGCGCGGCGGCGGCGACGGGGTCGTCCTCGACGATCAGCACCGGGATGCCGGGGGCGCGGGCCGGGGCGGCGGCCCCGGAGGCGCCCGGTGGCCCGAAGCCCGCGGTCACGAGACCACCTCCGCCGCTCTCTCCGCCTTTCCCGCGACGGTGGTCTTCCCCGCGCCTGCGGCCGTCCCCGCGCCTCCGACCATCCCTGCGCCGACTGCCGCGCCCACGCCGCCTGCCAACCCTGTGCCACTCGCCAACCCTGCGCCGCCTGCCGACCCCGCTTCGCCGGCCTTCCCCGCGAGGGGCAGCCGGACGGTGAGCACCGCACCGCGCTCGCGGCCGACCTCGACGGTGCCGCCGTTGCGCCGCGCGGCCTGCGCGACGAGGGCCAGTCCGAGGCCGTGACCGCGGCCGTCCTGCTTGGTGCTCCAGCCGCGCCGGAACACGTCCTCGACGGCCGCCGGGTCGATGCCCGCCCCGGTGTCGGCGACGCGCAGCACCAGGTGGTCGTCCGCGTCGTCGATCCGCGCCGTCACGGTGACCTCCGGCGGGACGGGGCTGTCGGCGGCGCCGGCGATCGCGGCGTCCACGGCGTTGTCGATCAGGTTGCCGAGGACGGTGATGAGGTCGCGGGCGGAGAGACCGGGCGGCAGGACGCCGTCGTCGATGCGGCTGTCCTCGGCGAGGGTCAGCTCCACACCGCGCTCGGCCGCCTGGGCGGCCTTGCCGAGCAGCAGCGCGGCCAGGACGGGTTCGCTGACGGCGGCGACGACCCGGTCGGTGAGCTGCTGGGCGAGGGCGAGTTCGGCGGTCGCGAACTCCACCGCCTGTTCGTGGCGCCCGAGTTCGATCAGCGAGACGACGGCGTGCAGCCGGTTGGCGGCCTCGTGGGCCTGTGCGCCGAGCGCCTCGGTGAAGCCGCGCACGGAGTCCAACTCGCCGCTGAGCGACTGCAGTTCGGTGTGGTCGCGGAGGGTGACCACGCGGCCGAGGCCGGTGCCGATGGTGGAGGTGTTGAGGACGACGACCCGTTCGGCGGTCAGGTGCACCTCGTCGCGGACCGGGCCGTCGCCCAGCACGGCCGCGACGAGCGCCTCCGGCAGGCCGAGCCCGGCGACCGGCCGCCCCTCCACCGTCCCTTCCAGGCCCAGGAGTTCGCGGGCGGCATCGTTGCACAGCACCACCCGGTGGGCGCGGTCGAGCAGGACCAGGCCCTCGCGCACCGAGTGCAGGGTCGCCTGGTGGTACTCGTAGAGGTGGCTGAGTTCGGCCGGGCCCATGCCGTGGGTGTGCCTGCGCAGACGGGAGTTGGCGAGGTACGTGCCGGCCCCGCCGACCGCGAGCGCGGCCACCGCCACCCCGACCAGCGCCAGCAGCGGGCCGGTCAGCTGCTCGGAGATGCTCTCCAACGTGATGCCCACGCTCACGAGCGCGATCACCCGGTGCTGCTCGTCCAGGACCGGCGTGACCACCCGTACCGACGGGCCGAGCGTGCCGGTGTACGTCTCGCTGCGGGTCTGCCCGGCGAGCGCCCAGTCGATGTGACCGAGGAAGCGCTTGCCGATCTGCTCCGGCAGGGGGTGGGTCCAGCGCACGCCGTCGGTGTTCATGACGGTGATGAACGAGACCCCGGTGTCGACGCGGACCTGCTCGGCGTACGGCTGGAGGACGGCGGTCGGGTCGGGCCCGGCGACCGCGGCGCGGACGGTCGGCGAGTCGGCGACCGCGTGGGCGACGGCGGTCACCTCGCGGCGGGCCGCCTCCTCGGTGCGGTCGGCGGTGAACAGGTACGCGAGCACGGCACCGCCCGCCACCACGGCGGCCACGATGACGACCTGGACGGCGAACAGCTGTCCGGCCAGGCTGCGGACCAGGCGGCGCGGGTCGGGAAGCAGCCGGCGCGGCGCGGTGGCGGTGGGGGTGCGCACGGACATGCCTGCCAGTGTGCACCACGGCTCCGCGGACCCCGGGGGCGCGCACTCCGCGACGGGACGGGTGCGGGTGCGGGTGCGGGCGCGGGTGCTGATGCGCCTTTGCGAACTCTATGAACGCAAACGTGACCTCCATCACTCCCGGGCCTGATAGTCGGAGCGGCCCACCACCCGGGGCCGCCAGGACTGCAGGGCGAAGGAGCCGCAGATGTCGATCGCTGGAGCCGCAAAGCCTTCGGGGGGCAGACGCGAGGAGGAGCCGGACGGGCGCCGCGCACCGGAGGGGGCCGCGCAGCCTCCCGCCGCGAAGCGGGACCGCACCCACTACCTCTACCTCGCCGTCATCGCCGCCGTGATCGCCGGCGTGGTGGTCGGCCTGGCCGCCCCGGGGTTCGCGGTCGAGCTGAAACCGATCGGGACGGGCTTCGTCAACCTGATCAAGATGATGATCAGCCCGGTCATCTTCTGCACGATCGTGCTCGGCATCGGCTCGGTCACCAAGGCCGCCAAGGTCGGCAAGGTCGGCGGACTGGCCATCGGCTACTTCCTCGCCATGTCGACGGTCGCCCTCGCGATCGGGCTCGTGGTCGGCAATCTCCTGGAGCCCGGCAGCGGCCTGCACCTGACCGCCGCGCTGGCCAAGTCGGGCCACGCGCAGGCGGCGGCCGGCGGCGCGCAGTCCACCTCCGACTTCCTGCTCGGCATGATCCCCAACACCCTGGTCTCGGCCCTCACCGAGGGCAAGGTGCTGCAGACCCTGCTGGTCGCCCTGCTCGTCGGCTTCGCCCTTCAGGCGATGGGGCCGGCCGGCGCCCCGGTGCTCCGCGGCGTCGAGCACGTCCAGCGGCTGGTGTTCCGGGTCATGGCGATGATCATGTGGGTCGCGCCGATCGGCGCGTTCGGCGCCATGGCGGGCGTGGTCGGGGCGACCGGCACGGCGGCGCTCAAGAGCCTCGCCGTCATCATGATCGGCTTCTACGTCACCTGCGCCCTGTTCGTCGTGGTGGTGCTCGGCGCGCTGCTGCGACTGGTCGCGGGGGTCAACGTGTTCGCGCTCCTGCGCTACCTCGGCCGCGAGTTCCTGCTGATCCTCTCCACGTCCTCGTCCGAGAGCGCGCTGCCGCGCCTCATCGCCAAGATGGAGCACCTGGGCGTCAGCCGTCCGGTCGTCGGCATCACCGTGCCGACCGGCTACAGCTTCAACCTCGACGGCACCGCGATCTACCTCACCATGGCGTCGATCTTCATCTCCGAGGCGATGGACAAGCCGATGTCGATCGGCGAGCAGCTGTCGCTGCTGGTCTTCATGGTGATCGCCAGCAAGGGCGCGGCCGGGGTCACCGGCGCCGGGCTCGCCACACTGGCCGGCGGACTGCAGTCGCACAAGCCCGCGCTGGTGGACGGGGTCGGACTGATCGTCGGCATCGACCGGTTCATGTCGGAGGCCCGGGCGCTGACCAACTTCGCGGGCAACGCGGTCGCCACCGTCCTGATCGGACGCTGGACGGGCGAGCTCGACGCGGAGCGGGCGCGCCGGGTGCTCGCGGGCGAGCTGCCGTTCGACGAGCGGACGCTCATCGACACGCACGGCGGCCAGGACGCGGCGCAGACGGCCGTGAGCCCCGCTCCGGCGCCCGAGGGCGCCCCGGTGGCGAGCGGCGCCCCGGCGGCCGCCTGACGGCCTCACCCCTGACACCCCCGGTCCGGCGCCGCTTGACCAACCCCCGGAACGGCGCCGGGCCGGGGCGATGCCGCCGAGGGCTGAACGGCGGCAACCGACAGCTGACAGATAACAGATTTCAACATCTGTTATCTGTCAGCTGTTATCTGTTCGCCGTCCGATGTTCGCCGTTCACCCTTCGCCGTTCGCCCTTCGCCGTCCGTTGTCGGCCGCCGGCCACCGCGCGCCCGGCACACCCACCGCCACACCCACCGTCACAACTCCTCGGACCCGCTGACCGCCCACGCGAGCCCGCACGCCGGATCCTCCAGGACCAGATGCAGGTGCCGCAGACCGTCCGCCGGCTCGCACCACGTGAAGCACCGCATCCGGGCCACCAGCGCGTTCACCTCGCCCCGGTCCGGGCCGTCCGCCCCCGCCATCGCCCCCAGCGCCCGCCACAGCGCGAGCCGCCCGTGCGCCGTGCCCCGCGCCGGATCGACCGCCCCCGCCTGCACCAGCGCGGGCACGGCGAGCGCGAAGGGCAGGTACCCGCCGGTCACCAGCCCACTGCGGGCCAGATGGGCGGCCGCCTGCGGCGCCGGGCCGCGCACACAGGCCACCTCCGCCCAGTCCACCAGTTCGGCGAGCACCCGGGTGGCCCGCTGCCCGCGCAGTCGCCGCCCCGGGTCGGGCAGCGCCACGGGCCCGAGGCCCTCCCGGCTGGCCGGCAGCGTCAGCACCGCACTGCGCGCACCCCCTCGGGGCAGGTAGTCGCGGACCCGCACCCCCTCGCCCCACCCCGCCGCCTCCCACGGCTCCAGCACCATGGGCACGCCCTCCGGGTCGGGCTCGGCGCCGTAGGACAAGTCCTCGCCGATCAGCACCCGCGTGTGCGCGACGAGCCGCCGCACGCGCGCCGGGACGAGCAGCGGCGCCAGCCTCAGCCACGAGTGCCGGGTCGCCAGCACCTCCCACAGCGGTCCCGCGTCGTGGTCGCCCAGCCCGGCGACGGCACCCGGCCCACCGTCCCGGTCGAACAGCCGCACGGCCACCTCCGGCGGTGCCGCGTACGCGATCAGATGGCCCAGCGGCGCGGCCTCCTCCGCCCCGAAGAGCTCGCCGCAGCGCGCCACCGCAGCCGCTCGGGCCCGCCGGTAGGCGGCCAGCAGTTCGGGCCAGCGGCCCTCGTCGGCCAGGGCGCGCATACGGCGGTCCTCGTACGTGATCACGATTTTCAGCGTACGGGCCGGGACGTCACATCAGCTGACTTGCCGTCAGTTCGGTGCGTCGGAGCAGCACGCACACCGCCCCCGCAGGCGGCCTCACCACCCTTCCCGCCCCGGCCGACGCCCCTGCGGCCGCGCTCGCCCGCCGCCGCCCGCTCGCGCTCGACGACGGCGCGCAGGCGCACGTGGGCGCGGCGCCGGGTGACCGCCAGCGTGCTGCGGTGGAGGCCGAGGAGCTCCGCGGCCTCGTCGACGCTGTAGCCGTCGAGGTCCACCAGGACCACCGCCCTGGCCTGCTTGGCCGTCAGACAGCGCAGCAGCCGGACCACCTCCCACCGCGCCTGGAGCTCGGCCATCCCGCCACCCGACGGATCGGCCGCCGCGCGCTCCCGCTCCCGCTCCGCCGGTTCGGGCACCGTGACGCGGCGCCGCTCCCGCCGCCACTGGTCGCGCAGGATGTTCGCCATCGTCGTGAACACGTAGGCGTACGGCTGCGGATGGCCGAGGAACCGCTCCGGGCGCCGGGCGATCCGCAGGTACGCGTCGTGGACGATGTCACCCGCCGCGAACGGGCTCCCGGTGAGCGAGGCGGCCGCCTGGTGGAGCCTCGGCAGCATTTCCGTGAACACCCGGTTGAAATCGGTCGGTTCGCCGACCGGATCACGTCCGCCGGCACATCGATCGGTCAATTCCGCCATGCCGCTCTCCCCGGAAATCGGCACCCGAACACCCAGCTGGAGCCGCCCCAACCAGGCGCACACATGTGACTCAGCTCACATCATAGTTCGTCGTCTCACTGTACGCGCTCAATCGTGTGCAACGCGTCATCATCCGTACGGAGAACGGGAATTCGCCACAGAACACCGGCTCGAACCGGCTCCCGCCGCCACTCCCGCGCTCCGGACGGCCTGGACACTCCGCCCGATTCGAACGACCGAGCGAGGAGAACCACCATGCCGCGTCGCATCGCCAGGAAGATCACCACGTTCGGGGCCGCGGCCACCGCCGCCCTCGGCATCCTCGGGACGACCACCCTGCCCGCCGCCGCCGACCCCGCGGCCGACCAGACCATCACCGCCGGCCCGAACTTCGCCGCCGACGCCGCCACCGCCTCCTACCACTGCGTCATCACGGCCAACTACGGCTGGCGCTGGGAGGGGAAGTGCGACATCTACTCGGGCGAGCTGCGGACCATCACCTACTGCGCCAACGGCACGTCCAGCACCGGCCTGTGGATCGGCGCGCGGCCGCAGGCGTGGGACGTGTGGGGCAACTGCCCGAACTCGACCTGGACCCGCGTGCTGTTCCAGAGCCGGGGCTGATCCCCGAAACGCGGGTCCGACCGTGGGTGCCGCACCGACCGGGCGGCACCCGGCCCGCACACCTGCCGCGTCCGTACGCGGGCACCCTCAGGCCGCCCGGTCGTGCCGGCCGGGGTCCGCGGACGCGGGCGCGGCAGGCGCCGGGAACTCCTCGATGGCGAGTTCGCCCGCCGTGCGACGGCCGGCCCGGTCCTGCGCGGGTGGGGAGAGCGCGACGAAGGCCGCGGCGAGGAAGAGGAAGGAGCCGAGACCGACGGCGAGCGGGAAGATGAACTCCATGGGGCTCGCACCGCCGGAGCCGGTCCGGGCGAGCTCGGGGTGGACGTGGACGGCGGCCATGCCCGTGTAGTGCATGCAGCTCACCGCGAGCCCCATGACCAGCGAGGCGGCGGCCGCCGCGAAGCCGTTGCGGATGGTGACGGCGGCCCAGAGCGCGGCGGTGGCGGCGCCGACCGCGACCAGGACCGACAGCGCGACCGTCCCGGAGTCGTAGCGCAGGCCGGCGCGCATCCGCACGGCGGCCATGCCGAGGTAGTGCATCGCGGCGACGCCGAGGCCGGTGATGAGGCCGCCGACCAGGAGGGCGGGCCCGCGGGCGCCGCGGTAGGCGACGACGGCCAGGCCGAGACCGGTGACCAGCACCGCGACCAACAGACTCAGGACGGTCAGCGGGATGTCGTAGCGCAACTCGGTGCCCGCGACGGCGAAGCCCGACATGGCGACGAAGTGCATCGCCCAGATGCCCGAGCCGATCGCGGCGGCGGCCGTCAGGAGCCGGTTCCGGCGGGCGACGCCGGTCGCGGCGAGGCCGCGCAGGGTGCAGCGCAGGCCGAGCGCGGCGCCCGCGCAGGCCAGGACGTACGAGAGCGTGGGTGTCAGCCAGCCGGAGCCGAGGTGGTTGACGCTTCCCATGGGACCTCCGGTCGGCCTGTCCCCGGCATATGCCGGACGCTCATGCGACCCCGGTCCGGGATGCGTGGGACGCTACCGAGGACCGGCATTGGCCAGCGGAAGATCCGAAAAGCTGCCCGCGGGGCGGGAACCGTGTGGTCGAATGGGTCGGTTGTGCACCCCGGGACGATTGGGCCCGGAGAGCCCAGCGGACTGGCGGGCGCGCGAGCGGCGAACAGCGGGCGGAGAACGGCGGTCCGCGAACGGCGAACAGGTTTCAGGTAACAGATGACAGATGTTGAAATCTGTCATCTGTCATCTGTCATCTGTTCGCCGGCCACCGCCCCCTTGGCCCTTGCCCCCCGCCACCCCTCACCCGATCACCGCGGCGTCACCCGGATCCTCATCGGGCTCGCCGTCCGCAACGTGATCCCCTGGGCGAGCGCCACCCGGTGGTCGACCACCTCCAGATCGAAGTCCCGCAGCAGCACGCCCAGCGCCAGCACCGCCTCCAGCATCGAGAAGTGCTGCCCGATGCACGCCCGCGGACCGCCCCCGAACGGGAACCACGCGTACCGGTGCCGCCCCTTCTCCCGCTCCGGCAGGAAGCGGTCCGGGTCGAAGCGGTCCGGCTCCTCCCAGTGGTCGGGGTGCCGGTGGGTGACCCACGGCACCACGAGCACCTGCGAGCCTCCCGGCAGGACGTGCCCGCCGATGACCGTCTCCTCCACCGAGCGCCGCCCGATCAGCGAAGCCGCCGGGTAGAGGCGCATCGCCTCCTTCAACACCCGCGTGATGTACGGCAGTTCCTCCAGGTCCGCGGCAGTCGGCGCCCGACCGCCGAGTACCTTCTCCGCCTCCTCCTGCGCGAGCCGCCGCTGCTCCGGGTGCCCGGCGAGCAAGTGCAGGGCGAAGGCGAGCGAGGTCGCCGTCGTCTCGTGCCCGGCGAGCAGGAACACCAGGACCTGGTCCCGGAGTTCGTCCCGGTCCAACTGCTCGCCGTCCTCGCCGCGCGCCTGCTCCAGCAGCGTCAGCAGGTCGTCCGCGTCGGGGTCGGCACCGCGCACCGCCCGGTCGGCGATGATCCGGTCGCAGACCGCGTACAGGTCCCGCTGCGCCCCGACGCCCCGCCGGTTGCCCGGGGTCGGCCAGTGGCGCGGCAGGCGGATCGGGGCGACGCCCCGGTCCTGGACGTAGGCGCCGAGGATCGGGAAGCTGCGGTGCACGACCGCCACCGCCTCCTCCACGTCCGCGCCGAACAGGATCCGCGACACCGTGCGCAGCGCGAACCGCGACATCTCGTCCGCCGCGTCCACGACGCCGTCCGGCACCGCGTGCCAGCGCGCCGTGAGGGCCCGGGACTCCAGCGCGATCGCGTCCGCGTAGCCGTCCACCCGGCGACGGGTGAACAGCGGCTGGATGAGCCGGCGCTGGCGCTGGTAGTCGTCGTCCTGGCTGGTGAGCAGGCCGTTGCCGACGCTGGTCCGCAGCTCGTCGTAGAAGGCGTTCTCCTTGCGGAAGTTGGCGGCCTCGCCGCCGAGCACCTGCTGGGCGCCCTCGGGGGAGAACACCGCGTAGAGGTCCGTGCCGAGGCCGATCGGCCCGACGTGGAAGCGGACCAGGTCGCCGTAGTCGCGCCGGGCGTCGCGCAGGGTGCGCAGCGGGCGGCGGCCGATGTCGAGTCCGGAGCCGATGAGGGGCAGGCCGGGCGGTCCGGGTATCGAGCGGGTCGGGACGGCAGGTGCGGGGGCGGCGGCGATCGTCATCGGGTCTCCTTCTCCACGGCGCCCCAACAACCTAACTGACCGGTAATCATCGGCGGAAGGGTGCGCGGGGAGGGCGGACACCCCATCGAACGCGCCCGGCCGTACCGAACGCGCTCGCCCCCGCGCTTGCCCCGCTCCGGCTCCGGCTCCCGCACCGGCCTCGGCTCCCGAACCGGCTCCCGCACCGGCACCCGCACCCGCACCCGCACCCGCACCCGCCGAGCAAGACTGGCCGCCGAGCCCGCCGTTGCCCCTACTCGTACTCGGTGCCGCCCTTGCGGGTCAGGTAGGCGTCGCCGACCACCTTGGCGATCGCCCGGCTCCCGAGCAGCGGGCTCCAGCGCTCGGTCACCGGCCGGATCACCACGCCTTCGCGCATGTGCAGTTCGCGCCCGGAGACGGTCTCCTTGCCCTGCGCGAGCCCCAGCACCGTGTCGGGGTCGAACGGTCCGCGCCACAGCTCGGGCACCAGCGGCAGCCGGCCGTCGAGCAGGTCGGCCGCGGGCAGCCAGCGCAGTTGCCCGTCGACCACGGCGGAGACGTCGAACGCGGCGTAGCCGGGCAGCTCGCTCCGGCCGGCGGCGCCGTACGTCAGGTCCTGGACGCCGGCCCCGAAGACCTCGCCGAAGATGCCGACGCGCTCGGCGCCGAGCCGCTCGGCCAGTCGGGCGGCCACGTCCGGTATGCCGTGGGCGCGCACGGCACGCCAGTAGAGGTTGCGCTCGTCCTCGGCCAGGGCGAGCCCCTGCGCGCCGATGCCCTTGGACGACACGTGCACCTCACCGGTGGCGGCGGTGTAGGTGACGAGGCAGCAGCTGCCGTGCAGCTTCTCGGTGAGCACGACGGGCTCGCCGGGCTCGAAGACGTCCGGGTAGCGCTTGAGGTTCTCGATGTCCACCCAGGGCAGGAGGTCGGGCGCGCGGACGACGTCGCCGTTCATCGACGTGGGGATCGGCGGCTGCCACTTGACGATCCCGAGGGCCTCGGCGAAGTCCTCGCCGTGCTCCGCCGCGGCGGCCAGGTCGGTGCCGGCGAGCGCGGCGGGGCGGCAGACGATGCCCTGCGACAGTTCGCCGCGCAGCCGGACGGCCCTCACGCGGTCCGCCTTACTGCCGGCCAGTTTGCCGGTCAGGCCGAGTTCCGCGATCAGTTCCTCGGGGAGCACGGACTGTTCGGGGATGTAGACGGCGTAGTCGCCGGTCCGGTACACGCCCTTCGCGACCACCGCCCGGTAGAGCCCGACCTGCGCGAGCTCCAGGGCGTCGGCGTTCGGGTGTTCCAGGACGACCAGCTTCTCGGCGGTGACGCGCAGCGTGGACACGGACGGGCTCCTCCCCGTGGTTCTCGGTGCACCCGGCCGGGTGGCCGGGCGCGGACCGCCACCACTCTGTCGGCTCGGACCACCGGGCGCGACGGAATTTCAGCGCGCCCCTGCCGTGGGCCTTCTGCCGTGCACCTTCCGCCGCATGCCTTCCACCGCATGCCTTCCACTGTGCGCCTTCCCCTGCTGCTCCCCGGCAGCGCCCGATCCGCGGCCGCACCCCCAGTGCGCCCCAGGACCACCCCGGGGCCACCCCGACACCACCGTCCGTGCACGTTTGAGCCTTCCCACAGTTGGGAAGACACCCTCGCCACGCCCCGCCTGTGCAATGCGACAGACGATTTTCCGCTCGCATCTGCGGCACTATGATCACCGTAACGGCCGCACCTGCGGCCTCACCCCGCGCCCCTTCCGGCGCGCGCCGAGGAAGGGAAGCACCGATGGGCTCCCGCACGACCACCACCCGCAGACTCGCCGTCGCCGCCGCCGCGGCCCTCGTCCTCAGCCTCGGGGTCACCGCGTGTGGCAGCGACGGCGGCAAGTCCTCGGCCGGCGCGACGACCCCGGCGGCCTCCGCGGGCTCGGCGGCGGCCGGCGGCACGGCGAGCGCGGGCTCGGTCCCGAAGGCCACCGGCGACATCACCGTCTTCGCCGCCGCCTCGCTCAAGGAGACCTTCACCGAGCTCGGCAAGAAGTTCGAGGCCGCGAACCCGGGCGCCAAGGTCACGTTCAACTTCGGCGGCAGCTCCAGCCTCGCCACCAGCATCAACTCCGGTGCCCCGGCCGACGTGTTCGCCGCCGCCAGCCCGGCCACCATGAAGACCGTGACAGACGCGGGCGGCGCGAGCGGCACGCCGGCCACCTTCGTCAAGAACACGCTGACCATCGCCGTGCCCAAGGGCAACCCCAAGCACATCACCGGGCTGAAGGACCTCACCGCCTCCGGCGTGAAGGTCGCGCTGTGCGCCAAGGAGGTGCCGTGCGGCGCCGCCGCCCTGACGGCGCTGCAGGCCGCCGGCGTCAACCTGACCCCCGTCACCCTCGAACAGGACGTCAAGGGCGCGCTCACGAAGGTCGAGCTCGGCGAGGTCGACGCCTCCCTCGTCTACCAGACCGACGTGAAGGCCGACGCGGGCAAGATCGACGGCGTGGACTTCCCCGAGGCCGCCAAGGCCGTGAACGACTACCCGATCGCCACGCTGGCCAAGGCCCCGAACAAGGACGGCGCCGCCGCGTTCGTCGCCTACGTGCAGTCGCCCGAGGCCAAGCAGGTCCTGACCGCGGCGGGCTTCCAGGCACCGTGAGCGGCCGAGACAACGGCACCGGGGCGGGCACCGGCCACGGGGACACCCCGGCCGGCGCCCGCCCCGCCGCCGGCCAGGCCGGCGCAACCGGCACTCCCGGCAGCACGACCGGCACGCCCGGTACGCCCGGTACGCCGTCCCGTGCCAGGAAGGGACCGCGCCGACGCCGGCACGCGCCGCGCGTCCCGGCCACGCTGCTGCTCCCGGCGCTGCTCGGGCTGGCGTTCCTGATCCTCCCGCTCGTCGGCCTGCTGGTCCGCGCCCCGTGGAGCGCCCTCTCCGAGGAGCTGACCAGCACCGCCGTCTGGGACGCCCTGCGGCTGTCCCTCATCTGCGCGACGCTCGCCACCACGGTGTCGCTGGTCCTCGGCGTCCCGTTGGCGTGGCTGCTCGCCCGCACCGAGCTGCCCGGCCGACGGGTCATCCGGGCGCTGGTTACACTGCCGCTGGTGCTGCCGCCGGTGGTCGGCGGCGTGGCGCTGCTACTGGTCCTCGGGCGGCGCGGGATCGTCGGCTCGTGGCTGGACTCGGCGTTCGGCATCACCCTGCCGTTCACCACCACCGGCGTGGTGATCGCCGAGGCGTTCGTCGCGATGCCGTTCCTGGTGATCAGCGTCGAGGGCGCGCTGCGCGCCGCCGACCCCCGTTACGAGGAGGCCGCGGCGACCCTGGGCGCGTCCCGGCTGACGGCCTTCCGCCGTGTCACGCTGCCGCTGATCGCGCCCGGCATCGCCGCCGGGGCCGTGCTCGCGTGGGCCCGGGCGCTCGGCGAGTTCGGCGCGACGATCACGTTCGCGGGCAACTTCCCCGGGAAGACCCAGACCATGCCGCTGGCCGTCTACCTCGCCATGGAGTCCGACCCGGAGGCGGCGATCGCGCTGTCCCTGGTGCTGCTCGCGGTGTCCGTCGCCGTCCTGGTCGGTCTGCGCGACCGGTGGATGTCCACCACGCCGTGACCACCCCATGACCGCTTCCGCCCCCTCCCTCTCCCCCGCCCCATGGACGCCGCCCGGATGAACCCAGGACCCGTGAACCCCGCTCAGCCGAACCCGGCCTCAGGAAACCCGGCCTCAGGAAGCCCGGCCTCAGGAAACCCGGCCACCGAAAGCCCCGTGCCCGGAAGTCCCGCGTCCGAAGGTCCTGTGCCCGGAAGCCCCGTGCCCGGGAATCCCGCAGCCGGACGTCCAGCGCCCGCCCTCGACGCCCGGCTGCGGATCGAACGGGCCGCGTTCACGCTCGACCTGGCGCTCACCGCCGCGCCCGGGGAGGTGATCGCCCTGCTCGGCCCGAACGGCGCCGGCAAGTCCACCGCCCTGCGCGCCCTCGCCGGGCTGCTCCCGCTCACCGGCGGCCACCTGCGCCTGGACGGCGCCCTGCTGGCGGACCCCGCGCGCCACGTCCACACCCCCGCCGAGGAGCGCCCGGTCGGCGTGGTGTTCCAGGACTACCTGCTCTTCCCGCACCTCAGCGCGCTCGACAACGTCGCCTTCGGCCCGCGCTGCCAGGGCCGTCCCAAGCGCGAGGCCCGCGCCGAGGCGGCCGTCTGGCTGGAGCGGATGGGCCTGGCGGACCAGTCCGCCTCCCGTCCCGGCGGCCTCTCCGGCGGGCAGGCGCAGCGCGTGGCCCTCGCCCGGGCGCTGGCGGTGCGCCCGCGGCTGCTCCTGCTGGACGAGCCGCTGGCCGCCCTGGACGCCCGCACCCGCCTCGACGTCCGCTCCCAACTCCGGCGCCACCTGGCCGAGTTCGAGGCGGTCGCGGTGCTGGTGACGCACGACCCGCTGGACGCCATGGTGCTGGCGGACCGGCTGGTGGTGATCGAGGGGGGCCAGGAGGTGCAGTCCGGTACCCCGGCGGAGATCGCCCGACGGCCGCGCACCGACTACATCGCCCGCCTGGTCGGCCTCAACCTGTACCAGGGACGGGCGGACGGACGGCGGGTCGAGCTGGCGGACGGCACGGTGCTGGCCACCACCGAGGAGCTGTCCGGTCCGGCGTTCGTCGCGTTCCCGCCGTCCGCGGTGACGCTGCACCGGGAGCGGCCCGATTCCAGCGCGCGCAACGTGTGGGAGGCCAAGGTCGTCGGGCTGGACCTGCACGGCGACCAGGTCCGCACGGACCTGACCGGCGAGCTGCCGATGGCGGCGGACCTCACCCCGGCCGCGGTCGCGGAGCTCGACCTGGCGCCCGGCACCACGGTGTGGGCGTCGGTCAAGGCCGCCCAGACGCACGCCTACCCGGCCTGAGACAGGGGCCCGCGCCGCGCCTGCCCCGCCCCGCCCTGTCCCGAAACGCCTATTCCGAGACTTGTACTCCGAGACTGCTACTCCGCCGGCTCGACGAACCCTGATTCGTACGCCGCGATGACCGCCTGCGTGCGGTCGCGCGCGCCGAGCTTCGCGAGGACGCTGCTGACGTGCGTCTTGACCGTCTGCACGCCGACGAAGAGCCGGTCGGCGATCTCGCCATTGCTGAGCCCCCGGGCGACCAGCCGCAGCACCTCCGCCTCGCGCTCGGTCAGGGCCGCCCTCGCCAACGCGGCGCGGGCCGCCGGGTTGCCGTGGCCGGCGGCGAGGCGGCGGATCGAGGCCGGGAAGAGCAGCGACTCCCCGGCCACCACGAGCCGCACGGCGTGGACGATCTCGGCCGGGCGGGAACGCTTCAGCAGGAAGCCGTCCGCGCCCGCGCGCAGGGCCTGGTAGACGTAGTCGTCGTTCTCGAAGGTGGTGACGACGAGGATCCTCGGCAGCCGCTCCTCCGGGGCCCCCGGACCATCCGGGTGCGCCGCCGCCCGGGGCCGGACGAGTTCGCGGGTCGCGGCCAGGCCGTCCAGGACGGGCATCCGGACGTCCATCAGCACGACGTCCGGGCGCAACGCGCGGGCGAGTGCCACTGCCTCGGCGCCGTCGGCCGCCTCGCCGACCACCCGCAGGTCGCCCTGTGCTTCCAGGACGGCCCGCAGGCCGGCCCGGACGAGCTCCTCGTCGTCGGCGAGCACGATGTCGACGGTCCCGGCGGTGCGCCCGTTGTTGATCATCACGATCCCAAGCGTAGGGGCAGCCGGACGGCGAGCACCCATTCACCAGGGCCGGCGCCGCCCCCGCCCTGCCCCGCTGTCCCCGCTGCCCCCGCTGTCCCCGCCGTGGCCTCGCCCCCGAGCAGGACGGCCCGTTCGCGGATCCCGCGCAGCCCCTTCCCGCCGCGGCCACCCGGCGCGGCACCCCGAGCCGATGAACCGCCGCGCGCGTGTGAGTCGTTGCGCAACGGGTTGGCGCAGCGCAGCTCCAACCGCCCGTCCCGGACGGCGATCCGGACGCTGACCGGCTCGCCCGGCGCGTACTTGAGCGCGTTGGTCAACCCTTCCTGGACGATCCGGTAGGACTCGCGGGACAGCACCCCGGGCAGGACGCCGGCGGGCACGTCGATCGACGCGTCGACCGGGTTCCCCGCCGCCCGCGCGGTGTCGAAGAGGGAGGAAAGGTGCTCAAGACCCGGATTCTCGGTGGCCGTTCCGTCCGGAGCCTCGCGCAGCAGGACGAGCGTCCGTTCGAGGTCGTCCATGGCCCTGCGGCCGGTCTCCTCGATGACTTCGAGCGCCTTGGCGGCGAACGCCGGATCTCCGACCTCGCGCGCGGCACCGGCCTGAAGCACCGTCACCGTCAGGGCGTGGCCGATTGAGTCGTGTAGGTCGCGGGCCAACCGGTTGCGTTCCAATAGGCGTTCGGCCCGTAGTTCGGCCTCCGCAAGGCGCTCCGCCGGTGACGGGCTCAGCAGCCCTATGGCCATCGCCAGTTGAAGCCGCCCGGCCCAGACAACCAGCCAGCCGTAGCCGAAGAGCAGCACCGGTGCCGCCAGCGGTCGCCAGAACCGCCCCAGTGCGTGGGGAAGTCGGAGCCCGGCGAAGGCCGTGTCGGATCCGGTCAGTAGCGCATAGACGGCGGTGAGCACGGCCACCGACGCGAACCCCGTCACCGTTCCGAGCGCGACGCGCCCGATCAGCCAGGCGGCCGTGCGCCGCCGGTCGGTCCAGGTGCGGGACGGTTCGGCGGCGATGTCCTCCTCGCGGTCCGGCACCAGCAGCAGCCGCGCCTGGACGCCCTCCGCACGGCGCATCGCGGGCACCAGCACGACGAGCGACAGCAGGACGGCGTCCATGGCGACACTCTGCGCCAGGATCTCGGCGAGGCCCTTCCGGTACGTCCCGGGATAGATCATCAGCACGACGCCCGCGAAGACCCACCCGATCAGCAGGTGCAGCCAGCGCGCGTACGTGGCGCCTGCGAGCAGCGGCGCTATGAACCTCGGCATTGCGCCATCCTGCCAGGTCAGCACCACCCTTGGCGTCCCTCGCCGGTGCACGACCGGCTCCCTCCCGAGAGGGAGGCGCATCCCCTCCGCGGCGGGATCCGCCGGACCGGCCCGCCCCGGTCCAATGGAGCCACCCGCCGGAGGACCGGCACGGGCGCCCGGCCGGAACGCCTTCGGGCCCGGCGAGAGGAACGAAGAGGAACGGCAGGAAGGAGCGCGCGGCCGTGATCGAGATCCAGGGCCTCACGAAGGAGTACGAGGGCAGGCGGGTCGTCGACGACCTGTCCTTCATTGTCCGGCCCGGCGTCGTCACCGGCTTCCTCGGCCCGAACGGCGCCGGGAAGAGCACGACGATGCGCCTGGTCCTTGGCCTGGAGCGCCCGACCGCCGGCCGCGCGCTGATCGGCGGCGGCGGCCCGGCCGGAGGCCGCCCGTACGCCGAACTGGCGTACCCCCTGCGGCGGGTGGGAGCCCTGCTCGACGCCCACGCACTGCACGGTGGACGGACCGCACGCGGCCACCTGCGCTGGCTCGCCGCGAGCAACGGCCTTCCGGAGCAGAGGGTGGACGAGGTGCTCGCGCAGGCCGGTCTGGCCGACGCGGCCACCCGCCGGATCCGCGGCTTCTCACTCGGCATGCGCCAGCGCCTCGGGGTGGCCGCGGCCCTGCTCGGCGACCCGCCCGTCCTGATGCTGGACGAGCCGGTGAACGGCCTCGACCCCGAGGGCATCCGCTGGATCCGCACCCTGCTGCGCGAGCTCGCCGCCGAGGGGCGGGCGGTGCTGGTGTCCTCCCACCTGATGTCCGAAATGGCGCTCACCGCCGACCACTTGGTGGTGATCGGCCGCGGCCGCCTGCTCGCGGACGCCCCGACGGCCGAGTTCATCGAGCGCCACGGCCGCCCCCGGGTGCGCGTCCGCGCCGTCGACGCGACGAAGCTCGCCGCACTGTTCGGCGGCGACGCCCCGCACCGAACGACCGCGCACCGACTGACCGCGGACCGGCTGGCCGCGGACGGCGTATCGGCGGCCCAAATGGACGACGGAGCCTGGGAGGTGAGCGGGGCGGAACCGGAACGGATCGCCGCACTCGCCGCCGAGCACGGTGTGGTGCTGTACGAGATCGCCCTCCAACAGGACTCCCTGGAGGAGGCGTTCATGCGGATGACGGCCGAGAGCGTCGAGTACCGCGCCGGCTCGGCGGCCGCAACATGAGCTCAACCACCAACACTGGAAGCGTGTTTCGCCACGCCCTTCGCGCCGAACGCATCAAGTTCACCACCTTGCCATCGCTCTGGATCCCGCCCCTGCTCGCGCTCCTCCTGACCCCCGGCATCACCACTGCGGTCGGCGCCGCGCTCGGCGGCACGGAGCCCCACCTCACCGACGACCCCGGCTCCGGCGTCTACTACGGCCTCAACTTCGGCCAGTTACCGCTGGTTTGCTTCGGCATCCTGCTGATCGGCCTGGAGTTCGACACCCGCATGATCGGCACCTCCCTGACCGCCATCCCGTCACGCGGACACCTGTACAGCGCGAAGCTCACCCTCGCAGCCGCGGCAGCCCTCGTCGTCGACATGGTCGGGACGGCGGGCGCGTTCGCCGGGTACGCCGCCACCGTCCCGGGCGTATGGACCGGTCCGGCTCTGGTGCGCAGCGCCACCGCCGGTGTGCTCTACCCCGCACTCCTGACGGTGTTCTGCCTCGGGGTGACCTCCCTGCTCGGCAACCTCACCGCCGCCATGGGCCTGCTGGCCCCGACCGTCTTCCTGCTCTCGCCGCTCCTCGGCGGCATCCCGGGAGCAGACCGGGTGGTGCAGTTCCTGCCCGACCGCGCCGGCCAGTACGCGCTGCGCTACACCGACGAGCCGCAGGTCGCCTACGGACACTGGACGGGCCTGCTGATCGCGGCACTCTGGGCGGGCGCCGCCGCGTACGCGGGCCTGCACGCCCTGCGACGCCGTGCCGCCTGACCACGGGCCACCTCCCACGGACCACAGAGCGCCGACCACGAGCGCGCCAACTGCTCTGGAAACCAAGGACCGTCATGACCACCACGCACAACGCACTGCGCGCCGAACGGATCAAGTTCACCACGCTGCCGTCCCAATGGGCGGCGCCGCTGGTCACCCTGGCGCTGACCGTCGGCATCACCGCCGCCGTCGGCGCCGCGTCCGGGCGGGACCCTGCACCGCCCGGCAAGGACCCGGCCGCGACGATCCACTACGGGCTGCTGTTCGGCCACGTGGGCGTGGCCTGCCTCGGCGTCCTGCTGATCGGCCAGGAGTTCAACACCCGCATGATCGGTACCTCCTTGACCGCCGTCCCGTCGCGCGGACGCCTGTACGGCGCGAAGCTCGCCGTGGGCCTCTGGCTCGGCCTGTTGCTCGGACTGGCCTCCACCGCAGGCTCGTTCGCCGCGACCGCCGCGACCACCGGCCTCGACCTCTCCACCCCGGGCCTCGCCCGCAGCTTCCTGGCCGGCGTGGCCTACCACCCGCTGCTGGTCACCCTCTGCCTCGGACTGACGGCGATGCTCGGAAACCTCAGCGCCGCCCTCGGCCTGATCCCGCCGATGGTCTTCCTCGGCACGACGTGGCTGGCGGCCGTCCCCGGCGTACGCGAGGCCGGCCAGTTCCTCCCCGACCGCGCGGGCCTGTACGCGATGCGCACCCGGACCGAGCCGGGCATCCACTACGGCCACTGGACGGGCCTACTGATCATGACCGCGTGGACGGCCGCCGCGGCCTACGGCGGACTGCGGGCGATGCGGCGGTACGAGGCGTCGGGCCATTAGCAACTTTCGGGTTGCACGTCGGCGGATCGACGTGCAACGCTGGACTTGCACACAACGGCACCGGATGGGGGAGATCCACGGCATGGTCAGCGACAGCACGGTCACCGACGGCACGGCCGCCGACAGCATCGAACGCGAGATCGTCATCGCGGCACCCCGCGAGCGGGTCTGGCAGATCCTCACCCGGGCCGAGTTCCTGGGCCGCTGGTTCGGCAGCGGCGCCCCGGCCGAGATCGACCTGCGGCCGGGCGGGCGCATGGTCTTCGACCACGGGGTGCACGGCACGCTGCCCGCCCGGATCGAACAGGTGGAGCGGCCCGCGGTGTTCTCCTACCGCTGGTCGCAGGGCGCGGCCGGGGAGGAGCCCGCCGCCGACAACTCCACGCTGGTCCGGTTCACCCTCACGACCGTTCCCGGCGGCACCCGGCTGCGGATGGTCGAGAGCGGCTTCGCCACCCTCACACTGCCCGCCGAAGCCGTCCTGGCCCGTCACGAGCAGAACAGCGCCGGATGGGATCGGAAGCTTCCCGAACTCGTCCTCCATGTCGCGAAGTTGCCCGCGTGACACCGGAGCACGGAAGCGATCCGGTCGCGGCGGTACTGGCCGCGCTCGCCGAGCCGACCAGGCGGCACGTCCTCGACGCCCTGGCCGCCCGGGGCACGGCGACCGCCACCGAGCTCGCCGACGGACTCCCCGTCACCCGGCAGGCGATCGTCAAGCACCTCGCCGTCCTCGACCGGGCGGGCCTCGTCACCGCCCATCGCGCCGGACGCGAAGTCCGCTACCGGCCGGCCCCCGACACCCTCACGGCCACCGCCCGCTGGATGGCCGACCTGGCCGACGCCTGGGACCGGCGCCTCCTGGCCATCAAGCACCTCGCGGAGGGAGCGACGGCGGCGGAGGGGGCGAGGGCGGCGGAGTGACCGCCGTCGGGCGACGACAAACAGCGAACAGATAACAGATTTCAGATTTTGAAATCTGTTATCTGTTCGCTGTTACCTGTTCGCCGTCACCCGACCACCGTTCGCCGCTCGGGCGAGGCGGCCAGACACAGCCGTGGACGGTCGAAGTACGCGTCAGCCGCCCCGAAGACCCACCGCCAGGGTCAGTTCAAGGACCCGGTCGGGCGAGGCGAGATCCGGAAACAGCTCCCGCAGCTGCGACATCCGGTACCGGACCGTCTGAGGATGGACGAACAACGCCGCCGCCACCTCGTCCCGCCTGCCCTGGTGCAGCAGCCACGCCCGCAACGTCTCCTCCAGCCGCCGTGCGGTCGCGACAGGCAGGGTCCGCAGCGGCGCGAGGGCTCGGGTACGCAGGTCTGCGAACGCGTCCGCGTCGGCGCTCAGCACCAGCTCGGGCAGGTGGTCCTCGGTGTCGCGAATCTCAGAGGAGAGGGAGCGCGCACGTACGGCTCGCGCGTACGAGGCGGACGCACGAATCCATGGCCGTGCCGGGCCGACCACGGCGGTGCGGTCGGTCAGCTGCCGCAGGAGGTGTGGCCGGTCGGCATCGGGGACGAGCAGCACACCGGTGGCGTCCGGCAGATCGTCGAGGACGAGGGTGCTCGGGTCGAGCACGCGGTAGGCGGGCCGGGCCTGGGCGGCGGGCAGCAGGACCGCGGTCAGCGTAACCGGGGGCTGCCACCCGGCCCGTTGAACGGAGGCCAGCAGCACGTCCGGACTCGCGCCGGCGAGGAGGTCGCGGGCCAGGTGTTCCAGGTGGCGCTCCTGGGCCCTGCCCCGGGCGGCCAGTTCGTCGGCATGGCCCGCGGCGCTCGCGGCGGAGAGCTCGTCGATGTAGGCGAAGGTCAGCTCGGCGAACTTGGCGACCTCGGCGGCGGGCAGACCCGCGGGCACGGCACCCGCTGCCAGGCATCGCCAGGCCACACGGGCGCCGACGCGGTAGGCGCTGAGCAGGGCGTCCATCGAACGGCCGTCCCGCACCTCGCCGCGGCCCAGCTCGTAGGCCGCGTCACCGGCGTCGCCACCCGTGGCGTTCCCGCTCGCGAGGTCCAGGTAGTGCCCCAGGGCGGTGCGGACGGCTCGGCGGATGGTGCCGCCCATGCGGCCAGAAAGCGCGTTGGCGTAGGGAGGGACCTCGTCGATGATCGCCTCGACGACCTCGTCGGCGGTGGCCGTCAGCGCCGCCCGAAGCGCGGTGACCGTCGTCTCGTCCAGGACCAGCTCGCCGGCCCTCCGGATTGCTTGGCTCATGTTCTTGTTCCCTGCGAACAACTCAGCCGATCGGATTTACGTCCTACGGTCAGGACTTTACGCCCCGAGGCGCAGCAAGCTGGAGTCATGACGAGTGCAGCGCTCCGCAGCAGGGCGTGGAAACTGCTGGAGATGGTCACGACGCCGCTGCTGCCGTCGGACTACCTCGACCTGGTCAGCCCGCTGCGTGCGGGCGCCGACCTGCGTGGGCGCATCGAGGCCGTGCACCCCGAGACGGGTGACGCCGCGACCGTCGTGATCAGGCCGGGACGGGGCTGGCGCGGCCACACGGCCGGTCAGTACGTACGGATCGGGGTCGACGTCGACGGGAGGCGCCTGTGGCGTTCCTACTCCATCACCTCACCGACGGACCGCCGGGACGGCCGCATCACGATCACCGTGGAGGCGATCCCGGACGGCAAGGTCAGCAACCACCTCGTCCGCAGGGCGACACCGGGCACGCTGGTCCAGCTCGACCAGCCGACCGGTGACTTCGTGCTGCCGCGCGCCAAGCCCGCCAAGGTGCTCTACCTGACGGCCGGCAGCGGCATCACGCCCGTGATGGGCATGCTGCGCGACATCGAGTTCGACGACGTCGTCATGGTCCACTGCGCGCCCCGGCCGCAAGACGTGATCTTCCGCGACGAACTGCACGGCCTGGTCGCGGACAAGAAGCTGCGCCTCACCGAGGTGCACACCTCCACGGACGGCAGGCTCGACATCGCCCGCCTCGGCGAACTCGTGCCCGACTGGGCCGAGCGCGAGACCTGGGCCTGTGGGCCCGCGGGCCTGCTCGACGCCGCAGAGGAGCACTGGACCGAACACGGCGTCCGAGAGCGCCTGCACACCGAACGGTTCCGCCCCCGCATCGTCGCCGGCAACGGCGACGGCGGCGGCGGCGAGGTCACGTTCAGCACCACCGGTAAGACCGTCGACGCGGACGGCGCCACGCCGTTGCTGGACATCGGCGAGGAAGCCGGAGTGCTCATGCCCTCCGGGTGCCGCATGGGCATCTGCTTCGGCTGCGTCACGCCGCTCAAGGCGGGCGCCGTCCGCGACCTGCGCACCGGCGAGATCACCGAGGCCGAGCCGGGCGTCCTCATCCAGACCTGCGTGTCCGCCGCGGCGGGCCCCTGCGACATCGAACGGTAGAGGCACCTTGACCGCAATCGACCCCACCGCCCACCTGACCGCGGAGCAGATCGAGGAGCTCGGCCGCGAGCTGGACGCGATCCGCGACGCGGTGATCGCCGACCGCGGCGAGAAGGACGCCGCCTACATCCGCAAGGTCATCTCGGCGCAGCGCAAGCTCGAGCTGGCCAGCAGGGGCGTGCTGCTGTTCTCGATCTTCCCGCCCGCGTGGCTGCTCGGCACCGCCGGCCTGTCCGTGGCGAAGATCATGGACAACATGGAGATCGGCCACAACGTCCTGCACGGCCAGTGGGACTGGATGCGGGACCCGAAGATCCACTCCACCACCTGGGAGTGGGACCACGTCTCGCCGGCCGAGCAGTGGAAGCACTCGCACAACGAGCTGCACCACACGTACACCAACGTGATCGGCAAGGACAACGACCTCGGCTACGGCATCATGCGCGTCGACGAGGACCAGAAGTGGCACCCGCTCCACCTCGGCCAGCCGCTGTGGAACTTCGTCAACGCCTGCTTCTTCGAGTACGGCATCGCGGCATACGACCTCGAACTCGGCAAGAACCTGCACAAGCGCCGCCGCGGGAACCCGGAGTTCCGCGCGCGGGCGAAGGCCGTGGGCCGCAAGATCCGCAAGCAGGTGCTCAAGGACTACGTGATCCACCCGCTGCTGTCGGGCCCGTCGTTCCTCACCACGCTCGCCGCCACGTTCACCGCGAACCTGGTCCGCAACATCTGGACCCACTCGGTGATCATGTGCGGGCACTTCCCCGAGGGCGTACGGGTCTTCGAGCGCCGGTCGGTCAAGGGCGAGACGCGCGGCCAGTGGTACCTGCGCCAGATGATGGGCTCGGCGAACATCAGCGGCAGCAGGGCCATGCACTTCATGACGGGCAACCTGTCCCACCAGATCGAGCATCACCTGTTCCCGGACCTGCCGAGCAACCGGTACGCCGAAGTCGCGGTGAAGGTGCGCGCGCTGTTCGAGAAGTACGAGCTGGAGTACGTCACCGGGCCGCTGCCCAAGCAGGTGTTCTCCGCGTGGCGCAAGGTCTTCCGGCTCTCGCTGCCGAACAGGAAGCCCAAGGTCGGGACACCGGCCCGCGAGAAGGAGCTCATCGCGGCCTGACGCCCGGTACTGGTCCTCCGGGTGACGACATCCGCGCGGGAGCCCTCGCCGCGCTCGACGGCCCGCGGACCACGGCGGCCGGGACGGCAGCCCGACACGGCGTCGACCCGGCCCGGCCAGGCAGGACCGAGGAGGCCGGGCGCCGGCTCCGCTCCGGGGCACCATCGACGCGCCGGGGCACCGTCGACGCGACGGCGGCATCCGGTTCTCGGGCTCAGCGCAGCGCCGGGTGCTCCGCGATCACCGTGCAGCTGCCGGGGGCGATCTCGGTGAAGCCCGCGTCGCGGACCACCGGGAGGCCGCTCGCCACCAGCTCCGCCCACGCTTCCGGCGTCGGCGTCCGCACGGCGAGCGCGAAATCGGACTCGGCCCATTCCTTGCGCTGCGCCTCGTCCAGCCGCCACCAGGCGAGCTGGGCCGCGTGCCCGGTCTGGGCCATCGTCTTGCCCGCGCTCATCTCCACGTCCGGGTTGAGCCACAGCACCGGCAGGCCCGCCTGCGGGGCGCCGATCTCCTCGGTCTCCTCCAGGTCCGTCCCCGAGACCTGGAGCTTCGCGAGCTCCTTCGGCCACCCGTCCAGCGGGACCGGCGGGAACACCCGCACCTCCGCCTCCCGCCCCCGCACGGTGATCCCGGGCAGTTCGCCGGCCCGGCGCCACTCCCCGCCCCGGGCGCGCCGGACCACCTTGCGGATCCGTGCGTCCTCCCACGCGACGACCCGCTCGGTCCACTCGCCGTCCGCCTCGGTGACCCGCGGGTCGGCGAGCAGCGTGAGCACGGCGCGGGCCGAGGTCTCCAGCGCGTCCGTCCGCCCGGGCGGCGTGGCCCGCTCCATCCGCACCACCAGCGGCAGCACGTACTGCGGCCGGCCGTCGCGGTCGTCCGAGGTGGGCACGGGAACGGGGGCATCGAACGGAGAAGTCACCCGTCCAGCATGCCAGCCCCCCGGGTCACCCGATCACGGCAGGTCCCTCCCGGCCCCAGCCCTCTGCCGCACCCTTCGGTCACACCCGCCGGCCACACCCGCCGGCCAGACCCGCTGGCCACACCCGCCGGCGGCTACCGCAGCCGCTGCCGCAGCTCGTCCACCGCCGCACGGATGCCCGCGCTGTAGGCGTCCTCCGGCAGGGCGTCCAGGCTGCGGACGGCACGCTCCAGTTGCTCGCGCGCGAGGTCGGCCTCGCCCAGCTTGAGGTGGTCGGAGGCCAGGTTGAGGTGCAGCGACGGGTAGAACGCCCGCACCTGGAGCGCGGACTCGTACGTCTGGGCCCGCTCGGCGGTCAGCGAGTCGGCGGCGGCCAGCGCCCGGCGGTCCCACTCCAGTTCGGCCCGCGGGTCGTCCTGGAGGTCGGCCAGGTAGTGGGCGAGCACGCAGCGGTGGAAGACGTCGCCGCGCTCGCCGAGCGCCTCCCACAGCGCCTCGAAGCTTGCCCGCGCCTCGGCCGTACGGCCGCGCTGCGCCGCCTGCACGCCGTCCAGTCCGAGCGCGATCCGGGAGAGGAACTGGTCGTCCCCGGCCGCCGGGAGCCCGTCCGGGCCTGCGGGCACGTCGCGCATATCAGATACATCGGACATGTCCGCAGCCTAGCCGCCGCCCCCGGAACGCGCCGGACGGCGGGTCAGCGCCGGTAGCCGCGCTGGCCGTCCCGCTCCTCCGCGTCCTCGTAGGCCAGGAACCAGCCCTCCGGGTGCGTCGCCGCCAGCAGCAGCTCGGTGCGCTGCTCGGTGGCGAGCTCCGGGTCGCCGTCGTCCGGCCCGTACACGCCGAACAGCTCGTCGTGGCAGCCGTCCCAGTCGTAGTCGTACAGGTCGGCGGGCAGGTCGCCCATCATGTCGGCCACCGACTCGGGCTGCGCACCGAGCAGCGCGCGGGCGTCGAGGAGGGCCATCCGCAGCGCGATCTCCTCGGCCAGGCAGCGCGGCAGCGGCCACTCGCCGAGCGCGAGGTCGTCGGCCAGGTCGTCGAACGCACGGGCCATCCCGCGGCGCCAGCCCCGGTGGAGGCGCCAGGTGCGCTGGGGCAGCCGGGCGAAGACCGTCCAGTCGGCGTCCTCGCCGTCGGCGACCGGGTCGTCCCCGTGCTCGTCGAGGTCGTCGTACGCGGCGTCGGCCAGCCCGAGCAGCTGGGCGTGCAGGAGGCACGCGGTGCGCGGGGTGAGCGTCCAGTCCCCGCCCGCGCCGCCGCCGTCCTCGTCGTCGCCCTCCAGCGGGAACAGCTCGGCGAAATCCGGCGCGAAGTCCTCGGTGACGCTGATCTCCAGCGTCCCGCCGATCGCCTCGACGCCCGGGATCGCGGCCACCAGCCGGTCCGGGTGCAGCAGCGCGCCGAGCGCCGCGTTGGCGTCCTCGGCCACCTCGCGCAGCAGGTCACGGCGCTGGCCCGCCGGATCGATGCCGTCGAAGTCCAGTTCCTCCACGGCCGCGATCGCCGCGGCGCGCAGCGCCGGCCAGTTGGTGATCCGCAGGCCCAGCACCACCGTCGCCTCGATCTCCTGCGCACCGGAGTCCTCCGCCGCGCCCGGCCCCTGTGGATGATCGCTTCGCTCGCCCATGGGGCTACGGTACGGCTTTTCGGCCGCCCGATCACCGGTCTGAACCAGCTTCCGGACACCTTGTCCGCCACGCCCCGGCCACGCCTCTGTCACTCGGACGCGCGACGGCGGCAGGATGGGGCCCATGGCTGACATCAACGAGTACGGCGGCGGGCAGGGCCCGAACGCCGACGTCCTGGTCGTGACCACCAACGACATCCCCGGCTTCCGCGTCGACCACGTGATCGGCGAGGTGTTCGGGCTGACCGTGCGCAGCCGGCACATCGGCAGCCAGATCGGTGCCGGGCTGAAGTCGCTGATCGGCGGCGAGCTGAAGGGTCTGACGAAGACCCTGGTGGAGAGCCGCAACGAGGCGATGGAGCGGCTGGTCGAGCAGACCAAGGCGCGCGGGGGCAACGCGGTCCTGATGATGCGCTTCGACGTGACGGAGGCGGCGGACGTCGGCACCGAGGTCTGCGCGTACGGCACGGCGGCCGTGATCTCCCCGACGACCTGAGGCGGCCGGTCCGGCTGATCCGGGCCCCCGGGGGGCTCCTGGGGGCTCCGGGGGCGGTGGGGAACACCCGCCCCACCCCCGATGTTTCATCGGCGTGACTGTTTACGGTGCAACCGACGACGCGGGGCAGCGGCGGGTGGACGTCCTGGTGGCGGGTGCCGGGCAGGCGGGCCTGTCCGCCGCCTACCACCTGCGCCGCCGAGGCTTCGCCCCCTACCGGGCGGACGCCGACGGCGGCTTCGTCGTGCTCGACGCGGGGAGCGGTCCGGGCGGCGCGTGGGCGCACCGCTCGCCCTCCCTGCGGATGGCCACCGTGCACGGTTTCCACGACCTGCCCGACGCCGAACTGCCCGCCCCCGACCCGGCCTCCGCCGCCCGCGAGGTCGTGCCGGGGTACTTCGCGGCGTACGAGGCGCGGCACGCGCTCCCCGTCGTGCGCCCCGTGACCGTCCACGCGGTGCGCGCCGAGTCGGACCGGCCGGACTCGCGCCTGCTGGTCGAGACCGACCACGGCACCTGGTCCACCCGGGCATTGATCAACGCCACCGGCACCTGGACCCGCCCGTTCCTGCCGCACTACCCGGGCCACTTCGCCGGGCGGCAGCTGCACTACGTCGAGTACCGCGGGCCGGCGGAGTTCGCCGGGAAGCGCGTGCTGGTGGTGGGCGGCGGGGCGTCCGCGATCCAGGTGCTGTCGGAGGTCGCGGCGGTCGGCGAGACGGTGTGGGTCACGCGGACCCCGCCGGTCTTCCACGAGGGGCCGTTCACCCCCGAGTACGGGCGGGCAGTGGTCGCGAAGGTCGAGGAGCGGGTCCGCCTGGGACTGCCCGTGCGCAGCGTGGTGAGCGTGACCGGGCTCGGCCCGTCGGTCGCGTACCGGCGTGCCGAGGAGCTGGGCGCGCTGCACCGCCGGCCGATGTTCGACCGGCTCACCGAGCACGGAGTCGCCTGGGGGGACGAGGAGTCGGCGGTGGACGCGATCGTGTGGGCGACCGGCTTCCGCCCCGAGGTCGGGCACCTCGCCCCGCTCGGGCTGCGCTCCCCCGGCGGCGGCATCGCCCTCACCGGGACCCGGGCCACCGCCGATCCGCGCGTCCACCTCGTCGGCTACGGACCGTCGGCGAGCACGGTCGGCGCCAACCGGGCCGGGCGCGCCGCCGTCAACGACCTGGTCCGCCTGCTCGGCGACCCGGCGGGTGAGCCGGCGGGTGAGCCGGCGGGTGAGCCGGCGAGGCGCCCCGACCCGGTCGGGGTCTGACGTGGTCGGGGTCCGACACGGTCCGGGCGCGGTCCGGGCGCGGTCCGGGCGCGGTCCGGATCCAGCTGACGGCGGTCCGGCGGCAGGTCCCGGGTCAGCTCAGCGGTCGTAGTCGACCGTCACCCGGTCCGTCAGCGGGCGGGCCTGGCAGGTGAGGACGTAGCCCGCGGCCAGTTCCTTCTCCTCCAGCGCGAAGTTGCGGCGCATCTCCACCTCGCCGTCGGTGACGAGCGCGCGGCAGGTGCCGCAGACGCCGCCCTTGCAGGCGAACGGCAGGTCGGGGCGGGAGCGCTGGGCCCCGTCGAGGATCGAGCGGTCGCGCGGGAGGGAGAGCGTGCTGCCGCGCCCGTCGAGGACGACGGTGACCTCGCTGTGCGCGCCGTCCGCCCCGGCGTCCGCCGCGTCGGGGTCGTCGGCCCGCTCCGTGACCGGCTCGTCCTCGGCGTGGAACAGTTCCTGGTGGACGCGCTCGCCCGGCACGCCCAGTTCGGCGAGCAGGTCCTTCGCCCCGGCGACCATGCCGAACGGGCCGCACAGCCACCAGTGCCCGACCCGCCCGACGTCCACGAGGGCGCCGAGCAGCGCGCGCACCCGCTCGGGGTCCAGACGGCCGCTGAGCAGTTCGGCGTCCCTGGTCTCCCGGGACAGCACGTGGACCAGCTGGAAGCGGCCGAGGTAGCGGTCCTTCAGGTCGGCCAGCTCGTCGGCGAACATGACGGTGTCGCTGCGCCGGTTGCCGTAGAGGAGGGTGACGGTGGAGGCGCGGTCGGCGGCCAGGACGGACGCGGCGATCGACAGCATCGGGGTGATGCCGGAGCCGGCCGCGAGCAGCACGTGGTCGGCGGGGACGCCGAGTTCGGGGCTGAACAGGCCGGTGGGCGTGAGCACCTCCAGCTCGTCGCCGACCCGGGCCTCGCGCACCAGCCGACGGGAGAACAGACCGCCCGGCACCTCGCGGACGGCGATCCGCAGCGGGCCGCCGGCGGGGGCGCAGATCGAGTACGAGCGGCGCTCGTCGCAGCCGTTCACCTCCTGGCGCAGCGTCAGCGTCTGCCCGGGCCGGAACTCGTACGCGGCGGCGAGCGCGTCCGGCACGGCGAAGGTCACCGCGACGGCGTCCTCGCAGAGCCGTTCGATCCCGGAGATCCGCAGGTGGTGGAAGACGGGGCGGCGGGCGGCCGCGGGAGCCGCGACGCCGATCCCGGCGCTGGTCTCAGCGCTGGTCTCGGCGCTGGTCTCCGTGCCGGTCTCGGCGCTGGTCTCCGTGCTGGCGGCGGGCATTCAGATCTCCTTGACGCGTTCGAACGGCTCGCGGCAGGCGCGGCAGCGCCAGAGGGCCTTGCAGGCGGTGGAACCGAACCGGGACAGCTCCTCCGTGTCGGCGCTGCCGCACTGCGGGCACGGCACGGGGGCGGCGGAGGCGGCCGTCCGGGTGGGGCCCAGGGTGAGCGCGACCGGCGCCGCACCAGCGGCCCCCGCGCCCGGGCGCGGCGGGGCGATGCCCGCCTCGGCGAGCTTGCGGCGGCCCTCGGCGGTGATCATGTCGGTGGACCACGGCGGGTCCAGCCGCAGCCGCACCCGAACGTCCCGGTAGCCGGCCGCGCGCAGGCGGCGGTCGACGTCGGCGGCCATCTCCGCGACGGCCGGGCAGCCCGAGTACGTCGGGGTCAGCCAGGCGGTCACCGCGCCCGTGGCGCCGTCCGCCTCGACGTCGGCCAGCACCCCCAGGTCGGCCAGGGTGAGCATGGGCAGCTCCGGGTCCGGGACGGCCGCGGCGATCGCGCGGGCCAGGTCCCGCACGGTGGGCTCCGCCGACACGCCCGCGCCCGTCACCACGTCGCCCCCGGGTGGGCGCGGGCCAGCACCTGCAGTTCCGCGAGCAGCGGGCCCAGTACCTCCGTGTGCACGCCGTCCCGGCCCGCGCGGCCCAGGACGGTGGCCAGCGGCAGCACGTCCGGCACCGTCAGCCCCGCCTCGGCGAGGACCGCGGCGAGCGAGCGCAGCACCGGTTCGCGCAGCACCGCCGGGTCGACGCCCACGCGCAGCTCCACCGGGTGCGCCGTGAACAGCTCCTCCAGCAGCGGCCACACCGCGTCCAGCCCGGCCTGCATGCGCGCCGACGAGTACGGCGTGCCGTCGCCGAGCCGCAGCGTCCAGGCGGTCGCGTACTCGCGGTGGTACGCCAGCTCCTTGACGCCGCGGGCGGCGACGGCCGCGAGCACCGGGTCCGGGTGGGCGCTCAGCGCCTCGTACAGCGCGCCGCGGGCGGTCGCGAACACGAGCAGGCGGGCGACCGAGTGCGCGAAGTCGCCGTTCGGCGTCTCGACGAGGCGGACGTTGCGGAACTCGTGCTCCTCGCGCCAGTACGCGAAGTCGTCCTCGGTGCGCCCGGTGCCGTCCGCCTGGCCGGCCCTGGTGAGAAGCAGGCGGGCCTGGCCGAGCAGGTCGAGGCCGAGGTTGGCGAGCGCGACCTCCTCCTCCAGCTCGGGCGCGCGGGTGCACCACTCGATCAGCCGCTGGGCGAGGATCAGGGCGTCGTCGCCGAGCATCAGGCAGTAGGCGGCGAGGTCGGCGCCGTCCACGCCCTCGGGCAGGGCGCTGTCCACGCCGAGCAGCGGGTCGGCGAAGCCCGTCCCGTACGCCCAGCGGCCCTCGCCCTCGGGGCCGGGGGCGGCCTCGGAGAGGCTGAGGTAGACGTGGTCGTCGTCCGGTGCGGCGGCAGTGCCGGCGGGTGCGGTGTGGTCGTGCACGGTGGTTCCCCCGTCAGATGTGCGGGACATCCTCGGGGATGTCGTAGAAGGTCGGGTGGCGGTAGACCTTGTCGCCGCTGGGCTCGAAGAACGGGTCCCGCTCGTCCGGGGTGGAGGCCGTGATCGCGTCCGAGCGGACCACCCACAGGCTCACGCCCTCGTTGCGGCGGGTGTAGAGGTCGCGGGCGGCGAGCAGGGCCATCCGGTCGTCGGAGGCGTGCAGCGAACCGACGTGGACGTGGTTCAGGCCGCGCCGGGGGCGCACGAACACCTCGTACAGCGGCCAGCCGGCCTTGGCGACGCCGTCGACGTTGGACTCGGTCACTTTCCGTTCTCCTGTTCGGTGCTGCTGGGCTGCTCGGCGGTCCCGTGCTCGGCGGTCCGGTGCTCGGCGCCCCGCTGCTCGGTGCCCCGGTGCTCGGCGGCGCGCTTCTCCGCGTAGGCGACGGCCGCCTCGCGGACCCAGGCGCCGTCCTCGTGGGCGGCCCGGCGGCGCTCGACGCGCTGGGCGTTGCACGGGCCCTGGCCCTTGATGACGCGGGTCAGCTCGGCCCAGTCGGGCTCGCCGAAGTCCCAGCCGCCGCGCTCCTCGTTCCGGCGCAGCTCGGGGTCGGGGAGGGTCACGCCGAGGTGCTCGGCCTGCGGGACGGTCATGTCCACGAAGCGCCGGCGCAGCTCGTCGTTGGTGTGGCGCTTGATCCGCCACGCCATCGACCGGGCCGTGTTCGGGGAGTCGGCGTCCGAGGGGCCGAACATCATCAGCGACGGCCACCACCAGCGGTCGACCGCGTCCTGGACCATCCGGCGCTGGGCGTCGGTGCCGCGCATGAGGGTCATGAGCAGCTCGTAGCCCTGGCGCTGGTGGAAGGACTCCTCCTTGCAGACCCGGACCATCGCGCGGGCGTACGGGCCGTAGCTGCAGCGGCACAGCGGCACCTGGTTGCAGATCGCGGCGCCGTCGACCAGCCAGCCGATCACGCCGACGTCGGCGAAGGTGAGGGTCGGGTAGTTGAAGATCGAGGAGTACTTCTGGCGGCCGGAGATCAGCTTCTCGGTCAGCTCGGCGCGGTCGACGCCGAGCGTCTCGGCGGCGGCGTAGAGGTAGAGGCCGTGGCCGGCCTCGTCCTGGGCCTTCGCCAGGAGGATCGCCTTGCGGCGCAGCGACGGGGCGCGGGTGAGCCAGTTGCCCTCGGGCTGCATGCCGATGATCTCGGAGTGCGCGTGCTGGGCGATCTGGCGGATCAGGGTCGCCCGGTAGGCGTCGGGCATCCAGTCCCGGGGCTCGATCCGCTGTTCGGCGGCGATCACCGCCTCGAACCGCTCCTCCTGCGTCTGTGCGGGGACCGGCTCGGCCACCTCTGCTGTCACCACGGTCCCCTCTCACGTGCCTTCGCCGCGCATCAACCGACTGACCGTTCGGTCGGTACCATTCTGCGCGGCGAGGCAGGGCCCTGGCAAGGGATGAGGGTCGCGGGGATGGCGCGGGTGACGGGGGATGCGGGGGATGCGGGGGCGCAGGGGCGCCGGGAGGTGCGGGGGTGCGGGCGGACAGACAGATGACAGCGAACAGATTTCAAAATCTGTTCGCTGTCATCTGTTATCTGTTCGCCGTCATCTGTTCGTCGCCAGTCGTCGGCCGCCCGCCCGTCAGCCCTCCGCGCGGTCCCGCAGCCTCGGCAGCGGCACCGCGAGGAGCGCGGCGAGCAGGGCGATCCGGGGAGCGAGCTGATCGATCCGGATGTACTCGTGCCGAGCGTGCGCCCCGGCGCCGACCGCGCCGAAGCCGTCCAGCGTCGGCAGTCCTCGCGAGCCGGGCAGGTTGGTATCCCCCGCGCCGCCCGCCGGACCGCCGTCGAGCTGCTGCCCCAGCACCGCCGCGAGCGAACGGACGTGCCTCAGCAGCGGATTGCCCGAGCGCTCCGGCCACGCCGGACGGCTCGACAGCACCTCGGTGCGCACCCGCGCCCCCGGTCGCAGGGCGGTCAGCCGGGCCAGGTTGTCGAGCGTCCGGCGCTGCGCCTCGGCGGTGGAGAACCGCAGACCGAGCTCGGCCTCGGCCCGCCCCGCGACGACGTTCGCACGCGAACCGCCGCTGATCCGACCGGCGTTGAGCTCCGTTCCGGGCTGACCGGCCAGTCCGCGGACCACGACGAGCTGGTCGACGAGCTCGTCGACGGCCGACACCCCGTCGCGGGAGTCGTTGCCCGCGTGGGCCTCCCGGCCGGTGACGGTGAGCCGCACCCGGCTGCTGCCGCGCCGGGCGGTCTTGAGCCGGCCGTCCGGATGCGGCGGTTCGAGGCCCAGAACGGCTGCGGCGCCCCGCAGTTGGCGCTCCACGAGGCGCCGCCCGTCCGGGCTGCCGATCTCTTCATCGGACACCACGACCACCCGAACGCTGCGGTGCGGCCGCTGCCCGAGGTCGGCGAGGAGCGCGAACGCGCCTTCCAGGACGGCGAGGCCGCCCTTCATGTCGACGACGCCGGGACCGGTGAGCGTGCCGTCCTGTTCGGCGACGGGCCAGTCGGCGAGGGTGCCGACGGGCCAGACGGTGTCGTGGTGGCCGACGATGAGCAGGTGGGGCAGGGTCTCGTCCTGCCCCGCCCACTCCAGGACGAGGTGGTCGCCGGCCGGACCGGGTTCGCGACGGGCGGTGGCTCCGGTGGCACGGAAGCCGGCGGCCAACTCCTCGGCGAGGGCGTCGAGTCGGGGAGCGTCACCGCTCGGGGACTCGATCCGCGCCAGGTCGGCGCAGCGGCGTCGGACGCCGCCGGCGAGGGTCCGGGCGCGGGTGCTGAGGGCCTGCGGGAGCCCGGGGAGCGCGGCGGTGGAGGCGGGTTGGGCGACGGCGCCGGGCCGGGCCTCGACGACATGGGCGTCGGCAGCACGGGTCTCGGCGCGGGCCGCAGCGCGGGCCTCGGACCGGATTTCGGACCGGGCCTCGGACCGGGTCTCGCCCTCGGTGGCGCCAGGCACGGTCGCCCTCCCGGTGGCGGTCACAGTGGCGTTCACGGAGGAGGCGGCCTTGGGCACCGGCGCGGAGGCTGCGGTGGACGTCGTCCTGGGCGTGGACTTCGGCGCGGTCGCGGCGGGTGCGGTCGCGGCGGGTGCGGCCGTGGCGGGTGCGGCCGTGGCGGGTGCGGGTGCGGCAGGTGCAGTCGTGGCGGCCGCGGTCGCACGCGGCGACCCGACGATCTGGGGACTCAACGCTCGCCTCCTCGGCCGCCGCCGGTATTCAGCGGCTGCACCGGCCGGCCGGTCCATCCGGCGTGCCGGACCCGGGCGGGCCGGGCCGGGCGGCCGGATTGGTGGGCGGTCCGTCCGGACGGCCCGTCCGGCCCAACTGCGGTGGAACGGCTGGTCGGCGTGCTTGGCATTGCGTCCTCCTCGCTCGATCCGGTGGCTCCGGTTCGCCCGGTGCCCCGTGGACGGCGGCTTCGTAGCGGTGGGCGCGGTGAGCGCACCGCGGGGAAGCCGAGATGTGAGCCTAGAAGAACCGTTCGGCTTCCTGCGAGGTGGCCCTGCTCCCAGCGTGCCGGGCCGGACCCAGCCTCGGGCACCCGTCGGGGAACGGCGGCGGACGCTCGGCGTGCGGGCCCGGTTCGGCGCGCGGACGCGGTCGCCGGATCGCGTCCACCTCCACCATGGACCCGCCGCCGCGCTTCGGCAGCGCAAACCGCCAAGGCGCCGCATTTCCACGCCGGATGGGTGACACGGGCTCAGCGCGCGGTACGAATCCGGGGCGCGACCAGGGGCATCGGGGTCACCCGCCGGGCCGGGAGCCGGAGGCGGTGCCGGGACGCGCCGGGCTCAGGCGCCGTCCGCCACCAGCCCTGCGTCGCGTGCGATCAGCGCGGCCTGGACGCGGTTGCCGACGCCGAGGGCGGTGAGGATCCGGCTGACGTGTGCCTTGACGGTGCTCTCCCGCATCCCGAGGACGCCCGCGACCTCGGCGTTGGAGAGTCCGTCGGCGAGTTCGCGCAGCACGTCGGTCTCACGCGGGGTGAGCCCGGCGACCCTGTTGCGGGCCGCGACGGACCGGGGCGCGCCCGTGCGGTGGTAGCGGTCGATGAGGCGGCGGGCGGCGGACGGGTGGAGCATGCCCTGTCCGCCGGCGACGACGTGCACGGCCCGCGCGATCTCGGCCGGCGGGGTGTCCTTGAGCAGGAAGCCGTCGGCACCCGCGGCGAGCGCCCGGTAGACGTATTCGTCCAGGTCGAAGGTGGTGAGCGCGATGACGCGCGGGGCCTCGGGCAGCTCGCGCAGGCGGCGGGTGGCGGCGATGCCGTCGAGGCGGGGCATCCGGATGTCCATCAGCACGACGTCGATCCGTCGGGCGGCCGCCAGTTCGACGGCCTGGAGGCCGTCGGCGGCCTCGGCGACGACGACGAGCCCCGGGTCCTGGGCGAGCAGGTCGACGAGGCCGAGCCGGACCAGTGCGTCGTCGTCGACCACCATTGTGCGGATCATGGGACGTCCTCGGGCAGCGGGGGCGGAGCGGGGGGCAGGAGGATGGGCGGGCCGGGCACTATGTCCGGATCCGGTCTGTCTGTCGACGGCCTGGCCGAAACCGGCCCAGCGGAATCCGGCCCTTCCGCGTCCGACTCGGCCGAAACCCGACCGTCCGGATCCGGTCGGCCTGGCCGCCGCCGCGGACCGTCCGCTCCAGCCGACACCGCCCCATCCCCGGCAGTGACCTCCGGGAGCGCCTGCGACGGGCGCTCCGCTGCCGGGAGGCGTGCCGAGAGACGTTCCGGGAGGCGTGCGGAGAGGCGGTAGCCGCCACTGCCGTCCGGCCCGGCGTCGAGGTGTCCGCCGAGCGCGGCGACACGTTCGGCGAGCCCCACCAGGCCGTAACCTCCGTCACTCGCACAGCCGTTGGGCGTCGCCGATCCTGGACCATTACGAACCTCGACGGTGGTGGCCGGAGCTCCGTAGCCGACCCGGACGGTGACGGGTGCGGCGTGCGCGTGCTTGCGGGCGTTCGTCAGCGCCTCCTGGACCAGCCGGTGCACGGCCAGGCGGTGGGTGGTCGGGACGGTGTCGGGATCGCCGGCGAGGGCGAGTTCGACCTCCTGCCCGGCCTCGACGGCCTCGCCGACCAGCTCGGTGAGATCGCGCAGGGCGGGCGCCGCCACCCGCGCGGACTCCTGCGCCCGCGGCCCCGGTTCACCGTCCCGCGGCCCCGGTTCACCGTCCTGCGGCCTCGGTTCGCGAGACTGCTGCCTGGGCGGCGGGTCGGCGCGCAGCGCCCCGAGGACGTCGCGCAGGTCGTCGAGGGAGTGGGCCGCGGTGGTGCGCAGGAGTTCGAGCCGGTGGGTGAGGCGGTCGGGGTCTTCGGCGACGGTACCGGCCCTGGCCTGGTCGCGCAGGACTCCGGCGTGCAGCACGAGGAGGCTCAGGCGGTGGGCGAGGACGTCGTGCATCTCCCGTGCGATGCGGGCCCGTTCGGCGGATCTGGCCTGCTCGGCGCGCAACTCCCGTTCGCGGCTCAGTGTTTCGACCTGTTCGCGCAGGGTGCGGATCAGGACGCGGCGACCGTGCTGCCAGAGGCCGACGGACAGTGTCGCGGCCTGGAGCAGGAGTTGGGATCCGGTGGCGCCGGCCCAGCCGACCAGTGTGTCGGCCCGGGTGGCGTTGAGCACGGCGATGGCGGTGCCGCCGACGACGGCGGGACCTACGCGGCCGAGATAGGCGAGGTGGTAGACGCTGAACAATCCGGGCAGGGCTCGGTTGAGCAGACCGCCGGTGAGGACCGGCAGCACGGCGGAGGCCACCGGATACCGGCGGGCGAGGAGCAGGGAAAGCGAGGCGAGGGTCGCTGCGACGGCCTCCGGCACACGCAACGGGTCGTCCGTGCGGGACCAGTGGACGAGCGCTTCCTCGACGGCGAGCGCGAGGACGGCGAGCAGGAGCAGCGTGTCGACCCATGGGCGGCGGCCGGGTCCGTACCAGCCGAGCGGGCCCGTGCGCATCGGCCCACCCCCGTCCTCTCCCGACGATCCCTCCATCCGTCCGGCTCGATGCTACGGGCGGCCGACGCGGCGCGGCCCCCTCCTTGCGGTCACCGGGACCCTCGACTTTCGTCAGGGGTCGGCGCGGTCCGTCGGCCGATTCCGGGGACTTCGGGCGCTCCTAGCGTCGACGGCATGACGAACGAATGGTCCGACTCATCATCTCCGCACGGCAGTTCACCACAGTCGGCGACCCGCGACCATCTCCTGTTCTTCGCCGAGGCACTGCGCACCTTCCACGACACCGGTGCGCTGGCGCCGAGCAGCGCGGAGCTGGTGAACGCGCTGGTCGTTCCGGCGACCAGCCGTCCGAACCGGCCGATCTCGGTACTGGAGGTCGGCGCCGGAACGGGTGCGGTGACCCGGCGGCTGGTCCAAGTGCTGTGCCCCGGCGACCGGTTGCACGTCGTCGAGGCGAACCCGCGCTTCGCGGACCGGTTGCGCGAGGACCGGGTGTTGGCCGCGCGTCCGGCGGGGCTCGAACTGCGGCTCTCCGCTTGCCGGGTCGAGGAGCTGGACGATGCGGCGGGCCCGGCGGGCGGCCGCTACGACGCGATCGTGTCGGGGCTGCCGTTCACCAACTTCGAACCGGCGCAGGTCCGAAGGCTCCTGGACCTGTACGTGCGGCTGCTCGTCCCCGGCGGCGAGCTGACGTACTTCGGCTACCTGGGGACGACGGCCGCCCGGACCCTCACCTCCGGACCACGGCGCGGCGCCCGGCACCGGGCGGTGGTCCGCCTGCTGCGACGATTCGAGGCGGCGTACGGACTGGGCGAGCGGACGGTGTGGCGCAACCTGCCCCCGACTCGGGCCTACCTGCTGCGCGCCCCGGGTGGTCGGGCGGCCTGGGACGCGGCACCGTGCACCGGACTCCGCCCCCTGGCCGGCGAGGACACGGCCGCGGTATCCGGCGAACCGACGGGCGACGCGGCTCCGGCCGCTCGATGATGGACCGGGGCCACGCCCGGCCCCGCGATTCCGGCAGCGAGGAGCCCGCGATGACCTTGTCCGTACGTGATGCCGAGGAGCGGAACCGCTTCGAGGCCTGGGTGGACGACCGCATGGCGGGCTTCGCCGAGTACCTGCGCAGCGACAACCTGGTGGTGTACCCGCACACGGTGGTCGAACCGGACTTCGAGGGGCAGGGCCTCGGGGGCGCGCTGGCCCGCGCCGCGCTGGACGACGCCCGCGCCCGGAACCTGCCGGTGCTGGCGACCTGCCCGTTCATCAAGGCCTGGATGATCCGCCACCCCGAGTACACGGACCTCGCGTACGAGAACCGAAGCCGGGTGAGCGACTGATGGGCGGCGACGGCACCGCCGCGCGCGGCGCGAAGGCGTACGAGGCCGCGGGGATCACGGTGACGTTCGACGCGGGGATCTGCCGGCACGCCGCCGAGTGCGTGCGCGGGCTGCCGGCGGTGTTCGACACCGGTCGGCGGCCGTGGATCTCCCCGGACGCGGCGCCCGCCACGGCCGTCGCCGAGGTCGTGCGGCGCTGCCCGACCGGCGCGCTGCGCTACCGGCTCGCGGACGCTGAGGGCACGGATGGCGGGGCTGCGAGCGACGAGTAACAGATGACAGATTTCAGATAACAGATGACAGCAAACAGATTTTGAAATCTGTTCGCTGTCGTGCCATAGTGGCACCCGGGTCACTTCGTCCATCGCCTCCCGGCGCCGTACCGACCCTTGGAGCCCTCATGTCTGCTTCCGACCGCACCCCGAAGCCCGCGCAGCGCGCCCTCGGCGCCGCCGGCCCCCTCACCTCCGCCCTCGGCCTCGGCTGCATGGGCATGTCCGACCTCTACGGCCCCGCCGACGAGTCCGAAAGCATCGCCACGATCCACGCCGCCCTCGACGCGGGGATCACACTCCTCGACACCGGCGACTTCTACGGCATGGGCCACAACGAGCTGCTGATCCACGACGCCCTGCGCGGCCGCGACCGCTCGGACGTGCAGATCAGCGTCAAGTTCGGCGCCCAGCGCGACCCGTCCGGCCAGTGGGTCGGCTACGACACCAGTCCCGCCGCCACCAAGACGGCGCTCGCCTACACCCTGCGCCGCCTGCGCACCGACTACGTCGACGTCTACCGCCCGGCCCGCCTGGACCCGACCGTCCCGATCGAGGAGACGGTCGGCGCGATCGCGGACCTCGTCAAGGCCGGCTACGTACGCCACATCGGCCTGTCGGAGGTCGGCGCCGACACCCTGCGCCGGGCCGCCGCCGTGCACCCGATCAGCGACCTGCAGATCGAGTACTCGCTGCTCTCCCGGTCCGCGGAGGCAGCCGTCCTCCCCACCGCCCGCGAGCTCGGCATCGGCGTCACCGCCTACGGCGTGCTCTCGCGCGGCCTGCTCAGCGGCCACTGGAACACCGAACGCCCGCTGGCGGGCACCGACTTCCGCAGCCACAGCCCGCGCTTCCAGGGCGACAACCTCACCCACAACCTCGCCCTCGTCGAGGCGCTGCGCGACGTGGCGACGGCGAAGGGCGCGAGCGTCGCGCAGGTCGCCATTGCCTGGGTCGCCTCGCGCGGGGAGGACGTCGTCCCGCTGGTGGGCGCCCGCCGCCGGGACCGCCTGGCGGAGGCGCTCGGCGCGCTCGACGTCGAGCTCACCGCCGCCGACCTCGCGGCCATCGAGGCGGTCGTCCCCGCCGGTTCGGCCGCGGGCGAGCGGTACGCCGCCGACCAGATGGCCCGCCTCGACAGCGAGCGCTGACCGGCCGGAGCACGTCCCGGCCGGCACACCGCACGCCAGACACCCCCGCCCGTACCGCCGCCGTCCGCCCCACGGCGGGCGGCCCTCCCGTAAGGACGTACCTCCCGTGACGACGGACACCACCCTCACCGCCGAGCAGATCCTGACCGCTGCGGAGGACGTCCTGCGGCGGTTCGGCCCGGCCAAGGCCACCGTCGTGGACGTCGCCCGGATCCTCGGCGTCAGCCACAGCAGCGTCTACCGCCACTTCCCGAGCAAGGCCGCGCTGCGCGAGGCGGTCACCCAGCGCTGGCTCGACCAGGCGCACTTCGTGCTCGCGAACATCTCGATCGAGGGCGGCCCGGCCGAGGAGCGGCTGCACCGCTGGCTGGTGACGCTGTTCGCGGCCAAGCGGAAGAAGGCGCTCGACGACCCGCAGCTGTTCGCGACCTACATGGTGCTGGTCGAGGAGAACAGCGGCACGGTCGAGGCGCACATCGACACGATGGTCCGCCAGATCGCGCAGATCGTCCAGGACGGCATGGAGAAGAAGGACTTCAAGCTCGCCCACATCCTCACGACGGCGCGCGCCGTCTTCGAGGCCACGGCGCACTTCCACGACCCCGCGTACGCGGGCGAGTGGTCCGACCCGAAGGCGAACGAGCGCTTCGAGGCCCTCTGGACGCTCATCCTCAACGGCCTTCGCGCCAGGTGACGGCGCACGTCCGGGCCCGGGCGGGCCGGCGCCGGGGCGTAAACCGGTCGCCGGTCCGCGCGGTGTTCGTGCAGACTTCCGCGCACGGTTGATCTCACTCGGAGGATGACATGCGCGCGGGCACCACCGGTCCCGTTCTCGACAGCCTGCACGGGCTCGCCCTCGGCGACGCCTTCGGCGACCGCTGGTTTTCGGTGCCACTCGACGAGGCCCCGGCCGCGCTCGCGGCGCGCCTCACCCGGCCCGCGCCGTGGCACTGGACGGACGACACCGCGATGGCACTCGTCCTCGTCCGCCACCTGGCGACCCACGGCGAGATCCAACAGGACGTGCTGGCCCGGGACTTCGCCGCGGAGTACGCCCGCGAGTACGGGCGCAAGTACGGCCCGTCGACGCACCGGGTGCTGCGCGCGATAGATCACGGCGAGGACTGGCGGATCGTCACCGCCGCCCAGTTCGACGGACAGGGTTCCCACGGGAACGGCACCGCCATGCGGGTCGCACCGCTCGGCGCGTGGTTCGCGGACGACTTGGACGAGGTGGCCCGGCAGGCCGAACTCCAGGCGCTCACCACGCACTTCCACCCGGAGGCCGTCGCCGGCTCGGTCGCCGTCGCACTCGCCGCGGCGCTCGCTGTCCGCAGCCGGGGTCAGAACCCGCCCTCCCGAGCCGAGTTGCTGGCCGAGGTGGCCGGGCGGCTGCCGGACGGCGACGTGCGGTCCGGCCTGCGGATCGCCGCCCGGCTGCCCGAGCACGCCAGTGTCCGGCACGCCGCGAACGTGCTCGGCTCGGGCTTCCGGCTGTCCGCGCCGGACACCGTGCCGTTCGCGCTCTGGTCCGCCGCCGGGCACCTGGACTCGCTGCCCGACGCCATCTGGCACACCCTCGAAGGCTTGGGCGACAAGGACACCACCTGCGCCATCGCCGCCGGGGTGGTCGCCGCCCGGACCGGCCTCGCCGGCGTCCCCGCCGCCTGGCTGGCCGCCCGTGAGGACCTGCCGCACTGGGTCACCGAGTTGCCGGCGACCGTCTGACCGGCGCGGCGCCCGGCCGCCGTCCACCGGCCGTCGGCCGCCGGGCGCCGTCCACCGGGCCAGGTCAGCGCCGGGAGTTGCCGAACAGCAGCCGGTAGATGATCAGCAGTACGAGCGCGCCGCCGATCGCCGACGCCCAGGTCGCCAGGTCGAAGAAGTGCGTCGCCACCGGCCGGTGCAGGAAGCGCGCGGAGATCCAGCCGCCGACGAAGGACCCGGCGATGCCGATCAGGGTCGTCACGATCAGGCCGCCCGGGTCCCTCCCCGGCAGCAGCAGCTTGGCGAGGCCTCCCGCGATCAGGCCCAGCACGATCCAGGCAACGATGCTCATGTGCCCTCCCGTTCTCCAGCGGACGGCCCCGTCCGACCGCTCTGCCGGTACGGACGCCCGAGGGCGGCCCGCCGGTTCCGGCACGCACTGGCGGGACGGTCGCCGACCGGGCCCCGTACACGAGCGGCCACAGGGTGGACGCACGGGCGTGGCCTCCTCCCGGCACGGCGGCGGCGCCGGGATACTGCGGCCATGCGCATCCTGATCGCCACCGCCGGATCGCGGGGCGACGTCGCCCCCTTCACCGGGCTCGGCACCCGCCTGCGAGCGGCCGGGCACCAGGTCGCCGTCGCCACCCACACCACGTTCGCCGACCAGGTGCGCGCCGCCGGACTCGAATTCCGCCCGCTGCCCGTCGACCCGCGGGCCGCACTCGCCTCGGACGAAGGGCGGCGCCTGCTGAAAGCCGGTTCGGGACCGCGCGTGGTACTCCGACTTCTGCGCCTGGGACGTCAGTTCATGCCGGCACTCGGGGACGGCATCGCCGACGCCACCGCACTCGGCACCGACCTCCTGCTCACCACCAGCACCACCAGCGCGCTCGGCCAGGCCGCCGCCGAGGCCGCCGGCATTCCCAGCATCGGGCTCTACCTCCAACCGATCGCTCCCACCCGGGAGTTCGCACCGGCCGTGACGGGAACCCGGTCGCTCGGCGGGCCCGGCAACCTGCTCGCCGGCCACGCCGTCCAGACCGCGACGGACCAGCTCTTCGCCCCCGCCGTCCGCGCGCTGCGCCGCCGCCTCGGCCTGCCGCGCCTCAGCATCGCCCGCGCGCGGCACAACCACGCGGTCCTGCACGGGTTTTCGCCCACCGTCATTCCTCGGCCGACCGACTGGCACCCGCGCCTGGACGTCGCCGGGTACTGGTGGCCGTGCCCGGACCGGCGATGGCAGCCGCCGAAGCGTCTGCTGGACTTCCTCGCGGCGGGTCCGCCTCCGGTGTTCGTCGGATTCGGCAGCCTGGTCGTCCCCGATCCGGAGCGGCTCACCGCCACCGTCCTCGCGGCGGTCCGTGCCGCCCGGGTGCGCGCCGTCCTGCAGTCGGGGTGGAGCGAGCTCACCGCGGCGGACACGGACGACGTGCTCACGATCGGCGACACCCCGCACGAGTGGCTGTTCCCGCGCGTGGCCGCGGTGATCCACCACGCGGGCGCCGGGACCACGGCCGCGGCCCTGCGCTGCGGCACACCGGCCGTCCCGGTGCCGGCCCAGCTGGACGCGCCGTTCTGGTCGGCGCGCCTGGCTCGGCTCGGGGTCTCGCCCGGCCCGGTCCCCCTCCGCGACCTCACCGCCGCCCGCCTCGCGACCGCCATCCGCCGGACCCTCGACGATCCCCGGTACCGCGACCGGGCCGCGGGGGTGGCCGCCACGCTCGCCGCCGAGGACGGCACGGCGAAGGTCCTCGCGGCGGTCGAGCGGGCTGCCGACTGACGGGGAGCGGTGCGCGCGACAAGCGACGGGCGACAAGCAACGGGCGGCAGGTGACAGGTGACAGGTGACAACAAACAGATGACAGATAACAGAGTTTGAAATCTGTTATCTGTCATCTGTCAGTCGTCCGCCATCAGCCGCCCCCTCCCCCGCCACCCCAGCCCCGCGTACAGCACGAACGACGCCGCGAACCCGACCGCCCACCCGTAATCGGCGAGCGGCCGGAGCGCCGGCACCAGCCCGTCCGCCGGGAACGGCCCGCCGTGCGACCCGCCGACCGCCAGCACGCCGCCGACCACGAGCGCGGCCACGGCCCGCCAGTTCCACCCGCCCGCGTACCAGTACGCCCCGCCCGGCCGGTACAGCTCCGCGAGCCGGAGCCGGGTACGGCGCAGCACCCAGTAGTCGGCGATGAGCACCCCGGCGACCGTGCCGAGCAGGCCGCCGACCACTCCGAGCCAGGTGTAGATGTACACGTGCGGGTCGGAGATCAGCTTCCACGGGAAGATCGCGATCCCGACGACGCCCGTCACGAGCGCCCCGGTCCGGAACCCGATGAACCTGGGCAGCAGGTTGGAGAGGTCGTAGGCGGGCGAGACGACGTTGGCGGCGATGTTCACCGACAGCGTCGCGACCAGGACGGTGAGCAGCGCGAAGAGGAGGCCGACCGGGCTCTCCATCTTCGCGGCGAGTTCGATCGGGTCCCACACCGGCTTGCCGTAGACGGCCTGCGAGCCCGAGGTGACGAGGACGGAGAGCAGCGCGAAGAGCGTCATCGTCGTTGGGAGGCCGAGGGCCTGGCCACGGATCTGGGCGCGCTGGCTGCCGCCGAAGCGGGTGAAGTCGGGGATGTTGAGCGAGAGCGTCGACCAGAAGCCGATCATGCCCATCAGCGCCGGGAAGAAGACCTTCCAGAAGCCGCCGCCCCAGCCGAGTTGGGACGGCTGGTCGAGCAGTGGCCCGAGTCCGCCGGCCTTGAGGGCCATCCAGACGAGGAGCGCGAGGGCGCCCACGATGACGAAGGGCGCGGCCCAGTTCTCGAAGCGCCGCAGCGTTTCCATGCCCCGGGCGATGATGGCCATCTCGATCAGCCAGAAGATCAGGAAGGAGAGCCACTGCGTCCACGGGTAGCCGCCGAACTCGCCCGCGGTGCGCCAGGATTCGCCGAGGAGTTTGCCCGCGAGCAGGAAGATGCCCTCGCCGCCGATCCAGGTCTGGATGCCGAACCAGGCGCACGCGACGGCGGCCCGGATGAGGGCGGGCAGGTTGGCGCCGCGCAGCCCGAAGGAGGCGCGGGCGAACACCGGGAACGGGATGCCGTACTTGGTGCCCGCGTGTCCTGTCGGAAGTATCTGCAAGGCACAAAACTGCCCCTGGACTCACGCGCGCGGATCCTGCTCCCAAGTCGGCACCGGTGTAATGGACTTGTCCCGGTTGATCTCGATGCGCCGCACGAGCTTGCGGAGCAGCGCATTCACCATCTCAGGGGACAACGAGTGCCACTCGTCCAACAGGCCCGCGACCACCGGCGCGGCTGCAGCCCGAGCCTCAGCCAGCCGTTCCTCGGCGGCGAGGGCCGGCGCCATCTTTGCGATCTGGCTCTCGACCTGTTGCTTCTCCTGTCGCAGCGTCGCCAGCGTCTCCCGGAACTCCCGCTCCAGGGCGCCGTCGTCGTCATCTGCTTCCAGCAGGGCGTACGCGCGCATGTGCTTGGCCACGGCACGCTCAAGACGCGCTTTCTGGTCGTTCAACTCCTGTGCTTGGTTCTTCCGGGCCTCGGACGCCGTCATGTGGAGGCCCGCGGCCTTCCTCGTCGGCGGCTCGCTGCCTTCACGCTCGATCTCGGATGCGATGCGTCGCAGCCACGTCAGGAGCTGCTCCTCCACGCTTTCGAAGCGGGCTCTCACGCCCTGGCAGTGGACTGAGCCAAGCTTTCGCCGGTTGTTGCACTGGAGGTAGAGGTAAGGCTTCACGGAGGCCGGAATCGCCGATCCGAGACAGAGGGCACACTTGGTCACGCCCGTGAACGGTCCGGTGGCCCGGCGCGCTCTGGGAGGGAGAGACCTGACCTCGTTCCGGCGCGCGACGTATGCGGCCCACAGTTCCTCACTGATGATCGCCGGTAGAACTGGTTCTTCTCCGGCCTTCGTTGCCACCTTGATGAGCATGTGGTTGGGGCACCCCGACAGGTAGGGGTCACAGTGGCAGTTCGGTGAGTGCACGCGCAGGTATCCGGCGGCGAAGCCTGAGTCCATGTAGTGACGGAGCGACTCTCCATGCCAGCGGTATCCGCGGGTTGTCTTGAGCCCGAGCGCATTGAGGTAGCGAGCGAGCGAGTCGAAGCCGGCTCGACCCTCTGCGTAGATCTCGAAGATCTCCCTGACCGCGGGCGCTACTTTGGGGTCGGGTTCGTAGCGCTCGGCTTGAAGACGGATGGTGCCGTCTGGTTCGTACAGCCTTCTGCGATGCCAGATGTATCCGAAGCGCTCACCGCCGCCCGACGGTAGCCCATTCTTCCGGCGCCAGTCGTGGGTCTCCTTCCACTGTTCTCCGGCCCGTTCGGATTCGAAGACTGCGACTTCGAACAGGATGCCGCGTTGGAAGCGACCGAATGCCGTACGGGCGTCCACCTGTTCCGTTGCGGATTCGAGCTGGCCGCCGGCGCGTTCGACTCGTTCGAGGTTGTTGATGTTGCCGTGCCGGTTTCGGCCGAAGCGGCTGTACTTCCAGACGGCGATCTCCTTGGCCGCGCCGGTCTCGATGTACGAGATCGCTCTGATGATCTTGCGTTTGAAGTTGCGGCCGGTCGCGTCGAGGTCCTCGACCCATTCCACGATGCGGCGGTTGTTACGTCGAGCCCAAGTCTCGATGGATGTTCGTTGGAGCTCGGGAGAGATCATCTCCTCTCGGGCCATGCTGACGCGGATGTAGCCGATGGCAGGGATCGGGTCGTCGAGGCTGGTCACGAGTCTTCCCGGGGTGGTGGCGAACGGCGTCTGGGCTCAGGCTGCTTGAAGGTCGGGAGTGCAGCGGGGGACCGACCGCTACTGCTGGCCATCGGGGGAGAGCTCGGATCCGCCAGCGTTCGCGGGCGCCGTGTCGAGTTGCCCGTCGCGCCACAGTTCGATGGCCATGGCGAAGGCCTCGGCTTGGGTCCTCTCGCGGAGCGCGAGCACCTCTGTGGGGCTCATGCAGCTTCGTGAAGCAGCAAGCAGGGACGCCACCGCTACGGTAAGGACCGCAAGGCTCGCAAGTTCGACCGTTCGGTCGCGCACGACAGCGCCGAACAGGGTTGCGGCCAGCCCGACTGCCGTTGCGAAGGAAAGCGCGGAGCGCCACTTCGCGAGAGCTGACGGCATGACATACCACCTCATCGCAGACTGGGTGCCCACCCGTTTGCGATCAGATCTACTGTAGCGGTTTGTCGTCGTCCGCGAACGTGTTTGCGACGGCTTCGACGCTTTTGACGAAGAGGTGGGCGCGCTCAGGTGGGATCCCGAACTTTGCCGCGACTGCGAAGAGGTCGATCTCCCGCACCCGGGGCGGCGGGGTGGAGCCAGACTCGGGCAGGTCGTCGGAGTTGAGGGTTCCGGAGCGGACGAGCATCTCGGTGAGTGGTACGCCGAGCACGCGCGCCCAGGCGCGCTGGTTGTCGATGCTGGGCCGTACTTCGCCACGGATGGCTCTGCTTGTCTGACCCCTGTCGGTGCCGGCGGCCCGGGAGAAGTCGGTCAGGCCGCCGCGGCCGTTGAGGTCGTAGCCGGCCTGGATGGCGAGTGCGCGGAGCCAGTCGTGGAACGGGACGTCGCGGTCGTCCATGAGCTGCTCCTTTGCGGGGTTCGTGTGCGCGTGCTCGGTGATGTTATCGGGTCGGGACTGGCGGGGCTTTAGGTGTGCGCGCACAACATTGCACTCCAAGGGCGCGACTGGCGTTGACCTGGGCACTCCAAGAGTTCCCTACCGGGCACTGGAACGCCAGGGCGGGCGAGCGATTCAGGTCAGTGCTTGTGCCCGCACACGCTTCGTTCTATGGTTGATGTGCGAGCACACGCATTGTGTGGCCACAACCACGCTGTTCTGCGCCAACGCAAGGAGGTGACCATGCCCCCCACGTTCAGCCTCAACACCGAGAAGCTCCACGCCGCAGCCGCGAAGGCCGACCACGTCCACGACAGCGGCGAGATGAACCTCTATGCCATCAGCAAGCACGCAGGCCTCGACCGTGCCTCCCTCAGTCGCGTCGTTCGCGACGAAAATGGGCCGGATCTCGGCACTGTCGTCGAACTCGCGGCCGCGTACGGGCTGCGCATCGAAGACCTGATCGTCCGTCGCCGCACCCCGCGTCCCCGTCGCCACCGAGCGAAGAGGCACACCAACCCGATTCCCGACGGGCGGGCCGCATGACGCCCGAGCAGGACGAGGTCCGCCGCCAGGCAATACGAGCCGCCGGCCTGGTCCTTGCCCAGGCCCGCGCCGAGCGTGACGCTCTGACCCCGCGCGAGGCGGCGGAGGCCGCCTTCTACCCAGGGCACCGGCTCGGCTCGATCGACGCCATCGAGGCGCTCATCATCCGCCAGCGCGCCGAGGCCGACGAGCAGTGGCGCAACGGCACCCACCCCTACCAGCGGTCCCCGCGGTCGGCCGAGGAACTCCCTCGCCAGGCCGCCGCATAACGACAGCCGCCCCGACCCGTGCCGAACTCCCGAAGTGTTTCGACGAGTTCGAACGCGGCTCACCGACGCTGGCTGGTCCCGCGTCACCCGACAGATGTTGAGCGGGCCGTCCCTCTGGCGCGAACCAGGGACGGCCCCGGCCCACCGATCAACTCATCACACCAAGGAGGCAGGCCGTGATCACACAGCCTACCCAAAGCCCCCGCCGGCCGGTGCGCCACGCGCGCCGCAGCCGCCCCCAGATGATGGCCGCGCTCGCGCTCGCCGAAACGATCGTCGCCTTCGGCGAGCCGGTCCCCTACGGGGTCCGCCTGCACTGGTCGAACCGGCGCGCGGTCGTGGATGTCCACCTCGACGACGCGCAAGCGGTCTTCGCGTACCAGGGTCGGTTCGGGGGCGTCGTCCACCAGGAGCTGCGCCTCGATGACGGCGGCTGCGGCGTGCGCCTGCAGACCGAGTTGGCGGGATCCGTGTACGACGGCGAGTTCCTCGCGTGGTCGCAGGTCCGGTTGTCCGAGCGTGACCTCGCGGCGTGGTTCGTCGGCGATCACGGGGATCCGGCGGATTGGTCGTCAGACACCGTCGTGGCGTACCGCCGGGCCCTGGAGCTGGTACATGGCGCGGACGGTGCCCGATGACGGGCCCGGAGCACTACCACGAGGCTGAGCAGTTGCTCGCCGACGTCCGCAAGATCCCCACGCTCAACGACGAGACGTCGCCGGCCGCCGTGCTGTTGATCGCGGAGGCGCAGGTGCACGCGACGCTCGCCCTGGCCGCCGCAACGGCTCTGGTCGACGAGAAGCCGCGCAGCGGCAGCTTCGCCGAGTACCGGGCCTGGCGAAAGGTCGCCGACTCCGAGGGGAGTGAGGGCCGATGAGCGACGGCATGCTGAACGCCCGCATCGACCCGATGTGGATGCACGTGCTGCTGCGCGTCCGTGAGGTCCGGTACGGGACGCTGCGGACGCTGGCGGAGGCGTGGGGTGACTCGCGGCAGCGGGTGATGGACGAGCTCGACGCCCTGGCCGCGGTCGTCTCGCAGGGCGGCGAGGCGTGGGACGCGGCGGTCGACGACCTGGAGGCGAACCTGGAGTTCGGCGAGGCCGAGGTCGAGTTGACGCACCTGGACGCCTACCGGCTCGCCGACGAGCTGGCCGCGGCGGCGACGCTGACGATGTCGGCCCGGCGCGAGGCCGCCATGGCCCCCGAGGTCATCGCGTTCCCGCACCAGCACAAGCACGGGGAGGTGGCGTGATGGTTGTCTTCGCCATCGTCGCGTCCGTGGTCGGCTTCGCGTTGCTCGGTTGGTTCGACTGGCAGGCCCGGCAGCGGGTTCGGTCGATCCGGGCGGCCCAGGATGCGCGCGAGGTGGTCCGGTACCTGCCTGGTCGGCGGGAGGGTGACCGATGACCACTACCGTGCCGGCCGGGGCCCAGGCCCCGGCCGCCGGGCGGCGCGTCACTCCGACCGCCCGGCTCGTCCTCTCGGCCGACGCCGACCGCGGCGCCTGGCTCGCCGCCCGCCGTCGCGGTATCGGGTCCAGCGACATCGCCGCCATGCTTGGCCTCTCCAAGTACGGCAACGAGCTGTCCGTCTACTACGACAAGCGCGGCGAACTCCCCTTGGAGTCCGACGACTCGGAGCCCGCCTACTGGGGCCGCGTCGACGAGGAAGGCGTCGCACGTCGCTGGGCCATGAGCAACCGCTCCGTCGTTCGCCGGGTCGGCCTCGTTGCCAACGTCGAGCGTCCGTGGCAGATGTGCACCCTCGACCGTCGCGTCATCGAGTGCCCGATCGAGCCCGGCGCCCAGTGCGCGCTGGAGATCAAGTGCCGCGACAAGATGAAGGCCCCGATGTGGCGGCGCGGGTGCCCGGACGACGTCCTCGCGCAGACCCTGCACCAGGCCGACGTCTGCGGGTTCGAGCACATGCACGTCGGAGTCAAGATCGGCGGGAACGACTACCGGCAGTTCACGGTCCGCATCGCCGACCACCAACAGCTGCTGCTCGATCTCCGGACCGCCGCCGAAGAATTGTGGCAGCGCATCCTTGATGGCCGGCCGCCGGTCCTCACTCCGGAGGCCGACCCGGACCCGCTTCTCGAACTCTACCGACGGCTACACCCTGAGCGGTCCGGCGTGGTCCACATCGACCGCGACGACGACGCCCAGGACGCCCTCACCGCCTACCTGCAGGCCCGAGCCGACGTCACTGCCGCAGAGAAGCGGCAGAAGGCAGCGAAGGCCGGCATGCTCGCCGCGCTCGGCGGCGCCGAGATGGCCGTGATGGGCGACCGCCCCGCGTACTCGATCGAGCAGCGCAGCAAGGAGACCGCAGACATCTCGCGGCTCCGTGAACGGTGGCCCGAGGCGTACGCGGACTGTGTCGAGGACCGCTCGTACGACCAGCTCAGCATTCCCAATGACGTTCGGAAGAGGTACGCCGCATGACTCAGCCCACGCTCGCCGAGCGGGCCGCCGCGAAAGCCGGCCGGGCCGATGTCGGCCTGGCCCAGCGCACCGACGTAGAGGCCCCGGTGTGCGACGTCATCCCCGACCTCGGCGAGTACGAGCCGGGCGAGGGCGACCCCGAAATGGTGCCCGTGCACATCGCCTGGCTCCGCGCCCGCCGCGACGTCCGAGCGATCGGCAAGCGGGAGCAGTACAACGGCGGCGGCACGCGCTTCAACTTCCGCGGCGTCGACACCACGGTCAATACCTTCGGTCCCGTCACGCTCTCCCGCGGTCTCAACCTCCTGCCCATCAACGTCGAGGCGACCTACCGCGACGCCACGTCGGCGAACAACAAGAAGATGCACGAGTGCACCGTCCTGGTGACATGGCAGCTGATGGGACCGATGGGTGACAGCCTTCCGCCCGTCCAGTCCGCCGGCGAGGCTCTGGACTCGGCGGACAAGGCGACGGCAAAGGCCCAGTCGGTGGCACTCCGCGTCATCCTGCTGACGCTTGGCCTCACCCCGACCTCCGACCCGGACCCGGATTCCTCGTACGTGGAACGCGGCGAGGCGCCTGCTCGACCTGCTGCTTCCTACTTGGACGAGATCAGCAACCCGGCTACAAGCGTCGGCCGGCTCCGGCAGATCCACGCCGAGTTGCAGCAGACCCGGCAGGCAAACGCGCTAGTGACCAACGAGGTCGGAGACGAGGAGCCGATCGGCGCGATGGTCATCCGAATCGGCCGTGAGCGTGCGGGCGGTGGCCAGTGAGCTGGCACCTCGGCCGCATGGCCGCCTTCGACACTGAAACCACCGGCACCGACGTCGAGACCGACCGCATCGTGAGCGCCGCGCTCATCACCCCGGCCGGCGTCCGCGAATGGCTCACCGACGTCGACGGCGTCGAGATCCCCGCCGAGGCGACCTCGGTCCACCACATGTCCACCGAGCACGCTCGCGAGCACGGACGCCCGGCGAAGGAGGTCGTCGAGGAGATCGCGGAGGTCCTCGCCGCCGAGCTGAACGCCGGGTCGCCCCTGGTCGTCATGAACGCCCCGTTCGACCTCACGATCCTCGACCGCGAGTGCACCCGGCACGGCGTCCCCACGCTCACCGAGAAGCTTGACGGCAAGCCGATCGGCCCCGTCGTCGACCCGCTCGTCATGGACCGGGCAGCCGACAAGTACCGCAAGGGCCCTCGGAAGTTGGAGAACCTCGCCGCCCACTACGGCATTGAGCTGACCAACGCCCACGCTGCCGCCGCCGACGCCCAGGCCGCCCTGGACGTCGCTCGCCGGATCTTCGACATGTACCCGCAGCTACGGGCGCCCGCTGAGCTCCTGCACCGCTGGCAGATCGGCTGGTTCGCCACCTGGGCCGAGGGCTTCGAGCAGTACCTGCGGAAGAAGGACCCCACCGAGGTCGTCGACCGGAACTGGCCGCTCATCCCCGCCCCGGCGTTCGGCGGCGTCACTTCGAACGACGTGCTCCGTGGCCTCGCCCAGGGCCTTGACCACCCGCAGATCGCCGAGCTGTTCGACATCACCGTCCGGGCCAGCCGGCTCCTACTGCGCCGGGCGTTCGACGAGCTCGGCGCCCAGAGCGGCCCGCACGCCATCGCCCTCGCCATCGGCCTCGGCCAGCTCCCGGCCGACGTCGCCACCAATCCCGCACCCCAGTCCGGAGGGCAGCATGAACCTGTTCGGCAGTAGACGCCGCATAGCCGAGAAGGACGAGCGCATCGCCTGGCTAGAGAGCCGAGTCAAGCAGCTCAACATGGCACTGGGCGCGACCCGCAGCGAAGCCGGCGACCACTTCCGCCGCTCCGAGCGGTTCGCTGGCGACATCGAATCGGTCACGAAGAAGCTCACCGCGGCCCGTCTCCAGAACGCGACGCTCCTGATCGACAGCGAACGGTACCGGGCGGAGATCAAAGCGCTGCGCCGTTCACAGCAGCTCCGGGAGAAGGACCTGCTCGCACGCATCAAGCTCCTCGAAGACCGCAACGAGGCTCTCCGGGACGCGAACGAACACCACTACCGGGACCTTGCGGCGGCGGCCGGCGTCGTCGAGCCGCAGGCCGCCGACTCGATCGCCGCGTGAATCTGGCCTTCGCACTCGCTCTGGCCTGGTTCGTCCACACCGGCGTCCAGGCCGTCCAGCTCCTCTTCCACGGCCGCCGCCGCGGTCCCGACAGAGACCATCCGTGATCCGCCGCTTCCTTCGCCAACTCGTCGACGACCAGGCCTGGTACGGGCTCGCCTTCATCCTCCTGACCGCCGCCGCGCTCGCCCTCATCACTCTCGCTCTCACGGCATGGAGCACCCGAGATGACTGACACCGCCCTCCTCCCGCCCCCGGGAGGCACCCTCACCCACGGCCCGACCGTCATCGGTCTCGACCTTGCCATCGGAAGCTACAGCTCCACCGGCACCGGCATCGCGTCCTCCCGTGGCTGGTGCGATGCCGTCGGCTACCCCGATCGGAAGAAGAAGGGCCGCGAGCTCAGCAAGCTTCCCCACCCCGAGCGACTCTACGAGCTCGTCAGGCTTCGCGAACGCATCATCCAGGGCATCGGCCGCCCAGACCTCGTCGTCCTCGAACTCCCTGCACCCTCCCGGGCAGGAGGCGCCAGCCACGAACGCGCGTGGCTTTGGTGGGAGGTCTACCGCTGGCTTCAATCCGGCGGAATCCCCGTCGGTCTGCTCACCCCGAACCAGCGCGCCCTCTACGCCACCGGCAAAGGCACAGCCGCCAAGTCCGCCGTCGTCGACGCAGTCGCCCGCCGCTGGCCCTCCTGGCCGACGGAGGGCGACGACAACTTGGCCGACGCCGTCGTCCTCATGGCCGCCGGCCGGGACTACCTCGACCACCCGATCGCCCCGATGCCAGCTGCCAACCGGGCAGCGTTGACGAAGGCCGTGTGGCCCGACGGAATCCGCCTTGGAGGTGCGCGATGAGCTGGCGCCTGCTTGCAACCTGCCGCATCGAGAAGGCCCCGTTCGGCATCTTCTACCCCAGGTCGTACCGCGATGCGGAAGGGCTGGCAAAGATCGCCGCAGCCAAGAGCTACTGCCATCGGTGCCCCGTCGCCGAGCAGTGCCTCACCGAGGCGCTCAACGACGAGGGTCAGGCCGACGCGAAGAACCGCCACGGCGTTCGAGGCGACAAGACCCCAGGCGAGCGAGCGGCAATCAACAAGAAGAGGCGCCTCGCGCCCGCAGCATGACCACGGTCCTGGCCTGGGGCGACCGCTCCCACTGGGCCACCCAGGCCAAGCCGTGCAGGTACTGCGGCGACCTCACCCACCTCCGCGATGAGGATCGCCGCCCCTCCCACAAGGTCTGCGCCGAGCAGGCCCTCACCCGCGAACCGAAGGACGGCCATGGCCGGAGAGACCCAGATCACCCTCGTCGGCAACCTCGTCGACGATCCTGAGCTGCGATTCACACCGTCGGGTGTCGCGGTCGCGAAGTTCCGCATCGCCTCCACACCGCGGACCTTCGACCGCCAGACGAACGAGTGGAAAGACGGCGAGGCGCTGTTCCTCACCTGCAACGTGTGGCGGCAGCCGGCCGAGAACGTCGCCGAGTCCCTCACCAAGGGCATGCGCGTCATCGTCCAGGGCCGACTGCAGCAGCGGTCGTACGAGAAGGACGGCCAGAAGCGCACCGTCTTCGAGGTCGAGGTCGACGAGGTCGGCCCGTCCCTGCGGGGGGCCACGGCGAAGGTCACCCGAGCGAACCGCGGACCGGGCGGGGCGCAGCAGGCGGCGCGGAGCGACGACCCGTGGGCCAGCGGCAGCCCCACCCAGCGCGGCGGCTGGGGCGAGCAGCAGCCGAACAGCCCCGAGCCGCCCTTCTGACCACACCGATCACAACTCTCCAACCAGCCCTCGCAGAAAGCAGCCTGCCATGAACACGCCCGCCACCATCTTCGACGTCGACACCGCCAACAAGACCATCAGCAACGCCGTCGTTGGCCTCGTCAAGCTCATGCTCCCCGTCCCCGGCCAGGAGGGTCCGACTCCCGAGCAGGGCAGGGAACTGATGAAGCAGATCACCGAAGCCATCACCACGGGTTCGCAGGCCTGCGGCGAAGTCACCCGCCTTCGCGAGGAGTTCACCAACCTCCGCGACCGCCACCGCCCGCAGCCCGCTATCGCCCCCGACTCGCCGGCCGCGATCTGCGCCGCCTGCTCCGTCAGTGGCTCGCTCGTCTCCTGGCCGTGTCCGACCTGGACGTCGGCCGAGGCGGCACTCACCCACGGACAGCCCTAGCGGAAGCCCGCCCCGGAGCCCTCACTCCCCGCCCGCACGCCTGAGAGAAGAGCCCCCCATGGCACGTGGCCACGGCCGCATCCTCACCCGCATCTGGGACGACCCCGACTTCACCGCTCTGCCCGGGGAGATCCAGCGGCTCTACCTGTTCCTCATCAGCCAGCCGAACCTGAACCATGCGGGCCTGCTGCCGCTGACGCTGAAGCGGTGGAGCTCGAAGGCGCACGGGTTGAGTCCGGAGGTGCTGCGGCGCCAGCTCGCGGTGTTGGCCGAGCGCAGGTTCGTCGTGGTCGACGAGGACACCGAGGAACTGCTGGTGCGCTCGTTCGTGCGCAACGACGGGGTGTGGAAGCAGCCTCAGGTGATGGGCGCGATGGTGTCGGGGGCCCTTGAGATCTCGTCCCGCCGGCTGCGGTCGGCGTTGCTGGCGGAGGTAGAGCGGATTCCGCTGGACGAGCTGAGCGACGAGCCGGGCCGCAAGGGTCTGTCGCCCCTGCAGGAGGTGTCGCGGCACATCGCCGCGCTGCGGGCAGCGTTCCGTGAACCCGATCCGAATCCCCCTGCGGTGGCCCTTCCCGAAGGGGCTGCGGAAGGGGTTGCGGAACCCCTTCCGGAAGGGGTGGAGGAAGGCTCAACGCGCGCGCGGGCGCGTTTTCCCCTACCCCTACCCCAGTCCCCTTCTCTCTTCGTCGCGGATGTCGTCGACATCCGGTCCGCCCGCCAAGAGCGGCCGGACGTGGAGGAGGCTTGCACGCTCCTCGCGGATCTGGTCGCCGCGAACGGCACCAAGCGCCCGAACATCACCAAGCGGTGGCGCGACGCGGCCCGGCTCCTGATCGACACCGACAAGGTCTCCCTCACCGACGTCCTCGGCGCCATCCGCTGGTCCCAGAACGACGAGTTCTGGCGCAGCAACATCCTCTCGATGCCGAAGCTCCGCCAGAAGTACCCCCAGCTGCGGCTCCGCGCCCAGGCCCAGCAGCAGCGCCAGCAGCCCACCAACTACCAGGCCTACTCAGACCAGGGGGTCTTCTAGTGACCACCGACACCGAACTCTCGCGGGCCGAACCCAACGACGTCCCCGCCGAACAGGCCTTCCTCGGCGGGATAGTCCTCAGCAGAGACCCCCGCCGGGCGCTACGCGACACCACCGTGGGCGCCCAGGACTACTACCGGCCCGCCCACGCGCTCATGCACCAGGCGATCCTCGCCGTCGCCGACACCGCCGAACCGATCGACCCGCTCACCGTCACCGCGGCACTCGAAGCCCGCGGGCAACTCGCCCGCTGCGGCGGCCGCGACTACATCAACACCTGCATAGACGCCGCCCAGCACGGCCCCAGCCTCGCCTGGCTCGACCACCGCATCCGCAGCCTCGCGCTGCGCCGCGCCCTCGTTCACGCCGGCACCGAGATCCGCGAACTCGGCTACGGCACCGACACCGAAGCCAGCGACCTCGCCGAATACGCCGTTACCCGCATCCGCGAAGTCCGCGACGCCGGCCGGGCAGCCGACGACTCCCCCGTCCAGGACATCCACGACTTCCTCGCCGGCGAAGACCCGGCCTACGACTGGACCCTGCCCGGCTACCTGGAGCGCACCGACCGCATCGTGTGGACCGCAGGCGAAGGCGGAGGAAAGTCCGTCCTGCAGCGCCAGATCGGCATCACCGCCGCCGCCGGGCTCCTGCCGTTCGGCGACCGCAACGCGCTGGGCCCGCAGAAGGTCCTGATCCTCGACTGCGAGAACTCCAGCCGCCAGTCGCGCCGCCACTACCGCGGCCTCATCCAGGTCGCCGAGCACGTCGGCGCACCCGTCAAGCGGGGCCAGCTGCACATCGACCTGCGCCCCCAAGGCGTGGACCTGACCCGCGGCGACGGCAGGGCGTGGCTGATGCGCCGCGTCGAAGCCGTCATGCCCGACCTGCTGATCGTCGGCCCGATCTACCGCCTGCACGCCGGCGACCCCAACTCGGAGGAGCTCGCCCGCAAGGTGACCGTCGTCCTCGACGAGGCCCGCGCCACCGCAGGCTGCGCCCTGTCGATGGAAGCCCACTCCCCACAGGGCGGCCCCATGGGCCCGCGGACCCTCCGCCCGGTCGGCAGCTCCCTGTGGCTGCGCTGGCCCGAGTTCGGCCTCGGTCTCCGCCCCGTCGAGGACGCCCGATCCGCCCACGACGACCGGGCCCGCCGCGTCCTGCCCTGGCGCGGAGCCCGCGACGAACGCGCCTGGCCCCGGTTCATCTGCCAAGGCCACGACGGCTCCTGGCCCTGGCGCACCTACAAGCCGATCGACGCCGACCCGTACACCGGCCACTCCCCCACCGGAGCCCTCTCATGACCCTCACCGAGCACTGCCCCATCTGCCTGTCCGGCGCCCGGATCGTCGACCACCACGACGACGGCACCCACCACCGCACGACGTGGCGCTGCTGCAGCTGCTTCCGGCAGTGGCGGACGGAGTATCTGGCGGATGCGTACGAGGACGACGAGTTCGACGGAGCGTCGTGACTGTCAGGTCATCGGCTTCAGCGTCATGACGTGAGGCCTCGGCGGGCGCAGCGAACGCCCGAAAGCCCTTGATGGCCACTCAGGCACTCGAAGGGTGCCACTTAAGGCAATCACTCCAACCCCACCCGCAAGGCGCCCCCTTGCCCCCTCCTGGCCCCGATTTGAGGCACTCATGGCGCACAGTGCGACTGCAACCTCCACTCCCCCTCGATCCGCGGCGGCCTCGCCGCCGTCCGCAGCCCGGCTCGCGGAGCTGCTGACGATCACCGAGAAGCGCTTCCTCAGCCCCGTGGAGGCGGCCGAGCTGCGACGCAGCGTCGAGCACCTGGCGGCCTGTCTGACCGGCGCGGGTGGCGAGCTGCGGCGGCTTGTTCGGGATGCCGAGTTGCAGCGGGACGAGCATGCGCGGGAGATGGCCGCCGTGGTGACGCCGGGCCTGTCGGTGAAGTGCCGGCGGTGCGAGGCCGCGAGGGGTGTGTGGTGCCGGCCGGTGTCCGGGGTGGTGGCGCCGCGAACGCTGCATGTGGTGCGTCTGTCGGATGCAGGGGTGCTGTCGTGACGGCGTACAGGCTGGACGCCGTCCGGCTGCTGGAGCTGGCCGATGCGCGACGGGCGGAGCTCGGTTGGTCGCGTCGGCGTCTCGCGACGGCACTGGGAACGACGTCGGGGGCGTTCACGCGGATGGGGCGTGGCGGTGCGCCGGACGCGAACCTGTTGCTGAGCCTTCTGATCTGGCTGGACTGGGCACCTGAGCTGGCGCTGCTGGCTGCGGGGGACGGCGAGGTGATGCCGACGTGCGGGACGTGTTTCGGATCTCCGCCAGCTGGGTTTTCCTGCTCGCACTGCGGGGCTGTGGGGGTGCGGCCGTGAGCGCGTCTCGGATTCTGGTGACCGGGTCGCGCGCCTGGTCGGACTGTGCGGCCGTGGAGCACGCGCTCGGGGCTGCGTTCGGGCTGTTCCGGCCGATCGTGATCGTGCACGGGGCTTGTCCGACGGGCGCGGATGCGATGGCTGCGGCGTGGGCGCGGCGGGCTGGCGTCGAGGTGGAGCCGTGGCCGGCGGACTGGCCGCGGTGGGGGAAGTCGGCTGGTCCGCGGCGGAATCAGGCGATGGTCAACGCGGGTGCGCGGCTGGTGCTCGCGTTCGTGCTACCTGGTAGCCGCGGCACGGTGGACTGCGTTCGGCGTGCGGAGGCGGTGGGGATTCCGGTGCGGCGCTTCGAGGCGGAGCGGTGACCGGGCGCGGGCAGCACGAAGGGCCGCTCGGCGCGGCGGGCCGGCGGCTGATGGGGTGGCTTGGGTCAGCTCTCGATGGCGCGCTTCTTGGCTTCGACTTCGCGGCCGACGGTGGGCGCCTTCTGGCGGTTGTCGACGCCGATCCGCTCGGCGAGCTTGCGGAAGGTCTCGTCGGACATGCCGGTGAGTTCTGCGAGCTGCTGGTTGGTTGCGCCGGCTCGGACGGCGGCTTCGGCGGCTGCGAGGACGGGTTTGCGGGTGCGCTTGACGATCTGGGCAGCTGTCTTGTGCTGGGCGAAGAGCTTGGCGGTCTGAGGATCGGGTTCGTAGGCGGTCATAGCGCCTATGGTCCCAGATTCCTTGGCCACCGGAAAGGCCACGTGTTGGCCATTCCAGGAATCCCAAAGATGACCAAGCATTGGCCTCTTGACTGGCCAAGCATTGGCCAACATACTGGAGTCACCGGGCAGCACCAAGCGGCCCAACTCCCGTACGGAGGCCCCCTTGAACGAGCACGCCAACTGCCTCCGCTGCGGTCGCAAGCTCACCAGCCCGGCCAGCATCGCCAAGGGCTACGGCCGCGGCTGCGCCGCGAAGGTCCGCCAGGCCGCCGCCCACCACAGCGACTACAGCGCGGCGCAGGTCGAGTCCGCCCGGGAGCTGATCGAGGACGGCGCGATCATCCAGATCCGCCCCCGTGTCTGCCGCTCCGTCTCGTCGGACGGCACCGAGATGTACCTGACCGCCGTGAGTGGCCAGTGCAACTGCCCGGCCGGCCTCAAGGGGCGCCGCTGCTACCACGCGCTGGCCGCCGCGCTGCTCCTGGCCGCCTGACCGGCCACCACCCACCACCCCGGCCACCCGAAACGGAGACGCCTTGTTCACCCTGCGATTCCAGACCTCCGGCCACCACTGGCACCGCACCGGTCTCACCCGCGCCGACGTCGCGCGCATGATCGAGATCGCCCAGCGCCGTGGCGGGACGTCCATCCAGGTCACCAACCTGTACGGCACCGCCGTCACCCACCTCTTCGTGACCGGCGCCTGACCGAGATGCGCACCCAGACCTGCCGCCGCCACCCGTCCGCCGGCCGTTTCATGGCCGTCTGTTCCGGTTGCACCCAGGAGCTGTACGACATCCAGGCCCGCAACCAGGAGATGACCGACGCCCGCGAGGTACTCGCGTCCACCACGTTCACCGTCTACGACGCCAGGACGACCTCCACGGGCGGCTGCACGTACCTGACCGTGGCCAGCCGCAGCAACGACGTCTTCCGCGTCGACGTGCTCCGCCGGCCGACGTACGCCGAGACCCGGATCGACCTCCCCAACCCCGTTCCCTGGGACTCCTGGATCCCCGTCGAGCAGGTGAGCACCCGCGACGGGGCCGAGCACGAGGCCCAGTTCGCGGACGCCGTCGACCGGGCCGGCCCCGACCCCGCCTGCATCGCCCTTGCCTGACCGCCGCCGGGGGTGCCCGTCCCGCACGGGCACCCCGACCAGCCCCCTACCGCTCGAACCGCACCAAGGAGACTCCTGTGCGCAGCTACGCCTCTGCCCAGCTCGTCGGTGACCGCAGCCACCAGTGCGACGCCGTCGCGACCCGCGCCACCGCCGACGGCGGACGCGCCTACGCCCTCCTCGACGGCATCGGCAGCAACGATGAGGTCCGCGCCTGGACCCGCATGCGGGCGCGTCGGCTCGCCGTCCTGACCGCCCGCACGCTGCAGCCGCACGAGGCGATCAGCCGCGTGCAGGACGAGGTCGTCACGGAACGGGCGCTGGACGCCGACGGTGAGGTGGAAGGCGCGTGCGCGGTGATCGCGGTCACCGGGCCGGACGCACTCCTGCGCGTCGCCTGGATCGGCGACTGCCGCGCCTACCTTCTCGACGCCAGCGGACGCCTGACACGGCTGACGACGGACCACAACGAACGTGCCGTGATCGAAGCGCTGGGCGGAGTCGCGCCGCGGTGGGCGCGGAACTACGTGACGCGCTGCCTCGGCGCCGAAGCCGGCGGTGACGCCCTCTTTCCGGAGTGGACCGCAGTGCACGACCGGACCGGGGCCCGGCTGCTCCTCGCCTCCGACGGCTGCTACGAGCCGATCGAGGACGCCGGCCGGGACCTCGCGCACGAACTCGACCGACGCCTCGGCCCGGCTGACTGCGCCAACCACCTCGTGCGGCTCGCGATCAGCCTCGGCGGCGCGCACCGCGACAACGCGACCTGCCTGGTCGCTGACCTGTAGCCGAACGGCTGACCACCGCCGAGCTGTTCGCCCGCCTCGCCCCAGCACCTGCTTGATTACCCACTCACCGAAGGAAGCATCATGACCAGCCAGAACATCACCGTCGCCGGCCTCGCCCAGGAACTCGGCGTCACCGTCCCGGAGATCGGCCGGCGCGTCAGCGTCCTCTGCCGCGAGCTCGGCCCGCAGCAGGTCGTGCACACCGCCGTCTTCAGCAGCGCGAAGTGCGTGCTGCACGGCTCCGCGGCGGACCTGATCCGCCTGGACCTCGCGAAGGTTGCCGCTAGCTGAGTCGTCCCGTTCTGCCTGGGGTGGAGGAGGTCCGCGCCCTCCGCCCCAGGCCACCATCCCCGGCCCGTTGCCTGAGGAGCCACGATGCGTCACCGACATTCCCCTCCGCGCAGTCCCTTCCGCATCACCCTCACCTGCGGGTGCACCATCAGTGGCCGCATCCAGCCCATCGGCAGGCACGTTACGTACGTCTGCACCAGTGGCCTCGGCCACGGCTATCGGCTCGCGTGGACTGCTTGGACCGACACCGAGACCGGCCGCACCGGCACCAACACCACGCGCACCGCCGCCTAGGAGACCACCGTGAGTCCCGAGACCGACTGGCCCTTCGACGCTGACCGCGACGACCCGCTCGTGACGCTCCGTATCCCCGTGACCAGCACCTTCCCCCGCTGGCGGTACGTCGCGACCTTCGACCGGGAGAGCGCCGCGCGGCCGACCGACGCCGAGGCACTCATGATCGCCTCACACATCGAGCACTACCTCAAGCACTGGTTCAACGACAGCTACCAGCGCCAGCTCGCCGAGCGGCCCCTCGACGTCGACAGCGGCTGCAACACGACGATCTTCCGAAAGTACGGCAGCGACGACTGGGCCTACCGGCTGGACAGCTGGCAGTACGGGCCCATGTTCGTCCCCGAGCCTCCCCGCATGCGCCGCCCTGGAACACCTGACAAGTCGCTCGGCCCGCTCTCCCTCCCGCGGCTGCTCGACCGCATCCACACGGTCGCCGACGACAAGCCGATGGAGCACTGGCTCGACTGGAAAGTCCAGCACCCCGACATCTTCCCCGCCGCCTGAGGAGACCTGATGCCGATCCGCCCGGAGAACCGCGATCGCTACCCCGCCGACTGGGACGCCATCAGCCTCGACATCCGCACCAACCGGGCCGCCGGCCGCTGCGAATGCCTTGGTGAGTGCGGGCGCGGCACCCATATCGGCCGCTGCCCCAACCTCAACGGCAGCCAGGCGTACGGCACCGGCTCGAAGGTGGTCCTCACCGTCGCCCACCTCAACCACACCCCCGAGGACTGCGACCCCGCCAACCTTCGCGCCATGTGCCAGGCATGCCACAACTCCTACGACGCACCCCACCGCCGAGAGACCCGGCGCCGCACGCGTGCCGCCGCGCTCGCCGCTGCCGGACAGACCTCACTGCCCATCGGAGACGACCTTGCTATCTGAGCCCATAAGCACCCTTCTCGGGCCCGAGGAGCTCGCCGCAACCAACCTCATGCGGCAGCAGTTCCGCGTCGACGTCACCCGGACCTACCAGTTCTGGGAAGCCGCAGTGGCCCGACTCACCGGCGGCGCCCTCACGGAGCACGGATGCCCGTGGGACGTCGAACTCCCCTACCTCGACCGGCCGGTGCGCATCGAGGTCAAGTACGCCCAGGAGAGCTGGTGCACGTTCCGGTCGGGGCGCCGCGCGATCTTCAAGTTCGCGGCACCGAAGGGACTCGGCGCCGAGAAGGCCGCCGACGTAATCACCCTGATCGGGATCGACGCCGAACAGCGCGTGCATACCTGGGTGGTACCGGCCCGGAGCGTCCGGAAGTGTGCGTCGATCACCTTGACCTCACCGCGCTTCCGTACAGGCAGCAGCCGAGCGCGGGGGATCGACGAATTCCGGTGCCCGCCTACACAGACCCTGCCCGAGGTATTGCGCGCGTACCGCGACCACGTCGGCCACAAGTGCCACCTGCACTACGACCGCGACCACCACCGGCAGACCGCCGCCGCCACCCGCCGAGCCGCGGTCGAAGCGGCCGGCCAGCTCACCATCACCGAGGAGACCATCCGATGAGCGACCTGACCGCGGAGCAGTGGAATACCGCCCACCCGGTCGGCACGTTCGTGACCGCCTACCCCGGCGTCCGCCCCGAGTTCGCTGCCGAGATCGGCATCACCGACTACCAGCGCCTGGAGACCCGAACCCGGTCTCTCGCCTGGAACCTCGGCCACGGCGAGCCGGTCGTCGCCGTCGAGGGCTACGCCGGCGGCATCAGCCTGGAGCACATCGACCTGCGCGCCGAGGAGACCACCCGATGAGCAAGCCCACCGACCGCATCACCATCGAGGTCTGCCGCGACGGATGGACCAAAGGCCTCCAGATCAGCATCAACCAGGTCGACGAGAACGGTCGTGGCCACGGCTACCGGCTCGCCGGCCCGAAGTTCAACGGCAGCAGCACCAGCCTGTTGAAGACCGAGCTCGACGACCGCGACGCCACCGAGATCCGCGCCCTCCTGGCCGCCGTGTTCCCGCTCACCGAGGACGAGACCCGCCGCGCCGCCATCCAGGAGGGCATTAGCGGCATCGTCCGGCTGATGTCGGGCCGTCCGCAGAACGACCCGGAGATGGCTGGCCTGCAGGCCGCGCTCGTGTACCTCCACGGGCTGCGCGAGGCGAGCACCGAGGAGACCACCCGATGAAGCAGCTCCAGCCCGCCGACTGGGCCGGCACCACAACCGACCGCCACGACCTCCACCGCTGGACCCCCGAACGAACCGCGCTCTGCAACCCAGCCATCCGAACCCACAGCCGCACCACGCCACACGACCACCACCGAGAGCCCTACGCCACCCTGCGCACCCTCGGCGCCATCCAGGCCGACGGGTTCGCCCACCTCTACCGCGTCTGCCCCGACTGCGAGGACCACCGATGACCCAGCCCCTCGACCTCAACGCCATCCAGGCACGGCTCGACGCCGCCACCGGCGGCCCGTGGACCCTCCGCGACGACCTCGATGGCCACGGTTACCCCGGACACTTGTGGGTCCTCCAGAGCCCCGACGACGGCCCCGGCGAGAACCACATCGTGATCAGCATCGGCATCAAGGCCGACGGCGAGTTCATCGAGGCCGCCCGCACCGCCGTTCCGGACCTGCTCGCCCGGGTCCGGGATCTGGAGGCCGCCCAGCCCACCACCTACTGGCTCGCCGAGTACGACGGCACCGAACCCACCCTGTGGCCCACCGAGACCGCCGCACTCGCCCACTGCGAGGACTACGCCCGCACCGAACTCACCTCCTGGGACTGGATCCCCGAGGACGGCGCCCAGCAGATCGTCCACGTCGATCCCGACACCGACCGACCCCTCCACCGCGGCCCCGGACGCGTCACCCCCCTCACCGTCCAGCCCGTCACCTGACGGCCCCGTGCGCGGCCAGGACAGCCCCACAACGGCCGCGCACGCCCGCACCGGACCACGACACCACCCCGCCCCCGCGAGGCCGTCAGGGGGCCCGCCACGCCACGGAGGCCCGACGATGCATCAGCAGTACCCGGCCAGCGTCACCGGACGCGGGCAGCATGAAGCGCCGCGCGGCACTGGTCGGCGGCCGCCCTGCGGCATGGGTCTACTGCTCGGGCTTGACCTTGGGCGGCCGGCCGCCCTTGCGGGAGCGGCGTTCCTTCAGCTCCTGCTCTGCGGCTGCGAGGTCCGCGAGGTCCTCGGGGGTGCCGTGCTGCTGGATGACGGCGCGGACGTGGGCGACCAGGTCGGCGGTGCGGTCGGTGCCTTGGCGGTCGGTGATGCGGCCGTAGGCGTCCCACATGCGGCGGGGGATGCGGAAGCGGGTGGCGAATGTGTGGTCGCTGTCCTCGGTCATATCGGTCATGTTCCCACACGGATTTATCACCGAGCAGCTTGTGTGCCCACACGGTTCTTGATTACTGTGTTCCCACAAGGTTTTTTCTTCGATCCCCGGAGCACCCCATGGCCCTCAGCCCCATCGAAACGGTCACCATCCACGGGCGCGCCTACGCCGCCGTCCGATGTGGCCCCCACGGCCATTCCAGCTGGAACGTGATCGGCATCGCCCCGCAGCCCACCCCAGCCGAACTCGCGCTCCCCGAGCCGCGCCGGCCCCGACTGCCCTGGGCATACGGATCTCCCGTGGCCCCGAGTCGCGGCCACGTCGGGCACCCCGAGGCGCCGATCACAGACGGCTGGCAGGTCCGAGACGAGCTGAACCGCACCATCTTCGGCTACGCGCAGACCATCGCAGAGATCGCGCAGATCACGGCCAATGCGCTGAACCTTCCTGGTCACGCCACCAACTAACCAACCACACACCGGACACGGAGACCCGTAATGGCCACTGCCAACGAGACCCGCAACATCCTTGCGGCCGCCGCCGAGCGTGTTCGCGCCCTCCTGATCCGCGAGCCCGTCGACGACGCCGAGCACGCCATCAACCACGCCATCGAGCAGGCCGCCCGCGCCGTCCTGAACGGCGGTGCCCGGTGACCGGCATCTACGACGACGGCGACATCTACGGGCCCCAGCCCACCGCCCGCCAGCGCCTCACCGACCTCCTCGGCGACGGCCCCACGACGGCCCTCGTCAACGAGCTGACCGCCAACGCCTACCGCCGCGCAGCCGACGTCCTGGAGGCTGGCAACCCCGACCGCAGCCCCGAGTTCAGCGATGGCGTCGACTGGGCCGTTGACACGCTTCGATCCGTCGCCGACAAGACCGCTGGCGGTGCTCGGTGAGCGACACCCCGCCGCCGCTCGCCGAGCGCATCGAGTATGCCCTGCGCATCGCTGCCGTTCCCTGGGCAGCCAACATGCCCCCGCTCACCCAGCACGGCGAGGGCGGCCACCGATTCGAGACCGGTTGCTCGCTCTGCCACGGCGACGCCCCGTCCCTCGTGGACGCCGTCCTGGCCGTGGTCCAGCCCGAACTCGACGGCCGCGACGCCGAGATCGACCGGCTCCGTATGGCCGCCCAGGCCGCCGCCACCCTCCTCCGCTCCACCGCCGACAAGATCGACGGCCAGTGGAACGGGATCACCGGCATCGAGCACGGCCCCCTGCGCCGCGCCGCTGCCGACCTCGCAGCCGCCGCCCGCGACACGACCAGCTGAGGAACCGCCACCATGCCCCTTCGCATCGGCTCCCTGTTCAGCGGCTACGGCGGCCTCGATCTCGCCGTCGAAGCGTTCTTCGGGGCCCGGACCGTCTGGCACTCCCAGTACGAGCCCCCGGACAAGAGGGGCCGCCCAGACCTGCACCAGTACGCCGCCCGAATCCTCGCCCATCACTGGCCCGGCGTCCCCAACCTCGGCGACATCACCACCGTCGACTGGGACCAGGTCCTCGCCGACCACGGGCCGGTCGACATCCTCACCGGCGGCTTCCCCTGCACCGACGTCTCCCTCGCCGGACAACGTGCCGGCCTCAACAACCAAACCCGCTCCGGACTGTGGGCCCACATGGCCCACGCCATAGCCGCCCTCCAACCCAACCTGGTGGTGATCGAGAATGTCCCCGGCCTCCTCTCCGCACCCGCCGATCGTGGAATGGGACCCGACGCTCCGAGTGTGGATGGTGCTTCCGGAGCCGAACTCCATCTTCGAGCTCTCGGCGCCGTTCTCGGCGACTTGGCCGAGCTCGGGCTCGATGCGGAGTGGACGAGCCTACGGGCGTCCGAGATCGGCGCCTGCCACCAACGCGACCGCGTCTTCATCCTCGCCTGGCCTGCCGACGCCCGGGGCCCGCGACTGGAAGTCGGGCGGCTACCCGGACTCGCTGGTGGAGCGGGTCAAGCTGCTCTCCACGCCGAGAGCGTCGGACGGTGGAACGGACAGGGGATCCACCACGGGGTGGGGGCTGCGGTCGGACGTACGCCTGTTGCCGTCACCGACCAGCTCGGACCACACCGGCCCCGGACACACCGCGCACGGCGGCATGAACCTGCGCACCGCGGTCTCGCTGCTACCTGCGAGCCCCCGGATTGGGGCGTCTACGAGCCCGCGATCCGCCGCTGGGAGCACGTCACCGGACGGACAGCTCCCCGGCCAACTGACGATCACGGACGCCTCGCGCCCCAGGTCGTCGAGTGGATGATGGGCCTTCCCGCCGGCTGGATCACGGACGCCCCCCTGCTGGATGGCATGACCGCCGCGAGGGCCCGTAACGCCCAACTCAAGGCCGGCGGCAACGGTGTCGTTCCGCAGCAGGCGTACGCCGCCCTCGCCGAACTCTGGCACCGAGCCGCCCCCGCCGCCGCCTGACCTGACGCCTGACGCCGCCCGTGACCGCGGGCGGCACCAGCCACCCACCGAGGAGGACACCGTGCAACGGATCTACCGCGACCCCGACGGCACCACCTGGATCGAGACGCGCCTCATCAACGGCGTCAGCAGGCTCCAGGAGGCCGAGCAAAAGCACGGCACCTGGCTCCGGGACTTCGCCGGCCGCCAGATCGAGATCCCCACCGTCAATCTGGCGGCCTGGACCCGCAGCACCACCGACGACCGCATCACCCACCTCGAAGGCCTGCTCGCCCCCGTCCTTGACGCGATGCCCGCTGAGCAAGCCGGGCCGATCCGGGACGCGCTCGCCGCCCTGTACGACATCCCGGACGAGTGGCGGGCGAAGCGTCTCGCTGCCGCTCGGAACGCCGCCCGCCGCTGACCCACCCCGGCTTGCCGTCCCACGGCGGCAGGCCCCAACCCGAGGAGCACCCGTGACCGACCAGCCCGCCGACCTGCTCGCCGCCGCAGCCGAGGTGCTGCGCGAACACGTCGGCTACCTCGAACTCCACGGCATCCGTGGACCCTGGACGGTTCATAGCGGCCCGAGCGGCTACCCCCAGGCGATCAGCAACGTTGGCGTGCCGCTGCTCATCGCCAACACCTTCACCGACCCGAAGGCTCCGCCGGTGGCGGCGACCTACATCGCTCTGATGCACCCCGGCGTCGGCCTTGCCCTCGCCGACTGGCTGGACGTCGCCGCAGTCACGTGGACCAACCTCACGAACGCCAACCAGGACGCCGCCCTCGCGGTGGCCCGCGCGGTGCTCGGTCAGGTCGGTGACCAGTGACGCGCCCGCTCACCCCGCGCGAGCGCGACGTCCTTCGCTACAAGGCGGAGGGCCGCACCGACTACGACATCGCCGCCGCCCTTCGCATCACCGAGAGCGCCGTACGCGGCACCGTCCGCCGCGCGATCCGCAAGCTCGGCGCCAGGACCCTCGACCAGGCCATCCAGATCCACAACCAGCCGGAAGGCGGCCAGCAGTGACTGCCCCGAAGCGCAAGTCCCGACCCTGGGCCGTCGTCCTGAACCTGCCCGGCAGCCCCACCCGCACCGAATTCACCAGCGAAGCCAAGGCCTACGAGCGGGTTCGCGCAGAAGTCACCGCGGTGAAGGCAGGCACCAGCCGAGTCACCCGAATCCGCGTCGAACAGTGGGACCGCGAGGGCGGCCGGTGGCAGTTGTTCGACCTCGTCGACCCGGCCACCGAATGACCGTCAGTCCGTGGCTGGTCCTGGCTGGCGTCTGCGAGGGCGCCGGCCTGGACACAGTCCTCCTCGCCCTCCACCCCACCGGCCGAGACGACCACACCGCCCCGATTGGAGACTCCCAATGACCCCCGCCGACCGCATCACCGCCTACCTCGACACCCTCAGCCCCGCCGCAAGCCCGTTCGTCCTCCGCCGCCACCACGACATCACCGGCGTCTCTGGCACCGGCATCGTCGCCGACGGCGTCCTCTTCCCCGCCGCCGGAAAGTCCCGGGCCGTCGTTCGCTGGCGCGGCGAACGCGGATCCACCGTCGTCTGGGACCACCTCGGCCACGTCAAGGAGATCCACGGCCACGACGGCGCCACCGTCGTCGAGTTCATCCCCGTCGACGAGCTGATCGCCGCCCTCAAGGCCGTCGTCGGAATCCCTGACTCGGTCGCCAACAAGTTCTCGGACCCTGACGACCCCGAATACCACGCCGCAATCGCGGGCTACAACGACGCCCTCGCCGACGTCCGGCAGGCCATCACCGACGCCATCGAAGCCCTCCACGACCACGACGAGGACGATGCCGCATGACCGCCTGGACCGTCCTCGCCACCTGCGGGCCCGGCGCCCTCGTCGGCCTCTGGATGCTCCGCAACACCAACCACGCCGACCGCCGCCCGATCTACGTCCCGCCGCCCATCACCGACACCTACGTCGACCACCAGATCCACCTCCTCGAACAGCAATGGGAGCGCCAGAGATGACCATCAAGGCCCACCCCGGACAGCCCCTCAGCCCCGGGGAGATCGAAGCGCTCCGATACGCCGCCGACGGCTACACCAGCGAGCAGACCGCCCGCCGCCTCGGCCTCAGCCGCAACGCCATCCTCGACCGCACCCAGGGCGCCCGCATCAAGCTCGGCGCCCGCAGCACCACTCACGCTGTCGTCCTCGCCCACCAGGCTGGCCAGCTCGACCTCGACTGCGGGGCTGCCGGCATCGCGCAGGCGATTGAAGCCGCGGCCCGGCTCGCCGAAACCACCGACGCCAACCCGCAGATCAGCAAGCCCCGGAGGGCCGCATGACCAGCGCCTACCAGCAGCAGCTCAAGACCCAGCTCGACGCCGCCGAGGACGAACTCGGCAAGCTCCGCCGGGAGCGTGGCGGCCTCATCGAACGCACACAGCTTGCCGAGGCCGGAGCCCGCGAACGGGCCGCCCTGCTGGAACACGCTCGTGACCTCCTCGAACCCTGGGGCGGACACGGCGACGCGTGGCCCGACATCGCACCCGCCATCGAGGAGCTGACCCGCCAACTCGCCGCGTCGCAGAAGACCAGCACGCGACGCCGAGCCCAGATGCTTGACGCCGAGGCCGCCGTCGACGCCGCCACGGTCGAGCGTGACGGCGCCTACCGCGAGCGCGCCCACCTCACCGCCTGGCTCGCCACCATCCACCCCGCCGTCATCACCCCCGCCACCGACATCGACGAACCCGGCTGGCAGATCCTGTACATCACCGCCGGTGGACGGCAGTTCTCCTGGCACATCGCGCCGCGAGATGCCGATTTGTACGGCCACGTCGAGCACGTGGCCGCCGACGACCCGCGCGCCCAGTGGGACGGCCACACCACGGCCGAGAAGTACGAGGCCATCCGGCAGCTGGCGTTCGGCGAGCTGCGCGGCTGCCCGGCCCCGATCGAGTGTGACCACAAAGCCCGTGCCGAGCAGGCCGAGGCCCGCATCGCCGCCGCCCAAGCCGCCCTCGGAGTCCCGAGTACGTCACCGTGCGCTGGCTGCGGCAGGCCAGACGTCGTCTACCGCAACTACAAGGGCACGCCCTTGTGCTGCACCTGCGCCAACTGCTGCCAGCCTCCCGAGGACCGGCCCGAGGTCCACGACTCCCGCATCTGGGAGGTGGACGGCGAGTGGAACGTCTCGTGCCGGTCCTGCCCCGCCTACGTCGACAACATCGGCACCGAGGACGACGCCGACGAGTGGGCCGAGGAGCACAAAGCCGCACCCGAGGAGTGGGGGTGACGGGCGACGTCGAGGCGTTCATCGACTGGTGGGAGAACGCCAGCGACGAGGAACGCCAGCAGTCCATCGAGGACAGCCTCACGCTCCCCGCCCCATCCGCCCGGCCACGGATAGTCGACCTGCCCGACATCGCCACCTACCAGACCAGGAGAGCCGCATGAGCAGCCGCGGTACGGAACCGCCCGTCGATCCCGCCGAGTTCACCGTGATCCGCACGGACCCTGTCCACGAGATCGCGGCCGAGCGCGGCACTCTCACGCGGTTCGGCCGCCTCTACCCCGAAGGCCCGAATCCGTCCTGGGGTGCCGTGCACGTTGCGGTGCTCCTCGGCTACCGGATCCCGCTGGTCGAAGACCCGGCACTTCGGTCCGGGGAGATCCACCTCCGGCCGACGCCGCCAACCGTGCCGTTCTCACAGACGCCGGCTGAGGAGAGGCCGTGAGCGCCCTCGTGACGTGGCTTCGGGCCGAGCTGGACCGCGTGGAGCAGATCGCGCGCACCGCCGCCATCGCGAACGGGCCGACCTGGACCCACAACCCGGAGGACCGCTGGCTCGTCGAAGGTAAAGACAGGCCGGTGATCTACGACGAGGGATCACCGACCAACGAACAGGCGCGGCACATCGCCCTGTGGGACCCGCAGACGGTCCTGCGCCGAGTTGCGGCCGACCGGCAGATCCTCGACGAGCACCAGGTGGATGTCCGTGACCGGCCGTCGTTCGTGCTCAACACCGGGACGGTCTCGTGCTGCTCGACGTGCTGGGGCGAGACGTGGCCGTGCCGGACGGTTCGGTTGCTCGCCGAGGGATACGGCTGGGAGGAGGGGCTGTGAGCGACTTCGACGTGGCTGGCTACCTTGCCGCTCGGGCGGGTGCTGCCCGATCGTTGCGGGCTGTTGAGGCGGAGGCAGCGGAGCTCGGCATCGGCCTGCTGGCCGAGATGGCTGGATGGCAGGCTGAGCAGTTCGAGGCCTGGACGCCGTTCACGGCGATGGCTGATTCGGTGTTCCGTGTGTCCTGCCGGCCGCCGGAGATCTCGGCCGCCTGCTACGAGGCATCGTTCGGGTGGGTGCACGTGAAGCCCGGCTGCCGCTGCCCGCACGACCGGAGCGCACGGTGAGCCGCGAACTCCGCCACGTCGAGTTCACCGTCACCATCCTCGACTGCGAACACCTCCCCGAGAAGGACGGCAGGCAGATGTACGCCGACGACGTCGTCCAGGAAATCCGAGACGTCGTAGCCGCCACAGTCACCGCCTGGTACCAGCAGCGCGGCCACGCCCTCCTCGCCTACGAGCCCGACCTCTTGTAGGCGCCTCAGTCGCGCCACCTCCCAGACGCTCTGAAGCGCTCGTGCTGACGATGTCAGGGCCGCACTCACCCCTCACCGGGTAGCGTCAGCCGACAGGCGATGACGGAGCGTCGGTGCTTTGCGAGACCGAGAGGACCGGCTGTGAACGATGACCTCGATGAGGCGGTCAAGGCGTGGCTGCTCAGAGGCCTTCAGACCGTGAACCTGCGGGGCGGATCCTCCCCGATCGGCTTGACGCATCTCAACGGCTGCCCCTCCGCACGGGTCACCTCCTGTGATCGCGGGTGGGCATGCGAATGTACGGTGCCGTGGTCCAGGAGTGACCATTGGTTCGTCACGGCGGAACTGACCTGCGATCACGGTGCCGTCGGGCGGTGGCTCCAATCTCCGGAGCCGCACTGGTTGCCGGGCGAGGTCCGCGCCGCGGCGGAAGCCGACCGCGCCGACTTCGAGTGCCGTTTCGGCAGCTGCGAGTAAAGCTCGGTGCCGTCGGGGTGCGGCTGGAACCCTTGACTCCGCATGATCACGGGCGGATGCTGGCCACCCCGTCACGGAGGAGGCCCGATGCCGGATCCCGCCCCGCGGCCCACTGCGACCGTCGCCGTCGGCACAGACCCCTGTTCCAGGTGCGGCCGGACGGTCGCCCTCACTGCACACCTCACGCTCGGCGAAGGCTTCGATCTCCACTTGTGCCACCACTGCGACACCGGGGCCACCACCGGCGGTCGGCTTCTAGCCGTCCTCGGGCTTCCGGACGGCCAGCGGCCGATGGATCTGTTCATGGAGTTCACTGCGGCTTGGATACATGAAGGCGCAGCGGCCTACGGATGGCGCCAGGTGCCGAAGGCAGAGTGATCGCTCGGCGTGCTTCCTGTCATGCCAGCGCCGCGATGGTGTCCGGTTCCACTGCCTCATCCATGACCGTAGTCACTCCTCCGCCGTCGTCCGGCAGCCAGAGCTGCACGGTCCGCGGCTGGGCAGCCGGTCCACGCCCGGTGACCCGCACCTCGACTTGCCGGCGGGTGAGTTGTCCGTGGCCGTCACCGAGCCCTTCCCAGCGCCCGGAGGTGACTTCCAGGCGTAGCTGCGCGCCGGGCCACGGTCCAGGGGTGACGAGGATCGTGCCGGCTCGGCGGAGGTGTGCGGCGAGGCGGTCCATAGCGCGCGGTGGGAGGCGGTCGGGCGAGCCGGCGATGATCACGGGTGTTGCGGGGGCGAGCGCGGCCAGGACCTCCGGGAGGTGCGGGCCTGGCTCGTCGACGACGACGAGGCGGCGCAGGTCGATTCCGTAGTCGGCGGCCGCGGCCAGGCCGAGGTCGCCGAGTCCGACGATTGACGTCCATGCGTACCGGTCGGCGGTGGCCGGCCCTGCGGCGGTGGCGAGGAGCAGGCTCATGTCGGGGATTTCGGTGATCGTTCCCTTCGCGAGACCGCCGGGCAGGAGTGGGCGCAGCGGTTCGAGGACGGGCAGGGTGTCGGCTTGTGCTCGGCGGGTGCGGGTGGCTGGGGAGGTGAGGTCTAGGAGGTCTGCGAGTCGCTCGGCGCGGTCGGGGGCTGGTGAGGCGGTCGCGAGGTTCATCGGCTTCGTCCCCCGGTGACGGCGTGCTGTTGGACCGGGCGCAGGGAGACGCCGTCGGCGACGACCCAGGCGGCTTCGCGGTCTTCGCCCCAGCGGGCGTGCGCGATCCACGGGCCCGGTCCGGGGCGTCGCTGTTCGAACACGATCGCGGACCTCCAGGCGCCGCCGGTGCGGATCCAGGCGAGTCGCCAGCAGCGGCCGGCGTCGTCGGGGTCGGGCGCGCCGGCCTGCTCGGTGGGGACGACGGCGGCGTCGGGGGTGCCGCCGTCGGCTGGTTCGGCGAGCGGCCGGATCGCCTGGTCAGAGTGCAGGAACCAGCCCCAAGCCTGGGTGCCGCTGGCGTCGGGGCCCCACCTGAGATGCGCGACCCAGCGGGGGCTGCCGGGCGGGCGCCGCCATTCGGACAGCATCGCGGGCCGCCACTGGCCTTCGAGGTGGATCTCGGCGAGGTGCCACCGCCGCACGGAGTAGTGCTGGCCAGGGAGGGTCATGAGCTCGCGGGGCGCGGGTTCGGCGTCGGTGGGCGTGGTGGGGGACACGACCTCAGTATTCGATACTTTGTTCGAGTGATCAAACGTCAGCCAGCCGAGGCTCCACAGAGCCTGATCGGGCCCCCACCTGCACCGACGTGGCCCACGCAGGAGGCCCATCCCCGGACGGACCCGCCTGCGTTCGACTCAGCCCACCGTCGTCACTCAGCAGCCTTGAGCAACGCTGCCAGGTCCCGCACCCCGCGCGCTCCGAGCGGGTAGTCGATGCCGTTCTCGACGAGGACCTCGTCGATTGCGGCCAGCTCGGCCCGGAGTCGCGCGGTCTCGGCGTCACGGGCTTCCGGGGTGCGTAGCGCGTCGACGAGGGCGACGAAGAGGTCGTGGTTCTGTTCGGCGATTCCGAGCCGGTCGGCGGCGTGCTCCGGGTTCATGAAGGTCATCCGATCCTCCTGTAGTCAGTGCGGGCAAGGTGTGGCGGGTCAGCCTGCTAGGCCTGGCGGGAGGACCGGTCAGAGGCTCGGCCATGGTGCGCTTGGACCGTTCGCGGGCCGGCCGTCGACTATCCGGTCTTCGAGGGTGATGACGACGTGGTTCTGATCCCGGTCGTCGAGGGACCAGTACACCGACTGGACGGTGTGTTCTTCGTGGTGGCCGTCAGGGTCGGGCTGCCAGCCGATGTGGTCTCCGACTCGGGGGACGGCGGGCATGGTGCGGGTGCGTTCGCGGTCGTCGGGGAGGACGAACAGGATCTGGATCACGCGTTCTTCTCCTTCGGGTCGGCCTGGTGGGTTGCGCGGTGGCGGCGCAGCGCGGCGCTACCGGGGACACCGCTGGCGGGGCAGCCGGTGACTCCGCAGGCTATTCTCGGCGTCTGTCAGGGCCGCCTGCCATGCTGCGCCCATGAACTCCGCCGACATTGGCAGCAACGGCGCCGGCCCCTGCCGGGACTGCGGCCGGCACTCCCCCGGACGCTGGCCCGGCGAGCGCTGCAGGCCCTGCTGGGAGGTCCGGCTGGAGGTGCGCCGCCAGCGCGCGCACGCGGGTCCGACGGCCTTGTACCGGTGCTACGACGCCGACAGGTGGCTGCTGTACATCGGCACCACTCTCGACCCGACTCGCCGGTTCCGGGAGCACGCGAAGTGGTTCGGCTGGTGGCCCGCGGTCGCGCGGACGGAGATCGAGTGGCTGCCGTACGGCCTCCCGGAGTCAATGACGACCGAGCACGCGACGATCCGGAGGGAACGGCCGGCGTGCAACGTGGCGCCGGGGGTCGAGGTGCAGGATTGCGGGCCGCCGATGGAGGGTGGGCCGTGGTTCGACCGCGGGGCGCAGCTGCGGGAGTGGCGGCGCTGGTTCACGGTGTGGCGAGACTGCCAGCTGCAGCTGGAGGAACAGGTGGCCAAGGATTCCGCTGCGCAACATCTGGATGCCCAAATTCCGCGGGCGTAGCATTCCTCGCCACGGAGGGGTGGTCACCCGGGTGCCCGGCTGTGGGCGCCCAACTCCGTTGGCGGCCGCGCGTGACCGCCCACAGGGCTGCGTCCTGCCTGTCCCAAAGGCGGCAGGGCGCGGTTCCTCACGCCTTCCCCTGCGGCTCCGGGTCCGCCTTCACCAGCTTCCGCACGGAGAGGCCGGCGTTACGTGCCCTCGTCGACTGCCCGGTGTCGTAGGTGAACAGGGTGACCGCGTCACCGGCGAGCGCCTGTAGGGCGACGACCCTGTCGACGATCTCGTCGTCCGCGATCGGAAGTCGGGCGTGACCGGGCGGGTCGAAGAGCAGCTCGACCGTGACCTTCGGCTGCGGCAGCCCTCCCGACACGGTCTCCGACAGATCCGCCTCGTGAAGGACCGCGAACGTCGGCCGACCGGAGGAGAAGAGCCGGTCGATCACGGCGAGACTGTAGCCCGCGCGCCATCTAACGTCCGATTTGCCCTGCTTGAGGTTGTCGAGTTCGTCGATGACCACCATCGGTATGCCCAGGTTGATGGTGCTGTCGTAGACGTCGGTCAGCTCCCGGAAGTCGATCGCTTCGAGCTTCTCGGGGTGGTTGATGAACACGCCGGTGTCGAAGACGATGTCACGGCCGGCCTGTCGACGGCGGTTGACAGCGGCTTCGAGGGACCGGACGGCGGCGTCGAAGTCGTCGGTGCGCTGTCGGAGTTCGAGGTTGAGCAGTCCGTTGGCGAAGCGGGCGGTGTCCGGCGCGGCCAGCATGCCGAGGTTCGCGAGAATCTGACTGTGCCGGGCAGTCAGGATGAGACGGTCGAGGTCCCGGTCGCTGACCTGGCCCGCGAGTTGGCTGGTCGCGTTGTTCGCCCATTCCAGATATGCAAGGAGCGCCTTGAGAGTGTCTCGGTCGCCGGAGGTGTAGAGGTTGCGAACGTCCACGTGGGCCTGCCGAAGGGCTTGGAGGAGGCTGTCCCGGTTGGCGCCCGGGCGCGGTGTGATGAGCATCTTCGGATGATGACAGGGGATGCCGACAGGGGCGACGGGTTCGATGAAGGTACAGGGGGGCGCGCATTCTACGGTCACGCGCCGCAATCAGGTGGGCATTTCGTGTTACTGACCGCAAGAGCCTGAAAGCCAGCGACCGTTCAGCTACCGTCAGTTCTGTGTTTGCTGCAGAACGTCGTCAGTTGATCATGGAGATGGTGCGCGCCAACGGAGCCGTTTCGCTCCGCGAGCTGGCCCGCGTCGTCCAGACCTCCGAAGTGACCGTGCGCCGAGACGTACGGGCGCTGGAGGCAGACGGGCACCTCGACCGCCGGCACGGCGGCGCGGTGCTCCCCGGCGGCTTCAGCCGCGAACCGGGCTACCCGCAGAAGACCCTGCTGTCCCCGGTCGAGAAGAGTGCCATCGCGGACCTCGCCGCCACCCTCGTGAAGGACGGCGACACCATCATGGTCGGCGCCGGCACCACCACCCAGGAGCTGGCCCGCCGGCTCGCGCGGGTGCCTGGTCTGACCGTGGTCACCAACTCGCTGCTCGTCGCGCAGGCGTTGGTGCACGCCAATCGGGTGGAAGTGGTGATGACCGGCGGCACCCTGTGCGGCGGGACCACACTGGTGGGCAACGACGCAGAGCAGGTGCTGCACGAGATGCGCGCCACCAAGGCGTTCCTCTCCGGTGGCGGTCTGACCGCCGAACGTGGCCTCTCCACGGCGAACATGCTCTGCGCGAGCGTGGACCGGGCCATGGTGGAGTCCGCCACCGAGGTGATCGTCCTCGCCGACCACACCAAGATCGGCGCGCACTCCATGTTCCCGACCGTGCCCACCGATACCATCACCCGGCTGGTCACCGACGAGAACGCGGCGACCCACGAGGTTTCCGCGCACGAGCTGAACGCGCTCGCCGACTACGGCGTGCAGGTCGACCTGGCGCCGCTCGGACCGTCGGCTCAACCCCTCACGCAGGCGATTCCGCCGACCCAATCCCGGCCGATCCCGCTTCCCGCGCAGCGCCGGTCCGAGCGGGCGCCGGGACGCCGCGGCTAACGCTCAAAAGCGGTCGCCGCTCTCCATCTCGCTTGACGAGTTGGAGAGCGGCGCTCATGCGCGTCACCACACCGGTTGGAAGGCCCCCTGCGGGATGTGGCCAAGCCAGAATGCGGCCTCCGACGGCCCAGCGGTTCCGGCCGTCGACCCGTCGTGCACCATCAGCTCCGTGGGGGCGATGTAGCCCTCGCCGGGTTCGAGGCGTATCCGGAGACATCCGAGAGCGTGTCCGTTCTTCACGAAGGCTCGGACGTCGTCGGTGTGAGGGGTCCTGTCGGCGTACTCGCGTGGGTACAGCTCGGAGCAGATGGCTACCCCATCGATGTCACCGACCAGCAGCCAGCGAGGTGCGGGCCCGAGGTTGATGCACAGCCGAAGTCGGGATTCGACCCGGTGTCTGCAGGTGAGGCGGTCCCAGTTGTCGACGTGAAGGCCGAGGCGCTGGCCGCTGGCATTGTTGATTGTCGTAGTCAGAGCGTCGGCTCCGCTGGTGACGGTGCCGAGGTACGTCGCGTCCTTGGCGAACGGGGCCGTGCCCGGCACGTCGGCGGCGGAGACGATTCGAACCGCTCGCCGCACGTCGCGCTCCGTGCAGAGAAGCCGGGCGTGCAAGGGGTCCAGGTCCCGCCAGGCGCCGTCGGGGATGACGGCGCCGGGCTCGTAGTCGGGGTCGACTTCCTCCAGTGCCAGTCGCGTCCCGCTGACCTGGCAGCGCCGCGCGACCTGTTCGACACCGGCTTCCAGTGAGAAGAACACCATGCTCTTTCCTCGTTCCTCGCAGTGGTCTCTGAGAAGGTGCGGCCCACTGCCCGAATCAACTGTCGTCGGGCAGTGGGCCGCTTATGTCACGCGTTCTGTTCCTGGGCTACCGAGGAGTTACGGCTTGGGGGCCGGCGCGGAGTTGTTCCAGTTGGACCAGTTGTTCCAGCCGCTCAGCTCCGCGGCGTCGGCCGTGACGATGGAGACCAGGTCGGTCACGGCCGGCTCCTTGCCGACCAGGTCGTCCAGGAGGATGCTCATGCTGATTTCTCCTTCTTGATGGTGGTGTTGAGCGCTTCGATGAGCGCCATTTCGGTGACTTGGCAGAACCGCGTTTCCGATGGCACGAAGGAACCGTGCTCGAAGAAGCGGTTTCCTGCCTGCGATCCGAGGCAGAAGTCGTAGAACGTGCACTTGGCCTTGCAGTAGTCCAGGGATTCGAGAAACTCCCGGACATAGCGCAGTTCATGACCGTCGCCTATGATCGACTGGAGGTCCTTTTGCAGGACATTTCCCGCCAGGAAATCACCGTAGGTATCCGATGAGATCCCGGCAAGCTCAGGGGAGAGAAGAACGACGTCCCCGTTCGTGGCGACTGTCGGGAGCGGGTCGACTCTGTACTGCTCTCGACGCTGCGCGCGTTCCTTCGGTGTGGCCTTCAGGAACTGGCCGAGCCGGTTCACCTCTCGAACCTGGACTCCGCGGGGCCCCTGGCGTCGCACCCAGTTGATGGTCTCCGTCCAGAACGCCTGGGCGTCCTCGCGTGTCGGTTGTGGCCGGCCTAGGTTCGCTCCCTCGGCTTCCTCGATGCTGAGCCCGATGTTCCAGGGGCCCAGCGAGGCGAGGAAGTCGAGGAGTTCTACCGGGCGCTTGACGCTCTCGCCGGTGACGACCGCGATGACGCTGAAGGGGACGCCGCCATCCCGTAGGCGCTCGATGCCTCTCATGACTCGGCGGAAGATCGGGCGGCCGTTTCGGTCCACGCGCTGCGTGCACAGGTGCTCGGGTCCGTCGATGCTGACGCCGACGTCGATGCGGTGTTCGTGGATCAGGCTGAGCCATCGCTCTGAGACGAGCATGGCGTTGGTCTGCATCCCGTGTCTGACCGCCCCCGCGTTCATCAGTCCGCGGAACGGCTCCAACAAGTCGGCCATCCGCTTTGTCCCGAGGGCCATCGGCTCGCCCGCGTGCCAGACCACGTTCACGGGACTGCCGTCGGAGTGGTCCAGGGCTGCGATCGCCGCAGCCACTGCCTTGGCGACCTCCAAGGACATTGGCGTCTTGTCGTCCTTGTTCGGCAGGTAGCAGTAGGTACAGGCCGCGTTGCAGAACCCGGTGCCCTGCATTACGACGCTCCTGGGCTTGCGGGCGATGCGATGCTGGAAGCGCGCGTGCGTCGGGCTGTTCATCGGACCGTCCTTCACTTGGGTGACCGCTGCATTCGGCCAAAGGCGAGGCCGTGAGTGCTTGCCTGGTTCGAGGCGGGCCCGCTCCAAGCGAGGTAGCGCCGGGAGCGCCCGTCTCGTAGTGCCAGGGCCCGGACTGACCGGCGGACAGCGGGCGGCAGTTCGAGCCCGCCTGGAACAGGGGTCTGTGTGGTGCCTACGCGGTGGCGTGGTTTGTGGCGAACTCGCCCATGTAGGGCGGGGGCAGTCGGATTCCGAGCAGCGCTGCAGCGTTTGCCTCGCGGATGCGGTGCTCGGTGGGCGGCAGCACGTGCTGGTGCAGGTCGTCGACGTGTACCCAGACGAGGGCGTCGATCCCGTCCGAGGCCCGAACTGGTAGGGAGAGGGCGTCAGCCTCGACGGTGGTCATCACGCCGCCGTTGAGGACCACGCTCAGGGTTTCGGCGGCTCCCGTGTTGAAGTTCGCCGGCACCGTGTCGTAGGCCAGGGCGCCCATGAGGGTCCTGCGCAGGCCGATGCTGTCGGCGAGTGCCCGTGCTGCCGCCTCGGCGGCCTGCTCACCGGGATGCACGCCATCGCCGGGCAGTACGAGGTCGTCCCTGTACGGCGGCTGGATCAGCAGCACTCTGCCGCCCTGGTCACGGATCAGCACGTAGGCGTCGACTCGGCGGCGCGGCTGATGCGGGGTAGCGCATGTGGTCTTCACGAGAGCTGGTCCCATCAGTGAGCAACCGGTGCCGGCGGCTCAGCGCCGGGCGTCGGGGGTCTTCGTCGTGGTTGCGGTGGTGGGCGGTTCGATGTCCGGTGCGGCGGTGGCCGTCACGGCCTGGTGGTGGACCTGTTCTCGCTCGACGAGCACGCCGAGCAGGCCGAGCACGACGACGTGGCCGCAGACCACCAGTGTTTTCAGGGCTGCCTCGACTGGGTCGCGGTGCCGGCCCCGATGCTGGCCGGTCGCGGACTGTGATTCGACGGTGGCGGTCACCTGAGTCTCCGTTCCGGAATGCCGTCGCGGTTTGGTGGGCCGCCCCGAGGGGCCGGTGTATCTCGCGCTCTTGGGCGGCCGGAGACCATGGTGCCGACCGGGCGAAGATCAGATCCGCAGCCAGGTTGTGGCACCGCAACCTGGCTGCGGGTCGGTCTGGACCAATTGGGGAAGTGTGGGCTCTGACCAGCAATAGGATCGGCGGGAGGGACAGAAAAGCGGCAGGACCGGATCGATCTCGATCCGGTCCTGCCGTCCGGAGATTCTGGGGTCAGGCCACGCTGCCGGCCGCCGCGAGGGCCGAACGGGTGTCGATCAGGTGCTCGCCCAGGCGCCGGGCCGCGGAAGTCTTGGACGTCCTGAGCCTGCGCTGCAGCTCGCTGACCCGCCGCAGAGTCTCGCGGTGCTGGATCTTGGCGACCAGGTCGAGGGCTGCATGCCCGTCCTGGCAGGCAGCATCGACGTGGCCGGCACCGGCGTGGGCCTCCGCGCGGGCGATGTGGGCGGTGCAGCGGTGCCGCAGCATCTCGGGCCCCAGATTGTCGATCGCCTGATCCAGGGACGGCAGGGCCTCCTCGTACTTGCCCAGGCGCAACAGGTCGCTGCCCTCGTAGGCGGACGCCTTGGACTCGTCGAACCAGGCGATGCCGCCCCACCGTTCGTCGTCCATCGGACCGGACAGCACGGTACGGGACTCCTCCAGAGAGGATCGGAAGCCGTGCTCGTCGTTGGTGGAGGCGTGCATCTCGGACGCGACGGCGTGCGTCCAGGCCCGCATTCGGGCGGAGGCCCCGCGTTCGGCGGCGTCCACCGCAGCGAGCGCGTAGTCCAGGCCGCCGCCGGGGTCGCCCCCGTATGAGGCGCCGAAGGCCCGGCCGCCCAGCAGAAGCGCGCAAAGCTCGGGGCTCTGGATCTCCTTGGCGACCTGGTAGCCGAGGTCGCTGTAGGCCTCGGCCTGTTCCTGGTCGCCGAGGTCGATGGAGAGCAGGATCGCGGCGAGGGCAGCCATCTCGGCCATGTGGGCCAGCAGCGGGATTCGCAGGTGAGTGGGCTGGTCCTTTGGCCGCAGCGACGAGACGAGCTGGATCTGGTGGTGCGCGACCGGTACCAGGCTGGAGGCGGGGAAGCTCTTGTAGGAGCGGCGATAGGATGCGCCGATCGCGCGCAACTCGTCGACGAGCGTTTGGTCTACGGTGCTGGGCCGGCTGGTTTGGGCCTGGGCGTCGGGTGACATGCTGGCGAAGGCGGCGGTCAGGCCGGCGAGCGAACCAAGGGTGAACGTACGTCGAAGCACGGTGTCATAACTTTCCGCATCGGGCGCCAGGGCGCGGGACAACGGCGGGGATGCCGCCTGCGATCTGCCTGACTGTGCTACCACAGGCGCGTTGGGGTATCGGACGTCGAAGGCCAGGATGTGATTGACGGTCATCCCGAGGACTTGGCTGAGCCGTTCGGCCATGCTGACGCTGTCCAGTGGGATGACCCCGCGTTCCACCTGCCCCACCCACGATTCGGACCGCCCCACTTCGACCCCGAGCTGCCCCTGGTGTAAGCCCCTTCGGCGCCTCCCCTTCTCGATGCGCTGGCCGATGATCTGGTCGATCTTCATCACTGGACACACCCCCAAGTCCGTGATCACACCGCTACAGACGGCAACCGTACCTTGCAGGGGTCGCCCTATTGATGGGAAAAGGCGCACCCAAGGCGCTGGAAGGTGACGTGGTGCGCGAGAAGGACGCAGCGATCTACGTCCAGTCCTGCTGCTCGTCGACGCCGAGGCTGGCCGTCACCCACGAGCCGTGACCAGGAACTCGTGGAGCTGCCGGTTGTACTTGGCGTCGGCCAAGGCGTGGTGCTCCCCGCTCTCCTGCTGCGGAAGCTGGGGGTTGCCAGCCTGCCAGGCGAGCGACTGCAGTTCGTGGAACCACTGCGGGATGTCCTCGGGCATGCGGGACCAGTCGTTGTCCCAGAGGGAGTGGAGGCGGCAGATGTCCTGGGCGCCGTACCAGGCGTAGAGGTGAGCCGACTCGTGGTCTCCGAAGTAGCGGGTGATGTCGTCGCGGATCTCGGCGAGGGGCTTCACGTCGGGGTGGAACAGATCGAGGAAGCCAGCGTCGTTCTTCGGGAGGTAGGGCCAGACGTGCTTGCCGAGCCAGGGGTGGAAGGCGATCTCGGCGGGGTTGATGTTGGCGTTGACTGCGTAGTAGTCGCGGCCGTGGTTGTCGGTGAGGCCGATGCTGATAAGGCCGCTGGTCGTGGGGTCGGCGGGGACGAACTCGGTGTCCAGGTAGACGTTGCGGAGGTGGCCGGGCATGGTGCGGTCTCCTTCGAGGGGTAGCGGCGGGGTTCAGGCGACGCGACGGGTGTCGTCGTACGCGGCGTAGGCCACGGCGACCTGTTCGATGTACCGGCACTGCCAGCCGCAGTCGGTGTCGTCGCCGTGGAGCAGCAGGTGGAGCTCGTCGACGGTCGACCAGGTGACGTCGGCGGGGGTCTTCCGGGTGCGGGAGCAGGGTCGGAACATGTGCTGCGCGAGGTAGGTGATCGCGTTGGTGTGGGCGTCGCGGCGGTTCGCGTGGGCGTGGAGCCAGCGGGCGAACGTCATCTCCAGCAGAACCGCCGGCGGCTCGCCGGAGCCGGGGCAGTTGGTGCAGGCGACGGGTCCACGGTCGGTGATGGTGAAGACGATCGGCGTGTCCGCGTCGTACGGCGCGGGGTGGACCTTGAGTCGGCTGTCGCGGCGGACCTGGACGGTTGCCTCGCAGACGCCACACAAGCCCTCTGGCGGGGGCGTGAAGGGCCTCACTCGGCATCACCTTCTCCCGTTACTGCGGAGGGGAGCTCGATGGCCTCAACGGTGGCCCGCCACGTCCCTGGCGCTGGCGGTCGGACGCACCGAAGGCCCAGACGCCCGCAGGCGCCACAGAAGTTGCCGTATGCCTGAGCGTTCGCCGGCCGCCCGACGGTGCCGGAGACGTACCAGCGGGCATCGGCACCGCACTCCTGGCAGGGGCTCGGCAGACGAGGGCGACCGCAGGTGGCCATGGTTCCGGCGGTAGCGGGCTCCCAGCTGCCCCAGGTGACGGACTCGCCTTGGTGGGAGGTGGGCAGTGCGGGCGGCGGGATGTTGGTCACCGGTCTCCCCCCGCGGTCCCGTAGGAGCCGGCGGTCACGGTGACGGTGGCGTGGTAGCCGGCAGCGCCGAGAGCGGTATCGATGATCTCGGCGATGTGCTCGACCTCGTCCTCGCTGTCGACGTTGCCGATCCACACATCTCCGGTGGCGTAGTGAGTGCTCATACGATTCTCCGTGGCGTGGCAGGTGGTCAGTTGGCGGTTGCGGCTTTGGCGGCCCGGCTGAGGACGTCGGCGGCGTCGCACCACTCCTGGTGCCGGCCCCAGTCGCTGGGCGCAAGGTCGGCCTCGTCGATGGCGTCGAGCAGCCCCTTCGAGGCGGCAAGGATCATCGCGTGGGCCTCGGCGAGGACCTCGGCGCGGTAGTCGTCGAGGAGTTCAGCGGCCTGCTCGGGCAGCTTGAACGAGACGTGGAACGCGCGCTCGATCTCCTCGCGGGCAGTGCGCTTCGGCTTGGCCATGAGTCAGTCCTCCGTGCTGGGGTTGGCGATCTGGAGCAGGACATCGGCGTGGCAGGCCTGCCCGGGCGGGCACCAGCAGGTGAGGTCCCGGCCGACGAGCTCGGCGCGGACCTTCGCCTGAAGATCCGGGCGGCCGTTCAGGAAGCAGCGGAACAGCTCGACGGCCTGGTCGTGAGTGCGTACGACGCCCATGAGGACCCGCTCGTCGGCGTCGACGAACCGGTAGGGGCCGCCCAGGCGGAACGGGTTGCCCCAGCCGGACGGCCGACCGACATAGACGGCGCCTTCGGGTGAGCTCCAGCCCTTGGTGCGCTGGCGTTGGATGCGCGTGGGGGTGGTCGCGGTGCGAGTCATGGGCCTTACCTCCTGGTATGTGATGAATTGTTCCAGTGGTGCAGACGTACGAGTAGCCCGGTGACGTGACGGAATGCGCTCAACTTCTCGATGGCTTGCAGACCTTGGCTGTGCGGCACCTACGTGCCCATCTGGGCGATGCGCCCGTAGTGGGGCTGCCAGGAGAGTGACACCCGGGCCTTCGGGCCCTGCCGGTTCTTCTCGATCAGCATGTCCACTTCACCGGGGCGGGCGAGCTCCTTCGGGTCGGACTCATGGGGCTCCTGGTACAGCAGGATGACGACGTCGGCGTCCTGTTCGAGGGAACCGGAGCCACGGAGGTCGGAGACCTCCGGGATCTTGCCGGGCCGGCTGGCGGACTCGCGGTTGAGCTGAGCGAGGCCGATCACGACGAGGTCGAACTCGCCAGCGAGGATCTTGAGTTCGCGCGACAGACCGCCGAGCTTCTCCCAACCGGAGTCGCCCCACGACGGGTCGAGCTGCATAAGCTGCACGTAGTCGAAAACGGCGTAGCGTGGCCTGATGCCCTCGGTGATCATCCATCGCAGCCGGGTGCGGACGTGGGCCATGGTGAGGCGTTCGGTGTCGTCGATGACCAGCGGGGCCTGCTCGACGAGCGGGAGAACGTTGTCGATCCGGGACCAGTCCCAGTCGGACAGGGTGCCTTCGTCGAGCTTGTTGATCGAGACCTGGGCGAGGTCTGCGGCGATGCGGACCATGACCTCGGTGCCAGGCATCTCCATCGAGAAGATCACCGCTGGTTCGCCGAGGGTGATCGCGGCGTGGGCGGCGATCTTCACGCCGGCGAGCGACTTGCCGCCGCCGGGCCGCGCGGCGATCAGGATGAACTTCCCGGCCTTGAGCTTCACGACCCGGTCGAGGTCCGGCCAGGGAGAGGGCAGCACCGGGGACTTGTCCGGGTTCCGCAGCTGGTCGACCAGGGAGTTCATGTGATCCCGGGCGTACAGCGTCTGGTTCTCGGCGCGGCTCGCAGTGCCGGCCGCCGTGACGGCGCCGATCACCGCATCGAGGTCGAGGCCCAGGTCGAATGACGCGTCGGCCGACCGCATCGCGCCTTCGTAGCAGGCGTGGAACAGGGCGCGTCGTGCCGCATCATCGGCGATCAGCTTCGCCTGGTACAGGGTGTTGTCGACGCCGATCGCCGCATGCTCGACCAGAGCCCAGAGGCGGTTGATGTCGCCCTGCACCAGCTGCGCCGTCCCAGAGCGGTGCATCTCCTTCAGCACCATGGGCGGGGCGACCGCGGTTGCTCCGGAGCCTGCGATGCGGGCTGCGGCGGCGAAGACGGCGCCGGCGGGCAGGTTGACGAAGTCGCTGCCGTCCGGGCGCAGGATCGCGGCGGCGGCTTCGGTGCAGTCGATGCGGCTCAGCGCTGCGCCGGCGACGGCGAGTTCGGCGGCGGCGACCTCGGAGGGTGGGGTGGTGCCGCGGACGGCGATGTCGGTCACGGGGCGGTCCTGTGGGTGATGGGCAGGCAGGTGAGGCACTGGCTGTGGTGGAGTTGGTCGGTGGGGACGGTGGTGTCGCAGCGGGCGCAGGGGGTGGTGCAGGCGTCGCAGTAGGGCTGGCCGTCGTGGATGGTGGTGGCTGCCGCCTGGACTCCGCAGCAGGTGCACATGGTCCGGGCCGCGCGGCGGCCGGGAGGCGCGACCGTCCGAGGTGCCGGTCGGACGACGGCGTGCAGCGGCAGGTCGTCGATGCGCGTCGCCAGCACGCGGCTGTGGCTGTTGATCCCGTTCGGGTTCTTCGTGAGCTCGGCGACGAGCGCCTGGTCGAGGTCCCAGCCCTGCTCCGCGATCGCTTCCAAGAGCTTCGGGGCCAGCCGGACCGCAGTACGCCGGCCGACCGCCCACGGTGCCGGCAGCTCCTGGAGAAACCGCCCGGCCGCCACGGTCTGCTCCGGCGAGAACCCGGCCTCCTCCCCCGCCGGCGCAGCCGGCTGCGTGAGGGGGTTGGGGGAGGAGGTATCCACCTCCTCCGGGGGGTGTGGGGGGTGAACCGCGAATCCGTGGTTTCCACGGTTCCGGCTCTGACCTCGCGAAACCGTGGTTTTCCGAATCCCGGATTTCCACGGTTTCGCTCCCGAATCCGTGGTTTCCACGGTTTCGCTCTGACCTCGCGAAACGTCGGTTTCCACGGCTTCGCGGGGTCGTTCGGCGGGCGAAACCGAGCTTTCCACTGTTTCGGCCCTGACCTGCGACGCCGCCTCGACGCCGTTTTGGACGTACTGGTCGTTGTTGGCGGGGTTTCGGTAGACCCGTACGACCCACTGCGGGCGGTTGGTGGCGGGGTTGAACTCGGAGACGTGCTGGACGTGACCGGCCTTCTTAAGCCGCTTGAAGATCGCGGCGAACCGGCTCTCTCCCATCTTCCAGCCGGCCTCGTGCAGTTCCCTGGCGAGCGCGAGGATCGTGGACGGCTGGCCCGGATCGCGGACCAGGAGGCGAGCAAGGACTCCGATATCTTCGGGTTGCAGGCCGGGCGACTCGATGATGTGCCGGCTCAGGATGACCTCCTCTGGGGGCTCCCAGGCACGAACGACCAGCGCAGATCCGTTGATGGTCACGACGCGCCCCCGAACTGGGAGGCGGCAACGGTGATCACTTGGACTGCGTCGGTGCCGGTGAAGTCGAACCACTCGCCGCGGATCCATCGGTCGGCGAAGTGGTGGTGCAGATGGGTCTCCAGGCCGGCGCCGCCTTCCTGTGCCCAGATGATGGTGAGCGGCACCGGCGAGCTGGTGTTGTGGCTGTTGAGGCGACGGTCGAGGTCTACAGCGCGGCCGATCTTGACGTGCCTCCGGTCAGCGGCGCTCACCGCGTAGGTCCAGCCAAGAGTCCCGTGCCGGTTGCTGGCCTCCGCGATGAGCGTCTTCTCCGAACGGCTCAGCGCCCTTGGCTTCGTCCGGACGTACCTCGGCGCTCCGAGCAGGCCCCCCTTGCCGCGGGTTCGCTCCATTCGAAGGTAGCCGCGGTCCTTTAGCTCTCGGATGGCCGCCCGGGTGCTCTCAAGGCCGTCACGGGAGAGCGAGGCGATCGTGTCGGCGCTGACTCGCGCGTTCTCGCCGAAGTTGACAATCACGCTGTAGACCCCCTTGGCGCGCAGGCTCAAGGTCGGGTCGGTGAAGGGATCCACTGCTGTTGCTCCAACGCGCTGTGCGCCTTGTCGGCGCCCCAATAGGTGACGGGCGGACCGCCCCTGGCGGTCAGGGGCGGCGGGGCGTTCAGCTGCCGAGGGCCGGTGCGGGGGTGACGTCGAGGAGGTCGCCGAAGACGTCGAGCAGGAGCCGCCAGGCGGCGGGTCGGTCGAGCTGGGCCGGGGAGTAGGCGGCGACGACGCCTTCGGGGATGCGGTGGATCCGCAGCGGGCACACGGCGTCGTCGGGCAGGGCCGGCGCGAGGGCCGCCCGGATTGGGGCGGGCTTGGGCATGGCAGGGGAAGGTGCCATCATGTGAGTGCTCCAAATCTGCGCCTTCGGTTGTCCAGACCTTGCTAGGCGCTTTGGTGTTGAGGGCTCGGTGTTCGCGCACCGAGCCCTTACTCGTTCAGGCGGCGACCGCGGCGTTGACGTCGACCGGGCGAAGCAGCGATTCGACGGTGACTCCGTAGCACTTGGCGAGTCGCATGACGTTCGTGACCGAGGGTTCGACACGGCCGTTGACGAGCCGCGACAGGGTGGCGCGGGCCAGCCCGGAGCGCTTCGCGATGCGGTAGTCGGTGGTGTCTCCGGCGAGGGCAGCTGCCTCGCGGAGGCTTCTGGCGTTCAATCGGTGAGCCATGTGGACCTTCCAGATGGGCGATCCCTGATGACATCAACCTAGCCCTCAAGTACCACTTGCGCAACTACTTCTACAAATGGAATCCCCGACTTGGATGACCCGCCCGCAGCGCCGCGCGCGAGGTTGCATCTGTGCGACCATTTGCTCGATCGGAACAACGAGCCCCCGGAGGCCCGCCATGACCCCCGCCCAGCAATTCGCTAGGTGGCTCACCCAGGCCATGCGAGCCGCCGGCCTCGATATCGACAGCCAGCGCGGAGGCGGAAGGGCCGCACTGGCCGATGCATGTGACGTCTCGCGGAGCACTGCCGGCCGGTGGCTCGACGGAGCCAGCATCCCGGGACCCGAGCACTTCAAGGCGATTGCCCGAACCGTGAATGCCTCAGTGATCGACCTGCTCATCGGGGCGGGAATCATGGACCAGGACGACATCGGAGTCCCTACAACGCCGCCCATGACTGACATCGCGGCCGAGCTCGGCCAACGGTGGGGAGTTCCGGGCGATCGACTTCCACTACTTCGAACCTCGATCGAAGCCCTTGCCGCCGGACTCGCAGCCGCCAAAGACGAGAACGCGTAGTTCCGCCGGACGGCCGTCGCGAACAGCCGGCCCTGCCACCACCTACAAGATCTGGTAGGTGATCAGAACTGCTTCCGTGTACGCATCCACGATCAAGCACTTCAGGCGCATGCACGTACCAAAATTGGTACGTGGGCCGACACCTCAAGGAACCTCGGGCCGCCTGACGCTTGCGATTCGGCCCGCTCTTCGGACAAAGACGCGCTCGGTCGCCACGGGGACGGAAGCCAGCTCCCCGGGGTGGCCGCAGGCCATCACCTACCAAATTTGGCAGGTGGTCTGGGCGGCTTGCCTGTGCGGGTTCACGATCAAGCGCGACGTCGCTAGCAGCCATCCTCGGCGGAACGAGGCGCGGCTCGGCCTCTCTGGTACCTCTACGACGAGGCGGAGCGTACCTGCTGGGCCACTATCGCCAGCCCGCGGCACCCCAAGGCAACGGACTGACCGCTCACAGCTGCGCCCTGCCGGGCCTTCCCCAGCGGGGTGCAGCTGTGTCTGCGGTGGGGGAGCGGAAACCCCGTATCGGTTCAAGCGATATCCGCTACCCTTCCTGACGGGGGTGGGTCTGCCGAATGATGGGGGTCGCCTGTGCCCAGACGTTGGGACTTCTACCGGTCGTCCGTGGGGGCCGACGTAGTCAGTCGGGAGATCAAGAAGTGCGACCTGAAGCGATTCGAGGCCGCAAAGCTCCAGGCGATCATGGAGCGCGCCGCGTCCGGCACGCTCCGTCCTCCCGACGTCAAACACCTTGGTGACGGCCTGCTGGAGCTGCGCTTCGAGGGTGAGAGGCGGATCTTCCGTCTCTTCTACTCCGAGGTCGACAGCGACGGCCCTGTCCTGCTCGCGCTCAAGTTCATCAACAAGAAGTCCACTCAGGGCATCGCTACCCGGTCGGAAGACATCGAGGTCGCACGCAAGCGGCTGACCGAGTGGACTACGCGTCGACGGTCGTGACCTGAGTAGGGGGCCGCCGTTGATGGAATATCTGGCTTAGGCGATACTCGGAGCATCTTCAAGGGGAGAAAGCGCCATGGACGACCACCTCGCAGCACTACTCGGCATCGACCCGGACGACCCGGACGCGAAGCGGGCTAAAGAGGACGCGGAAGCCCTGATGCAGCTCATCCAGACCCTCGTAGCGCACCGGAAGTCCTCGAAGCTCACACAGAAGACCGTTGCCGCCGACATGGAGACCACACAGTCAGCGGTATCGGAGTTCGAGCGCCTGGGCGGCGACCCCCGTCTGTCAACGATCATGAGATACGCGCGGGCCGTCGGCCTGAAGATCTACATCAAGGCGCACACCGACCAGGAAGCAGCGCAGCCGTCGAGCAGCTGGACACAGGTCGCAGAGACCGAAGAGCGCATCCCCAGCTCGTCCAACCGACGGAAGACGGCATGACAGGCAAAAGCCCCCGGAAGATCACGTCTGTCGATGAGCTTCTCGCGGTGGCGCACCTGAACAGCATCCAGCACTACGAAGTCAGCGGGCGAAGGTTCGACGGCTTCGAGCGCTCGGACCGCACCGACCGCGATCTTCCCAAAGAGGGGCTCGCACAGGTCCGCCTGATGCAGTTCTTCGACGGCAAGGTCCTCGCCGCGCGAGCGCGCGCGGAAGTCCACGCCGAGGAGGGCGTCCTCGTGGCAGACGTGGCCGCCTTCTTCCAGGCATCCGAGAAGCTGACCGTCTCCCCAGAGATCATTGCCGCCTTCGCCAAGCGAGTGGCATCACCCATCCTCCGGCCGTACCTGCGAGAAGCCGTCCAGAGCATCGCCGTGAAGCTCGGCATGGACGAGGTGCCGCTGCTCGCGCCGCTGGACCATGCCGGCGAGGAAGTGCTGACTCTGGGGCCCGCGACCTGACGCAGCCTGCATCCAGGTCCACGCGCGGGTGCGCCCCACCGAATCGTTTCGGTGGAGCGCACCCGCGTTTCTAGCGGACGTGGTTGATGAACATCCTCGACCCGTCGTGCAGGTCGACGGTGGCGCCGTGGCCGACTACCGGCGGGTTCGGGCGCGCCGAGTAGACCTCGACCGCGGCGATCTCACCCGCGTCGGCAGCCAGGAGCGCGGCGACGAGCCCGTGCTCGACTGCGGCAAGGTCGTTCAGTTCGGCCGGCATAGCGGGGCCCACAGGCTTCTCTCCCAGTGCCGGCTCCGGGTCGGGGTGGTCGCCCCACTTCTCGCCGGGGGCGCTCATCACGACGATCTGCCAGCGGGTCGACCGGCCGCCGGCCTCGACGACGACTCCAAAGGGCTGCTTGCTGCCGCCGGCATCGGCGAAGGTCTTCGCCGCGGCGCCAGGCAAAGCGGCGGCGGCGTCGAGCAGGAGCTGCTGAAAGCGGGCAGGGCGCATGGATGAACGTTCCTTCGTGGATGGGGAAGTCCACCGTACCGGGCTGCCATCACCTGCGCGGCCAGCCGCTCCGGCCCCACGAGTCACAGGATGCCGTGCGATGCGCACCGGATGCGCCGCTGGTCAGCGACACAACAACGGCCCCACCCGGGAAATCAGGTGGGGCCGCGATGCATGGTGATGCGTCAGGCCAGCGGATGGTCCGCGGCCTGCTTCTTCGGTCGGGTGGTGCCTGAGCCGGTGTAGCCGCGGAACACATCCTGCACGGTACTCAGCTTGATACCCAGCCGGTCCGCGATGGCCCGGTAGGACTCGCCCTCGTCGTGCAGTCGTTCGATCAACTCCTTGCGCTCCTTGGCCCAGGCTCGGTTGCGCTTTACCTGGTCAGCCATGATCTGGCTCTTAGCTCGGACGCGTTCCTCCAAGTCCGGGATTCTCTCGACCGCTTCGAGGGCGTCGGTCACCTGCTGCACCTCCTCGTTGCCCAATTCGGCCCCTTCTCTCGTGGCCGCTTGCCTTAACTGTAGGGGACCCCTACAGTGAGAGCAATGCGGCACTCACAGTGCTTGCAGCAACACAAAGGCCCCGGCCGGCGCTTGCGACGCCACATGGCCGGGGCCAGTCCCACCCTCCACCGCAAAGTACGAGGACAGGACCATGCCCGATCGTAGTGTCACCACCCCGCCGACCGGCACCGCCCCGCGGCTCCCGGTCCGGAACACCAGCTGCTCCTCCTACCCGGGGAGCCCGCGCCACCACTCCACGCCGGCCACCACCCGTTCGCCGCAGCTCGTTCGTGCCGTCCGCCGGTGCTACGACCTCGGCGCCCGGCACCGCGCTGCCGGCGACCCGGTCACCGCGGCCGACCTGCGCACCAGCATGGCCGACACCGCCGAAGCCCTCGCCGCCGCCCAGCGCGACGAGAACGGGAGCCTGCGGTGAACGAGCCCGTCGACCTCGCCCGACTCGCGGCCGAGCTCAAGGAAGAGACCGCGCACCTGCGCGAGCCCGAGCGGTCCGCGCCCACCACCTTCATCGGCGCCCCGGACGTCGGCGTCGACTGGGCCGACCCCGAGACCAGGCCCGCAGCGTGGCGCGCCTTCGGAGACGACGCGTGACCGCCGACGACCTCGTCCCCTGCACCGCCTGCCTGGACGAGGTGCCCCGCCACCAGATCCGCGAGTACGCCGGCCGCCCCTACTGCCTCGACTGCCTCGACGGCGCCGAGCAGCAGCACGACCACGCCCTCACCTGGCAGCTCGCCTACGCCGCGTAGCCCCCGGTACCGGCCGGGCCAGCCACAGTGCGCTGGTCCGGCCATGCCGCCACGCCCGCATCCCCGGAGCACACCCACCATGACCACCACCCCGCCGGACGACACCGCTGACCCCATCGGCTGGACGGCCGCCATGGGCCTCGTCCGCACCGCCGCTGCCCTCATGGCCGCCTGGTCCCTCTACGTCGTCGCCCGCCACTACGACGTCCCGATGCTCCTCGCCATCGTGGCCGGCCTCGTCTACGACGGCGTCGCCTACGTCTGCCTCAAGCTCGCCACGGACGCAGTCCGCGACGACCGCTCCGCCGCCGCCCCCATCCTCGCCACCCTCGGCATGGCAGGCCTGTCCGTCTACCTCAACCTCGTCCACGCCCGCTTCACCGGCGGCGGCCGACCCGCCGAAGTTCTGTACGCCTCCCCGGCCATCGCCTTCCTCCTGGTCTCCGCCCTCTCCTGGGCAGCCGAGCGAGCCGCCTGCCGCGGCGCCCGAGGAGAGACCCCGATGCGCATGCCGGCCTACGGCTTCCTTGGCTGGACTCTCGCTGGCAGCAAGGCCTACCGCTCCCTCAAGACACAGGCCGTCGCCCACGTGACCAGCGGCGCATCCCCGACGCATCCGCCCGTATCATCCCTCCCGGCCCGCACCGCCGAAGACGTCATTGCCGCTGAGTTCGCCGAGATCGGCCCCGCCGCCGCGGTTCAGCGCGTCGCCGATGCCAACCCCGGCGCCGACGACACCGAGATCGCCCAGATCCTCGCCGCCTACCAGGTCACCGTCACTCCGGGGCAGGTTGCCCTGCTGCTCGAACGGGCCGCCGTCCCCACTGTCCGCCTCGACCGCGTCCCGCAGCCGCCAGCCGGCCCCACCCCCGCCATCGGACCCCGGATGCGCCCGAATGCTGCACCGAATGCACCCCTGGTCAGCGGCATGACCAAGGCCGACGCCATTGTGGCCATGGCCCAGCACCTCGGCGGGCTCAAGACCCCCGCCGGACCCATCGCCATCGCCCTCGCACAGCAGGGCATCGCCACCGACACCGCGTACATCCGGACCGCGCTCTCCCGTGCCCGCAGGGCCGAACAGAAGGCCGCCAAGAAGTCGGAGCCGGCCGAGCAGCCGAGCCCGGACCGCTTCTCCGGTGCGGGGTTCTACCCGTGACGGCCGCCCTCCTCTGGGTGATCCCCGCCGCGTGCGCGCTCACCCTGCTCGCGGTGCTCCGCCCCCGCGACGCCGTTGTGACGCTCCGCGCCGCCGCCGGCATCTGGATCGCCCTCACCCTCATCGCCCTCCCCCTCCTCCTCCGGAGTTGAGATGTCCGACCTCCTGCCCGTCCCGGCCGAACGCCGGGTCGTCGAACCCGCCCTCGTCATCCCGCCGCAGCCCATCGAACCGCCCAACACCGCGCCCGAGCCGACCGTCCTCATCGGCCAGCCGATGGTTGCCGAGCCGCCCCGACCCCGGATCCCCATCGCCAACCGGCCCCCGGTCGTTGACCACACCCAGCCCCCCGAGCGCAAGGCCAAGCAGGAGCCCCGCACAACGCGGATCCGGCGCCCCACGCACGTCGACCTCAGCAAGCCGACCGCCGACGAGCAGCCGCCACAGACACCCTCGGCCGAAGTCCCCGACAAGCCCGAGCCTGAACCGGCCGAGGCCACCGAATCGCAGCTCTCCCGCCGACGCCGCCTCGCCCTCGCCGCCGTCGACAGCACCGCCGCCCGACGGGCCACCCCCCGCGACGAACGCCAGCGAGGTCGGGTCCGTGTCCTCCTCATCACCGGTACCGCCGCTGGCATCGGCTGGGCGCTCGGCTACGGGCCATTCCTCAGCGCCTCGATCGCCGAGCTCGGCCAGGCCGATCCCAAGTGGGGCGTCGGCATCGGCCTCCTCGCCGTTACCGGAGGCCTCATTGTCGACATCGGCCTCCGGGGCGGCCGGCCCCTCGCTCAAATCACCAGCTGGAGCCTCGTGCCCGCCACCCTCGCCCGCGTCCCCCTCGCCACCGCCGTACTCGCGCTCGGCCTCTACGCCCCCGGACGGATCTGATGCAGACCGGACAGATCTTCGGCGTCATCGGCTCCGGCCTCGCCGCCCTCATCGCCACCACCATCCTGATCCTCGGCTGCCGCGGCAAAGGCAAGATCAAGCTCAGCCAGCACAGCGCCGCCTGCTGGGGATATGTCGCCGGCTACTTCTACTCCGTCGGCGCCACCTTCTGGACCTCGGCCGCCGTCATCACCGGCGGCCTGTCATCCGCCCTCACCGGCCCTGACGGGGCAGTCGGCAACGGCGGCATGGGCGGCGTCGCACTGCTCCTCGCCGTCATCGCCTACGGTGCCAAGGTCCCGCCCGGCATGTCGGCCATCCTCGGGGTAGCCGCGTTCACCATCTTCCAGCAGGCCGGCGGCATCTGGGCCGTACCGGCCGGCGTCCTCGCGAAGGCCGCCGGCAACCTCCTCGGGATCCACTGATGGCCACCAGCCTGGAGAAGCCCCAGAAGACACGCGCCTTCGCCGCGCCAGACCTCCGCCCCTACGTCCAACCGGCAGGGATCGGCCGCGCATTCGGCACCGGCACCATGGCCCTCGCCCGCCGCCTGTGGCGCCGCGAGCTGCTCAACGCAGCGGTCAGCCAGGCCCGCGCCTGGGGGATCGTCAGCTGGCCTGGAGCCTTCTGCACAGCCTGCCTGACGGTCGGCGGGTGGATGGCGCTACACCGGTACCTACCGGCCATCGCCGGCGCTCTGGCCGTCGTGTGGGTGGTGCTGGCGCTGATGCACAGCACGCCCCAACCGGCCGCCGAGCACCCCCGATCGGTCCCGTCCGTCGAGGCCCCCGAGGCGGCAGAGGACGCCCTCGAAGAGGAGGATGAAGACGACCCCCGCGAGGCCTTCCTCGACCACCTCCGTCGGGCCATCGGCAACCGGAACGGGGTACTCCTCCGGGACCTCGCCAAGGAGCCCCCGTTCGACCGCTGCGGCATCCCCGGAATCCGGGCCGTCGCCGCCCACCACGGGATCCGCGTCCGCGACTCCCTGAAGGTGGCCGGCAGCACCAGCGTCGGCATCGCCAGAGCCGATCTCCCGCCCCTCCCCCAAGAGGAGCCGCAGGAGGCCCCTCTCGCCGGGTAGTTCACGCTCTGACCTGCAACAACTACCCGGCCAACTACCTCGAACTACCTGACAACTACCCCTCGAACTACCCGACAGGCGCTCCCAAATGACGAAGGAAGAAGCCGTCAGCGAGGCCGCTCGGGAGATCCTTGCCCACGGCGGACCCTACTGCCTCACCGACCCCCACATCGGCCTCCGAGCTATGGGGGACGCGATCGCCCTCGGCGCCACCGAGGACGACATCAAGGCCGAGATGGGTCGCCAGCGCGAGGCCGGGCAGTGATCACCGACCCCTGCCTGGCGGACGACGACCGCACCGCGTACCTCCTCGTCGACATCCGGCAGACCCTCGCCGAAGGGGACGCCCCACCGGAGTTCGCCCACCTGATCGAGGGCGCCCTCGTCGAGTCGTACGCCCGCCGCTACGACGGCACCTACCCGCCCGCTGGCCACACCTACCCCGAGGTCCGGGGGTGAGTCGTGCTCTCCGCGCCCGCCCGAAGCCGCCGCGCGCCTCCTCAGCCCGACCGCCGGTGACACGCCGATAATCTCACTGCACTTCCGGCCGATCGGAGTACATTGGTCATCGCCCAGGTGCGCAGGCCGAGGTTACTTCCACTGTTAATGGGGTTGTCGCGGGTTCGAGTCCCGTCATCGACTACGGGTCGGTGTAGCTCAGTTGGCAGAGCGCCTACGTTCCCTCAGCCGAACTCGATCTCTGGGCAAACAACTTCAGATTCTGCACCTCCCGGTGCGCTGGAGCACGGCTACTTCTTCGCATGAATCACGCCGCGCTCCGCATTGATCTCGGGAGGCACCAGCATCGGGGCGCCCGGTGCGCAGGCAACGGATCCTTCTCTGGAACTGACGGTCGCGGGTTCAATTCCCGCCCGGCCTCTGGCCGGTAGCTCAGAAGGTAGAGCATCAGTCGCAAGCCCGTCGCCGACTCTCGATCTCGGGCGCCCACTGCTGAAGCCTCCCCTCCACAATGAGGGGTTTCTTCATGTCCCGCTTCAACACCCGCAACACCCGGCCGGCGGCCACTTCGCCGATCCGCAGCACCGGCCAGACCACGATCAACCACCAGGGCGGCAACGGCCACCTCCGCGAGCCCAAGTCGGAGCTCTTCCTCCTCGCCGTAGCCAACATGGTCGGTCAGAACACCTTCTACGAGAAGGCCGGCCACCGCGACGACCGCTACACCCAGCTCATCCGGCAGCTCGCCGTCGAAGACCCCCAGTGGACCGCCCAGTTCCTCGGATGGCTCCGCTCGGACGGCAACATGCGGACCGCATCCCTCGTCGGCGCAGCCGAGTTCGCCGCAGCCCGCCTCGCCGCCAAGCTCGACGGCCAGTCCCGGCAGGTCATCAACGCAGTCCTCCAGCGCCCCGACGAGCCCGGCGAGCTGCTCGCCTACTGGACCTCGCAGCACGGCCGGAACCTGCCCAAGCCCGTCAAGCGCGGCATCGCCGACGCCGTGCAGCGCCTCTACAACAGCAAGGCCCTGCTCAAGTACGACACCGACAGCAAGGGCTACCGCTTCGGCGACGTCCTCAACCTCGTCCACGCCACCCCGCACCCCGACAAGCCGTGGCAGGGCGACCTGTTCAAGTACGCCCTCGACCGCCGACACAACCCGGACACCGCGGTCGCGCCCGGGTCGAACCGGACGCTCACCGCCAACCTCGCCATCCGGTCCCTGGAAGTCGGGGAGCGCCGGGAGTTCCTGCGCCTGCCGGACGCGGCAGACCGACTGTCCGCCGCAGGGTTCACGTGGGAGATGCTCGCCGGGTGGCTCCAGGGCCCGATGGACGCCGAGGCGTGGCAGGCGATCATCCCGTCCATGGGGACGATGGCGCTGCTGCGGAACCTGCGGAACTTCGACGAGGCCGGTGTCTCGGACGAGGTCGCCGAGCAGGTCGCGGCACGGATCAGCGACCCCGACCAGGTCGCGAAGTCCCGGCAGTTCCCGTTCCGGTTCCTCGCCGCCTTCAAGCACGCCCCGTCCCTGCGCTGGGGCTACGCCCTGGAGAAGGCCCTCGGCTACTCGCTCGCGAACGTGCCGGCGCTCCCGGGCCGGACGCTGGTCCTGGTCGACCGGTCCGGATCGATGTTCGGCGGCATCAGCGAGCAGACCAAGCTGAACCGGGCAGACGCCGCTGCCGTGTTCGGCACGGCCGTCGCTCTGCGCGCGGCCCACGCCGACCTCGTCCAGTTCGGCACGCACTCCGTGGCGGTGCCATACGGCCAGGGGGAGTCGGTCCTGCGCATCATCGGCCGATTCCTCGACCTCGGCGGCACGAACACCGCCGAGGCCGTGCGCCAGCACTACCGGGGACACGATCGGGTCGTCGTCGTCACGGACGAGCAGACCGGTTACGGCTACTACGGATCGGACCCGACTGCGCAGGTCCCGGCGAACGTGCCGGTGTACACCTGGAACCTCGCTGGCTACCGGGCCGGCCACGGCCCGTCCGGTGGTGGGAACCGGCACGCGTTCGGTGGGCTAACCGATCACGCCTTCCGGATGATTCCGCTGCTTGAGGCCGGACGGGATGCAGCCTGGCCGTGGGAGCAGCGCATCAGCTGATGCGCCGATGATGCGCCCGCCCGTCCGATGTGACGGGCGGACGCTGGGCTTTGACGCAGTTTGTCGCTTCCGGTGACACACTGGTGATGATCAGCCCGCGATGCTCCCGGGAGGACCAGCATGCCCACCACCCCCACCGCCTGCCCCGGCCCCTGCAACTGCGCCTGGCGCGACGCCGAGCGCACCGGCCTCCCCCACGACTACACCCCCACCTGGGGCCAGCCCGTCCACTGCCAGACCTGCCAGGACCGCACCCGCACCGACCTCACCGAGCTCCCCGAACTCCTCGCCGCCATATGGCTGGAGGCCACCCACGGCACCGCCCGACCAGCGGACGTCACCACCAGCCGGCCCGCCGGCATCGCACCGTGGCCCGGCCAGGCCAGCAGGCTCCTCACGGACCACATCGTCGGCGGCCTCACCGAGATCGAGGACGACGTACGGGACCTGCGCGGGCTCGGCTCGCGCCCCGACGACGTCCGCGAGGGGACCACCGCCACCCAGGCCGTCCGCTTCCTCAACGCCCACCTCGACTGGATCCTCGAACACCACCCCGCGGCCAACGAGACCCACGAACCCGGCAGCGGCAACCCGGCAGCCCAGATCCGGCACTTCAACCGCACGGCGAAACGATTCACCTCACGCGACGCCCGCATGGAACAGAAGGCCGCGCCGTGCAAACGCTGCGACTGGCGGGCCCTCGCCCACGCCGACGGCGCCGACTACGTCGAATGCCGCAACTGCGGGCTGCTGATGACCCCCGCCGAATACCAGGACTGGGCCAGCGAAATCACCGCGACCGCGCCGCACCGGAGCGCAGCTTGACGAATCCGGAATCGATGTAACACTTTTCCCCGTACCCCCATGTCTTCGACCAGGCCCCGGCCGCCTCAGCGGCGCGGGGCCTTCGTCGTTCCCGAAGGAGGCCGCTGTGATCCACCTCGACGGCGACCTCCGCACCATCACCTGGACCACCCAGCAAGCCGCCGACGCCGCCGGAGTCCCGCCCGGGCGGATCCGGATCTGGGCGCACCGCGGCAAGCTCCACGCGGTCAATCCCCGAGCGACCAGGCCTCGTTACCGCGCCGCCGAGGTCCTCCAGGTCGAGGCCGAGATGCGCAGCGGCCGAGCGCAAGCCGCTTGATCCTCCTCAGACTCCCCGCTGTGTGCCGCCCGTGCGCGCTGGCCGGCGGGGACGGCCCGCCCTGAGGGCGGCGGGCCCCGGCTCGCGGCCTGGCACCACCGTCCCCAGGCCGCGAGCCCCACCCCGGAGGTGACCATGGAGCCCGCCCAAGACAGATGGCGCGCCCTCGACGCCCCGTTTACCGACCCGACCGAGTGGGACCCGATCCCCGGCACCTGCTCCCGATGCGGCCACCGCGCGTGGCTCGGCGAGCGCCGCTGGTGGCACGACGGACCCACCTGCCGAGCCCGACGCGTCGACCACGTCACCGCCCCCGTGCCCGCCGAGTTCCTGCCGGACACCGCCGCCGCGACCCGCTCCACCGCCTGATCAGCCCTCGCCCTAAGGAGACCCGCATGTCCATCGCCGACGAACTCCACTCCCTCGCCACCAAGCTCCAGGACGAAGGCCACCACCTCGCCGCCAAAGCCCACGACCTGTGGACGCGCCTCCACGGAGACGAGACCGCTCTCACCGCCGAGGTCAGCACGGACGCCCGCCAGGTCGCCCACGACGCCGGCCCAGTCGTCGCCGAGGCTGCCCGCGACGCCAAGTCGATCGGCCAGGACGTGGCCCAGGAGGCCAAGGCCCTGGGCACCGAAGCCATCGCCGACGTCAAGGCCGCAACGGCGGAGGTCGAGAAGCCGTCCCCGCAGGTCTGACCGTGGCCAGGGGCAACGGGCCGGTCTGCGGCGCGAAGACCAGACAGGAGGGGTCCGCGGAGCACTGCGGACTCCCCGCCGGCTGGGGCACCGACCACCCCGGCGTCGGCCGGTGCAAGCTGCACGGCGGCAACACCTCCGGCCAGAGAGTCCAAGCTGCCCACACGATTGCCGAACGAGAGGTCCGGAAGGTGCTCGCCGAGCTCGACGTCGAGCCGATCGATGACCCGTTGACCGCCCTCGCCCAACTCGCCGGGCAGGTCGTCGCCTGGCAGCAGGCCATCGCTGAGATCGTCAACCGGCTCGGCAGTGACGTCCGCTACGAGGGCGCTGCTGGCGCGGAACAGCTGCGGGCCGAAGTCAGCCTGTACGAGCGGGCGATGGACCGAACCAACACGGTGCTGTCGACCATCGCCCGCCTCGACATCGACGGCCGACTCGCCCGGATCGAAGAGGCCAAGGCGCAGCTCCTCATGGACGCCGTCCAAGCCGGCCTCACTGCAATCGGCGTCACCAGCGAGCAAGCGACCACCGTCAAGCAGGTCATGGCCCGCAAGCTCAGGGCGGTCACGTAGGGCGGTGAGCCGTGCGGCGGGACGCGCTCGATCTCCTCGCGGAAAGCCTCGAAGCCCCCGAGCCAGACGTCTTCGCCGACCTCGGCTACGTGCCGACCGCGAAGCAGCAAGAGTTCCACGCCGCTACCGAGTTCGATGTGCTCTACGGCGGCGCCGCCGGCGGAGGCAAGACCCGCGCCCTGTTGATGGATGACCTGCGGGACTGCGTCCGTTACCCGGGGATCCGCATCGGGGCGTTCCGCCGGACCTACGGTGAGCTCAAGGAGTCCCTGATTGCGGAGCTGGCGCAGGCCGGCTTCGCCCGGGCCATCGGGGCGCAGTGGAACGGAACCGAGTTCGAGCTGCGGTTCTCCAACGGCTCGCTGATCATGTACCGGTACGCCGAGTCCTTCCAGGACGCCACCCGCCGCCAAGGCGGCCAGTACCAGAAGCTCACGTTCGACGAGAGGACGCTGACCCCACCGGACGTCTGCTCCTTCCTGGAATCCCGGCTGCGGTCCGGACGCCGGGACATCCCCGTCGTCGGGATCCGCTCGGGCACGAACCCCGGCGGGCCCGGGCACGGAGCAGTGAAGACCCGCTACATCAAGCCGACCGACTACGGGACGCGAGTCATCACCGACGTACGTGGCCGGACCGTTCGGTTCATTCCGTCGAAACTGTCCGACAACCCGCACGTCAACCCCGAGTACGAGAGCGATCTGCAAGCCCTGGAGGGCAAACTCCGCTCAGCCTTCCTCGACGGGAACTGGGACGTGTTCGCCGGCCAGATGTTCCCCGAGATCAAACGAGACCGGCACGTCCTCGCCCCCATCACACTCCCCACCTCCTGGCGACGCTACAACGGCATCGACTGGGGCTACTCCGCCCCATGGGCCGTACTGTGGGCCGCCGTTGACGAAGACGGCCGCGTGTGGGTCTATCGGGAGATATATAGGCGGCACGTCGGCGAAGCCGAGCAGGCCCAGCAGATCCTCGCCACCGAAGACGAACGCATCACCGCCCGCTACGCCGACGACGCGATGTGGGCAACCCGAGGCGACGCCAAGCCGATCGCCACGGTGTACGCCGAAAATGGCGTACACCTCACGAAGGCTGGCAAGGGCGCAGGCTCCCGCGTCATCGGCTGGCAGCGCGTGAGGTCCTACCTAAAAGAGGCTCCGGCCTGCCCTCACCATCGGGCGCTCGGCTGGGAAACCTGCCCCAAGCTGCACATTTTCTCGACCGTCACCGATCTTTACCGCGAGCTGTCGGACCTGCCGCACGCCACCAAGGGCGATCCAGAGGACGCCGACAGCACCTCTGATGACCACGCCGCCGACGCCCTGCGCTACGTCCTCACCAACCTTGGGACCGGCGCGCACGCCTGGATCGACCACCTGCGTAAGAAGCTCGAACAGCCCACTCCGGTACCCGACAGTGGCCAGGCCGCAGTGACCGCACCCGAACCAGCCTCTCAAGACCCGGCCGAGGCCCGCAGACGCGCCCGCACCGCCGCCATGCGGCAGCAACGCCACCACCATCCGTAAGGAGGGCGCGTGGGTATCCGGGATCGCATCGCCAAGGTCTTCGGAAGCGGAAACCGGGTGCCCGATCAGCTCGTGGCCGCCGAGCAGGCCGCCCAGATGACCCCGCAGTCGCCGTTCTCGCCGGGCACCCCGCAGATGCCGTTCGACGGGTACTCGCGGCAGCCCCGAAGCCGGGACTTCCAGAGCGGCGTCAACATCGCCGCCCGGCCGCGCCTCCACGAGCGCGTCAGCTTCCATACCTTGCGCGGGCTGGTCGAGGCCTATGACGTCGCGCAGGCCTGTATCTGGCACCGGATCGACTCCATCCGGGCCCTGGACTGGTCCCTCACCGCGGCCCCGGGCTTCCACGCCGACGCACAAGCGGCCATCGCCCAGGGCATGGCCGTCCTGGCTAAGCCCGACCGTCAGACCCCGTTCGCGAACTGGCTCGCCACCTACCTGTACGACGTCCTCGCCTACGACGCCGGCACGCTATACCGGCTCCGCAACCGCCGCGGCGACGCGATCGGGCTGCAGGTCGTGGACGGCACCACCATCGCCCCGCTACTCGACTACTGGGGCAACATCCCAACCGACGCCGAGGCGTACGTCCAGTACGTGCAGGGCCTGCCCTGGAACTGGCTCACCCGCGACGACCTCATCTACCAGCCGTTCCGGCCCCGCTCCAACAGCCCGTACGGCACAGCGCCGCTGGAGACGGTGCTCCTGAACGCGAACACGGACCTCCGGTTCCAGGCCCACTTCCTGCAGCGCTTCACCGAAGGCAACATCCCGGAGGCATTCGCGAGCGCGCCGGAGACGTGGACCCCCGACCAGATCGAGCAGTGGCAGACCGTGTGGGACGCCATGATGCTCGGCGACCAGGCCGCCAAGCACCAGATCAAGTGGATGCCGGGCGGCAGCGGTATCACCTGGAGCAACGAGAAGGACTTCAGCGACACCTTCTCCCTGTTCCTGATGCGCAAGACCTGCGCCGCCTACCACGTGGTCCCGTCCGACTTGGGCTTCACCGAGACGGTCAACTTGTCCTCGTCCGAGTCCCAGGGCGACGTCCAGCACCGCGTCGGCGACCTCCCGCTGATCGCCCACATCCAGTCGGTTCTCAGCGACTTCCTCCAGAACGACCTCGAACTGCCGCTCTCCTTCACCTTCGACACCGGGCAGGAGAAAGAGGACCGCCTGGTGCTGGCGCAAGCGTGGCAGGTCTACATCGAGACCGGCATGGCCTCCGCCGACGAGGGCCGCGAGGCTCTTCTGGGCCTGCCCGCCGACCCTACCCGGCCCACCCCACGGTTCTTCTCCACCCCCCGTGTCGGACCGATCCCGCTCCTCGCCATCGACGGCATCGCCGGCAGGGTCGACCCCGAGACGTACGGCCCGGCCAAGGACCAGCCGATCCTGGCCCAGCCGTTCATCCCGCCGCCGGGAACCGTGCCCGCCCCCGGCACCACCGACCAAGCCGCGTCGGCGGCCGCCGAGGACGCCTACCAGACCCAGTACAACCAACTGGTCCACGCCTCGGACGTCGCCAAAGACGCCGGCGCCTCTGCGCTGGCGACGCCGACCGCGGGAATCACGTCGGCCACCGGCATCACCGGCTACGACCTCGTAGGTACCGGCGAGGACGACGACGAGAACCAGGACCGCACGGAGCTGGCCAAGGAGGAGCTGGCGGCCTTCCACCGGTTCGCCCGCGCCCGGCGCCGTGACGGCCGCTGGCGGGACTTCACCTTCCAGCACGTCGCGCCGTCGCGCGCGCGCCGGCTCAACCAGAGCCGTCGCCTCGCCGTCCGCAAGGCCGCCGGCGAGGTCGCCGTCGCCGGGCTCGCCGTGCAGGCGGCCGACACCGGCCGCGTCCTGATGATCCAGCGCGCCCTCGCCCCGGAGGACCCCGCGGCCGGCATGTGGGAGTTCCCCGGCGGCCACCTCGAAGGCGCCGAGACTCCGCTGCAGGGCGCCTGGCGCGAATGGGCCGAGGAGACCGGCTGCATCCCTCCTCCAGGAGCGTGCACCGGCTCCTGGACCAGTCCGGACGGCATCTACCAGGGCACGGTCTGGACGGTGGACTCCGAGGACATGGTTCCGGTCGCCGGCGGCCGCGACCAGGTCGACAACCCGGACGACCCAGACGGCGACCAGGTCGAGGCCATCGCGTGGTGGGACCCGGCGCTTCTCGCCGGGAACCCCGCGGTGCGGCCGGAGCTGCTGGCCGCTCTGCCCGAGGTCCTTGCCGCGCTCGGCGAGGACGATCCGGCCGACGTGGCGAAGGCCGGTGATGATGCGGACCCAAAAGCCCTGACTGGCCCGGCTGGGAGCAGGACGAGCGCACCGCGCGCTACTGGGCGCCGCTGATCGCCGCCGCGCTCGGCACCGCGCTCACCGCGACGGCCGCAGCCCGGCTCGCCCGCACTTTCGCCGCGGGCAACAGCGGTCAGGGAACGGGCCAGCAGGCCCTGACCGCGGCCGCCGTCACCTGGCTCAGCGGACAGGCCATCACCGCCGGGCCCGCGCTCGCGGACTCGCTCGCCGGCCTCTACACCGATGCCTACCTCGTCGGCGCGGCGTCCGCCTCAGCGGTCACCGGCGGCGAATCCGCAGTCCTCGACGGCTGGGAGCCAGGCAATCCGGCTGCAGCGCAGGCCCGCATCAACGAGCACGGCACCGGGCCTGCCCTCGGGGTGCTGACCGCCGGGGCCGCAGCCGCTGCGGCGGCTCTGACCGTGTCCCGCATCAAGGATGCGGCCACGGCCCTCGCCTCGGGCGTTACCGCCGGACATGCGCCGCGCACCATCGGCGCTGCGATGCACACGGCGATGACCGACTCCGACCGCGCCTACGCGAGCGCCATCACCGAAGCCACGCGGGCCGTCACCGCCGGCGCGGCCGACGGCTACCGGCGCACCGGCGTCGCGCTGGGCCGCTGGCAGACCGAGCCTGACGGCAACGTCTGCGCGGTCTGCGACGCCAACTCGGCCACCGGCCCAGTCCCGATCGGCCACCCCTACCCCAGCGGCGACGCCGGACCGCCCGCCCACCCCCGGTGCCGATGCGCCGTCCTCCCCGCCTAGGAGGTGCCCCGTGCCCGAGCAGCGCTACGTCCTCGGCGTCGCCTACCAGGCAGGCCCGGACCCCCGCATCCAGCGCGGCGCCGACGGCGGCCGCGACTTCTTCAGCCCGGCCGAGCTGGAGAAGGCCGCCTGGTCGTTCCTCCAGGCCGGCGGCGCCCAGGTCGGCCTCAACCACGTCGACGGCACCACCGGAGCCGCCACCGTCGTGGAGTCCTACATCTGGCGCGGCCCGGACTGGGACCTCGGCGACGGCGTCGTGGTGAAGGCCGGCGACTGGCTCGTCGGCGCCGTCCTCGACGAACCCGCGTGGCAGCTCTTCAAGTCCGGCCGGATCACCGGCTTCTCGCCGCAGGGCACGGCGCGGCGCATCCCCAACCGGAGCAGCTGATGACCACACCCGACGACGAGTTCACCGAACTGCGCGACGCGACCATCCCGCGCGTGGACCTGGTCGACAAGGCCGCCAACGGCACGCGGTTCCTCATCGCCAAGGCCGCCGAGCCGCAGGGCCGGGGGCTGATGGACCCCGGCTTCGTCCGGGACCTGATCGGCAAGACCGCCGGCCCGGAACCCGACACGGCGCAGGAGCAGGTGACCGTCACCGGCAGCCCCGGCGCGATCGCCAAGATGATCCACACCGCCGCACTGCGCGCCCGCGACAGCAGAGACGACGCCCACGTGGCCAAGGCCAAGTACGACGCGGACGACCTCAAGAACATGGCCGCCGACGGCCAGGCCATGAAGGACCAGTCCTACCCCATCGCCGACCACGAAGACCTCGACCGGGCCATCCGCGCCATCGGCCGCGGCGGCGCCGACCACGACGCGATCAGGCGCCACGTGATCACCCGCGCCAAGGCGCTCGGCGCCACCAGCGAGATTCCCGACAACTGGGCCGCCGACGGCAGCCTCAAGGAGGTCAGCAAGATGATCGGCGGCGACCCGGACGAGGGCGTGGACGGCCTGGACCCCACCGTGGTCCTCGCCGCACCCGACGACGACGCATCCGGCGACGTGAACGAGCCCGGCAGCCCGGCGTGGGAGGCCATCGACGCCGCCACCGCCCAGAAGTGGACGAGCATCGCCGTCCGCCTGCGCAACGCCCTCGGCGTGATGGCCGAGCGGGAGCTGCTGGAGGCCGCCAGCGCCGACCCCGACGACGCGGAGGCCGCCTGGGACCTCCAGGACGCGCAGTTCGCGCTGGACTACGTGATCGACACCCTCGCCTCTTTCGCCGTCGGCGAGCAGGCCGAGGCCGAGCTCTGCGGCGAGGCCATGGCCCAGGTCGGGAAGGCCCTCGACGGCTTCGACCCGGCCGCGCTGGACACGGTCGAGGCTCTCGGCCAGGTCGCGAAGGCCGGCCGGGTCCTGTCCGCCGCGAACGAGAACGCGATCCGCACCGCCGCCGAGCACCTTCAGAAGGTCCTCGCATCGCTACCCGAAGCCCCGGTCGCCAAGACGGCCAACGAGGAGCCCGCCATGCCCACGCCCACCCCGTCCGAGGACCGCACCGCGGCGTCCGGCCAGGAGCCCGCGATGGGCATCGCCGAGCCCGCTGCTGGCGCCGAGCCGCTGGCCAAGGCCGACGGCGAGAAGCCAGCCGTGGTCGTCGTCTACGACCAGAAGGGGCGTCTCATCGGCATCGTCGACCCCTCCGACGTCACCCCGGTCGCCAACGCCGAGGCCGGGCCCGACGACATGGACGGCGACGACTCCGACGCCACCGACGACTCGTCTGCTGACGATGACACCCCCGACCTCGAACCGCAGCCCGCGGCCGAGGCCGGCACCCCCACCAACGCGCCGGACGACGAGGCGGTTACCAAGACCACCCCGGACGACGGCACCACCTTCCCGGAGATGTTCAAGAGCAGCCTCCTGGCTGCGGTCGAGGACGTCGTGACGAAGCACAGCGCCACCCAGGCCGACCAGATCGCCAAGACCGGCGATGCCGTCCTGGAACTGGCGGACCTCGTCGAGACGCTCAAGGGCCGCGTCACGGTGCTGGAGGAGCAGCCCGCCGCCCCGAAGGTGTTCACCAACGGAGCGACCCCACCGGCCGAGCACCTGCGCGGCCAGGACCACGGCGCACCCGCAGCCGTCGATGTCGCCAAGGCCCGTGAGCTCAAGGGCGTCCTCTACCGGGGTACCGCCGCCGAGCAGAACCGCGCCGCCACCGACATGCAGACCGCCGCCATCGCCGCGCTCCAGGCAATTCACCAGCGGTAGCCCCACCGCACCCACAGCCACCCCGCAGCCCCCGGACGAGCGCCAAGCGCCCCGGGGGCTTTCGCATGCCCAGGAGGCACCCCTTGAGCGCACCACTCGGCACCATGACCGAGGACACGCTGGCCGCCATCAGCAAGGCGCAGACCAGCGGCATCCTCAACAACACCGGCATCTGGTCCTACGACCTGAGCGAGCTCGTCTCCCTCATCCCGGTCGTCACCCCGTTCCGCGACATCGTCGCCCGCAAGATGAGCCCCAACGGCAACCCCTACGCCGTGTGGCGCGCCATCATGAACCTCACCAACAGCCAGCCCTCGCCCGCGATGGGCTTCGACTACGCCGCGAACGAAGTCCAGTTCCAGGAGCAGGACTTCCAGGCCCGCTACAAGCCCACCGGCTTCGCGGGCCTCGTCACCCAGGACGCCTACGACCTGGCCCAGGGCTACGGCGACCCCTTCGCCATCTCCACCTTCCAGGTCCTCAACCAGGTCCTCATCGGCGACGACCGGCAGCTCATGTGCGGCCAGTCGTTCGCGCTCGCCCGGCCCGCAGCGCCCACCCTGACCACGTCGACCACCGGCGGCACCATCGCGGCGACCACCACCGTGTACGTCGGCGTCGCCGCCCGCACCGGCACCGGCTACTACTACGGCAACGGCAACAGCCAGGGCAACTCAGCGAACATCGCCACCGGCGCCGGCAGCACCAACACCGTCTCCGCGACCGTCGGCTCGGTGCGCGGCGCCGTCGCCTACGACTGGTTCCAGTCGAGCAACGGCACCACCTGGTACTACTACACGACCACCACGGTCAACGCAGTCACCATGACCAAGGTCATCACGTCCAACCAGGCGCTGCCGTCGCTCACTTCCGCCCCCGACTTGTCCACCTCCTGGCAGGGCACTGCGAACGCGTCCCCGACGTACAACGCCGCCGCCGACAACGGGTCCGCCGCAGCGGCCGAGTACGACGGCTTCCTCGCCTCCCTCAACGGCGACTACAACGGCGCCGGCCAGTTTGGCCAGCCCGGCACCGGCACCGCGAACCCGGCAATCAACAACTCGCTGAACGGCGCAGCACTCACCCTCACCGGCGGCAGCATCACCGAGATCGAGAACCTCCTGTTCCTGCCGCTGTGGCAGCAGGTCAAGTGCTCCCCGACCGCGATCATGGTCAACGCCGCCCAGGCCCAGGAGATCGCCAACCTGATCCTCGGCTCCAGCTCGGCGACGACCTACCTCAACACCGACGCCTCCGGCCGCGTCTCCGTCACCGCAGGCGGCCGGGTCGGCGAGATCGTCAACGCCCCCGCCGGCGGCGTCACCGTGCCGATCGAGGTCCACGTCTCCCTCCCGCCGGGCACCATCATCGCCCGCACCGACCGCGTGCCGTTCCCTCAGGCCAACATCAGCTCCGTCCTGGAGTACCGCGCCCTGCGCGACACCGCCCAGTTCGACTACGGCGTCTCCCGCATCGCCAACACCGCCGGTGGCGGCCCCAGGCGCGAGTTCGAAATCCGCAGCGTCGGCGCCTTCCTGAACCGCGCCCCGGTCGCGATGGCGTCTTTGCAGAATGTCGCCTAAGCCCCGATAGGGGGCGCGATTTAGGGATACGCTGAACAGGTGAAAACCTGTCACGTATGCAAAATCGCCAAGCCGTCAGATGACTTCCACAAGTCATCGAAGTCGCCGGACGGGCGGCAGTACAGGTGCAAGCCGTGTGCCATCTCTGCTGCCCGCCAGCGAGCCAAGGACAACCCCGAAGCAAAGCGTGAAGCTGACCGAAAGTACCGCCAGAGCGACAAGTACAAGGCGAACCGAAAGGCTCGCCGCGAAGGTCCTCAACGCGAACGCATCCTGGAACAGAAGCGCGAGAGCTGGTACCGCAACCACGAATCAAATCTCGAACGGCTCCGAGCTCGCCAAGCTGACCCAGAGTTTCAGGCCAGACAGCGAGAACGCTACGCCCGATGGCGAAAGAACAACCCGCGCGGAAACCGCAAGTGGCAGCTTGAGTACTTCTACGGGCTGTCACTTGAACGCTGGGATGAACTGGTGCTCGCCCAGGAGGGGCGCTGCGCCATCTGCAACCGTCCCGCCGAGCTGGTTGTGGATCATTGCCACAGGACGGGCAACGTTCGTGAGCTTCTCTGCGGAACATGCAACTCAGGGTTGGGGCACTTCAAGGACGACCCCATCCGCATGCGAGCCGCAGCCACTTACATAGAGAAGCACCGCGACGGCGAATAGCTGAGCGGCAATACTCAGAAAGGCCGGGAGTCGAGCACTCTCGGCCTTTCGCTTGCCCTGACGACGAGGAGGCGCGGATGCCCCCGGCACGCGCGGGCGTTCCCTATCCGAATTTCACTGCCACTCAAGAGCTTTTCCGGGCCGACGGGCTCACGCTGAGCGGCAACTCGGACACCGTCACAGCCAACATCACCAACCAGGTCAACAGCGCCACCGGCGGCCTGATCGACGTCTCGTCGGTGTCCAACGGCCTCCTGGTCGTCAACGTCGCGAATGCCCCGACCGGCACCTCCCCCGGCTTGGCCGTGTTCTTCGACGTCCGCGACGCCTTCGGAAACTGGGTCCTCACGTCGAACAACATCGCGATCTCGGGTGTGGTTCTCGGCTTCGCCGGCACGGTCGCAGGCAACATCTCGACCGGCTACAACCTGGCCTATAGCGGCCGGATCCGGTGGACCATCACGGGCACCGGCAGCCCGACGTTCAGCGGCGTGAGCTTCAGTCTGTTCGGCCGCTGACCGACCCGCGGCCGCTACCGGCAGCCCTTCCTTCACCCTCAAGGAGCACAGGCATGCGCCTCTACTCACGTACGGGCGCAACCGCGCTCGACCACCCCCACCACGGCCGCATCGAGGCCGACCCCGGCCACGGCGGATTCGACCTGCCCGAGGAGCTGGCGGAGGAACTGCGCAGCTTCCCGGCCTGGGAGACCGACGTGGAGCGCCAGCAGCGCCTCGTCGCCGAGGAGATCGAGCGCCGCAAGGACCCGGCCACGCTGCTCGACGCCGTACAGCAGCTGGTGCAGGCCGCGCAGGCAGCGAACGCGGCGAAGCAGGAAACCGCCGGCTTCGACGAGGACCGCGGCCCGGCCAAGCCCGCCCGCGCACGCAAGGCCGCCGCCTCCCGGCCCGAGGCGGCCGAGGTCGAATAGGCCGGCCGCTCCCAGCTCCGAATCGCTGCTCCCTTCCGATCCGGAGGTGATCCCGCGTGGCCACGCCGTACATCACGCCCGCGATGCTGCTGGCGCAGCCAGCCGGAATCAGCTGGCGGGTGATGCCGACGTTGACGGCGGACACGCCGTCGCAGCTCGCCCAGATCCAGCAGGTGTGCTGGAGCGCGACCGCGGTCGTCGACTCCTACTGCCGGCAGCCACTGCGCTCGGTCATCGTCACGGAGACGAACGCGGGCCCCGGCGGCCCGCGGGTCGCCGTCGACCGGCACACCCAGCTGGGCACGCTGATCGCCAGGCACCGGCACCTTTCCGACGTGTGGGCGGTGCTCGTCTCGCCGTCGCGTTCGTTCCCGCCCGCCTGGTCGCCGGTGGCCGCCGGCCAGTTCCGGCTCCGCACCCCGGTGTCGTTCGCAGGACCGGGCCCGGCGACGGGGCCGTCGGGCGGCAGCGCGATCGACGTCGCCGCTGGCTGGATCGACTGGCGCCAGGGCCGCGGCGGCTGGCAGGTCCAGTCGTCCTGCTCCTCGGGGTGGCCGCATGCCGGCCTCACCGTCGCTGCCGCGGCTGGGGCGATGTCGATCAGCGTGGACGACGTGACCGGCTGGGGCGGAGCGCACGGTACGGCCGGGTTCCTGTACGACGGCGCCGCCTCGGAGAACATCGCGGTGAGCAGCGCCACCGCCGCGACCCCCACGGTGCTGCCGAACACGGCGATCGCGGTGCAGGCCGGGCCCGGCACGATCCAGCTCGCGCAGCCGCTCACGCAGGCCCACCCGGTGGGAGCGGTCGTGTCGGCGCTCCCGGCGAACGTCATTCACGCCGCCGGGCTCGCCGCCGCGGTGGAGGCGTTGGAGGGGATCGACGCCATCGCGACGCAGTCCCTGTCCGGGCAACTCGCCGGGGGGACTGGTGCCCTGGCCACGGAGGTCGAGATGCTGCTCGACGACTATCGCCGGGTGGTCTGATGGCCCGGCGCCGGCCCAGCTTCGGCAGCGGCGGGGCCTCCGGGACGGCCGGGGTCCTGCGCTTCTGGAACCGGACCATCACCATCATGCGCGGCACTACCGTCAACGCTTACGGCGATGCCACCGACGTGGGCGTACCGACCTACACCGGCGTCCCGGCCTCCCTGGCGGAGACCGAGCAGACCGCGTTCGACTCGGCCAGCCAGCGTCAGCAGATCATCCGCAGCATCACCTGCACTGTCCCGAACTGGGCCGACGTGCGCACCACGGACACCATCCGGGACGAGACCACCGGCCGCTACTTCATGATCGAGAACATTCAGGAGCAGCCCGGCATCGGCTACTACCCGCCGCCGAAGACGCTGACGCTGCGCGAGCGCTCCGGCGTCACCGCCGGCTCCGACTGAGGAGGTACCTCGTGGCCCACGTGGAGATCGACGGTGTCTGGGAGGACGAGGTAAGCGTCGCCGTGGCCCGGCTGTTCGCTGAACGGCTCGGCCCGGCGATCACCGCCGACGCCGCCCGCTACTGCCCCGAGGACACCGGGGCGCTCGCCGCCTCCATCGAGCACCACATGGAAGGCCCGGACCTGATCGTCTCCGCGACCGGAGGAGCCGACGGCCGCACCTACGCCGCCTACGTCGAACTCGGCACCGGCCCGCACGTCATCCGCCCGAACGGAAAACAGGCCCTCTACTGGGAAGGCGCCGCGCACCCGGTCCGCGAGGTCCACCACCCCGGTACCCGACCCCAGCCCTTCCTGCGCCCGGCCCTCCTCCAGCAGCGCGGCGAGTAAGAGGAGGCCCCGCGGTGGCCACCCCCGCTCTTCCGCTGGACGGCACCGACGAACTCGTCTGCGCCCAGTGGATCGCCACCATCCCCGGCTTCACCCCGGCCATGGTCGGCACCACCCTTCCGCCGGACGTCAACGCGGACGGCTCCCCGGCCCCGTGGGTCTCCACCGGGTTCGTCACCGTCGCCGTGGTCGGCGGCGGCCCCGACCCGCAGCTGCCGGTCAACCGGCCGGTGATGCAGATCGACTGCTGGGCCACTGTCCCCGGCAGCAACAAGCCGCCCTGGAACCAGGCCTCGGCCCTGGCCGGCGCCATCCGCCGCGCGACCTGGGACCGGCGCGCCATCGCCCGGCCCCTGCGGATCACCGCCAACGGGATCGTCTACCCCACAGCCGCCGTACAGACCGCCTACCTGGCCACCGCCTTCCGCCGCCTCTACGACGACCAAGGCGACTACGCCCGGCACCAAGCGGACTTGGCCCTGTCGTGGGTGACAGTCAACGACCGCCTCTACTGAGCGAGGACCTCATGCCCCTGGTCCGCACCACCTTCTTCCCCGACGCCGTCGAGGTCCCCGACGACGAGGCCCAGGTGCTCCGTGCCCAGGGCCTTCTGGTCGAGGAGCCCAGCCCGGCCGCCGCCGATCCCGTGCCCGCCAAGCAGCAGGCAGGGCCCAAGCCGAAGGACGTCTGATGACCCGCCTCAGCCTGACCGCGACCGCCCAGCCGAAGACCGGCTCGGCCTCGCCGCTCAACCTCACCTCGCTGCTCAACGCCACGACACTCGGCGCGAACACCGGGGTGTCCTTCACCAACACCGGCCGCGAGGTGCTGCACGTCCAGCTCGGCCAGCTGACCTCCCCGACGGCACCCAGCGTGTCCACCGCCACCACCGGCGGCACCGTCGCCGCCGGCACCTACCAGGTCGAGGTCTCCTACACCAACACCGCTGGCGAGACCGTCGCCTCCGCCTCCGCCAGCGTCACCACGACCGGCTCGACCTCGACCATCACGGTCACCTCCCCGGCCGCCGCAGGCAACGCAACCGGCTGGTACGCCTACGTCACCCAGGCCAGCGGCGCCAGCTACACCCGCCAGCAGACCGCCGGCTCCCCGACCGCGATCGGCACCAACCTGACACTGACCGCCCCGCCCACCAACACCGGCCTGGCGCCTCAGTCCAGCAACAGCAGCGCGGGCAGCAGCACCGTCATCGTGAACATCGGCACCACCATCGAAGGCCAGCCTGTCTCCGCGATCACGGCGTCGCTGGCCACGAACGCAACGAACGTCGTCGGCCCGTTCCCCACGGACGAGAACCAGCCCGGCGGCCTGATCTTCGTGGACTTCGGCACCCCGGCGAGCGTCACCGGCGTCGCACTGCTCCAGAACAGCGGTGTCTTCTAACCCGCGTTCCAACGCCCAGATTCCGGCCCGCTTCGTGCGGGCCTTTCTCATGCCCGCACCCACCACGTAGGGGATGATCCCTGTGGCAGTGAATGCCGCCAACCTGGTCCTCGGACCGGCCCGCCTGTACGTCGCACCGTTCGGCTCGACCGAGCCGCTCGACTCCGCCGTCACTCCCAACGGCCCCACCACGCCGCCCGGCGCCCCCTGGACAGACGTCGGCGGCACCGACGGCGGCGTCACCTGGGAGGTCGACAACACCTACACCTCCCTCACCGTCGATCAGATCACCATGGACGTCGGCGCCCGCCTGACCGCCATGAAGATGACGGTCACCGCCAAGCTCGCCGAGATGACGCTGACCAACCTGCAGACGGCGCTCAACAACATCGGCACCCTTGCCACGAACACCGGCTACACGACGCTGGACATCCCCGTCACCTCCGCGTCCACCCAGCCCACCTACGCCGGCTTGATTATTGACGGCTGGGCGCCGATGCTCGCCAGCGGCCAGCCGGCACTGCGCCGGGTCATCGTCCGCAAGGTCCTCAGCCAGGTGAAGGCGCAGCTCGCCTACGACAAGAAGACCCAGCAGTCCTACGACTGCACCTTCAGCGCGTACTACGTGAGCAGCAGCATCCCGCCCGTGCACATCGTGGACCAGACGGCCTAGCCAGGTGGGCGGGGCCGATGGCCACCCCGGCTCGTCCCGGGACGTCGCGCCCGCCCTGCAGCACTGTCGGATCCCCTCCATCCCCGTCATCCCCGAAGAGGAGCTCATGGCCGCGAAGGTGACCGCCAGCAAGAAGGCCGCCAGCCGTATGAGTCCGCCCCCCGCGCCACTGGCGCCGGCCGAGCCCGGATTCGAGGTCCTGCGCCTCACGACCGCCCCGCGGGCCGACGAGAAGCGGGTCCCGCTGTTCTACATCGACGATGTCGAGTACACGATCCCGGCCCGCCCGCGCATGAACGTAGCGTTGCAGTACATGCACCTCGCCAAGGACCAAGGTGATGCCGTCGCCGCGGACTACCTCCTCGGTAGCCTCCTCGGCGAGGACGGCTACCGGGCGCTGCGGGAGTACGACCAGCTCACCCCGGAGCAGTTCCAGCAGATCACCGCGATCGCGACCCGGCAGACCATGGGCGCTCTGGAGCTCCCAAAAGCGTAGTCGACCGGGTGGTGCAGGTCGGGTGGGTGCTGGACCATCTCGACGACCTCGCCTCCGACTTCAGCGTCTTCCACCGTATCGGCGACATCACCGTCCTCGACGGTCCGACGTTCCTGCGGTTCGCTTGGCGGATGCCCGCGTACGAGGGCGTGATGCGGGTCAGGGCCACCGCCGCCCGCGAGGAGGACGGCGGCGCCGGGAGCATGCCGCAAATGGCGCCCGGCCGCCATGAGGAGATCAACCCCGGCACTCCTGCGGCGCTCAGAGCCGACCCGGCATTCGCCGGCCTCTTCAGCTACGGATCGCCCGGGGGTGAGTCGTGCCCGAGGGCTTCCGCATCGCCGCCGCGTTCGTGACCGTGTCGCCGGACACCGAGGGGTTCCGGGAGGAACTCCTCGCCAAGCTGGAGGAGGCCACCGCTGGGACGCGCGCCCGGGTGCGGGTTGAGCTCGACACTGGCGAGCTCGACGCCGGTGCCGAGAGGGCGCGGGCCACGGTCGATGAGCTCGGCGCTCGCACTGCCCGTCCGAACGTGAGGTTGGAGGACGGTGAGGCCACCGCGAAGATCGGCGAGATCCGGGAGCGTCTCCAGGCCCTGGCGGCTGCCGACCCGTCGCCGCGGGTCCGCGCGGACATCTCCGACGCTCAGGCCAAGGTCGAAGCCATCGAGGCGAAGATCGACCGGCTCAACTCGGTCATCGCCCGGCCCGCGGTCACCCCGCAGATGGCGTCGGCACAAGCGCAGATCGAAGCCCTGACGGCGAAGCTGGAGGAGCTGAGCACCAAGGAGGCGACTCCCAAGGTCACCGCCGACATCGCGAAGGCTCAGAGTCGGCTGGAGATCCTCCGCTCCAGGCTCGACGAGTTGCAGACGCGGGACGCGCAGGTTCGGGTCCAGGCGTCCGCCGGCCTGACGCGCGCCACAGCAGACCTGGACCGCCTGCTGGCGAAGCTCGCCGAGCTCGACTCAAAGGAGGCCAAGGCACGGCTCAACCTGGACGACGGCGAGTTCAATGCCAAAGTCGACCGGGCCGAGGCTCGGCTCAAGAAGCTGAACGGGGAGTCCGCCAAGCCTCGCGCCGGCGGTGGTGGCTCCGGCGGAGAGGGTGGTTTCGCCGGCTTCCTGTCCGAGTACAAGATGCCGATTGGAATCGCCGGCGGCATCACCAGCCTGCTGCCCAGCATCGGCGGCGCCGCGATGGGCGGCGGTCTTCTCGCGGGCGCCGGCGCGCTGGCGCTCGGCCCGGTCGCCAAAGCCCTGGGCGACGCCCACCAGGCCGCCCTGAACATCGGCATGCTGCCCCAGCAGACCGCCGCAATCCAGTTCAGCAACTCCGTGCAACGGCAGGGGGCGCAGGAGCAGGTCACCACCGCGCGCATGCAGCAGGCGCAGGACGCGATCACCGCGGCCCGGTCGATCGAGTCCGCGCAGATGAATCTTGCGTCGGTGGAGCGCTCCGCCGCCGCCCAGCAGGTGCAGGCACTGCAGTCGGTCGTGCAGGCCGAGCAGGGCGTCCAGCAGGCCAACTACGCACTGTCCGAGGCGCAGTACAACCTGAACCAGGCGTGGGAGCGGGCCCGGGAGAACCTGCGGGAGCTCGACGACCAGCTCGCGGACAGCAAGCTGAACGTCGAGCAGGCTCAGCTCGGCATCCAGCAGGCGATCTACCAGCAGAGGCTGGTCAACGAGAACGCCTATTCCACGCAGTTGGACCGGCAGCAGGCCGCGTTGGCGGTCGCGCAGGCGCAGCAGCGGCTCGTCGACGCTCAGGACCAGCTGACCGCCTCCCAGTACAAGGCGAACGTGGCCAACCAGGAGGGCATCGACGGCTCTCAAGAGATCATCAAGGCGAAGCAGTCCCTCGTCGCAGCGCAGTTCGGGCAGACCGACGCGCAGGCCCAGTACGCCATCGCGCAGCAGAACCTGACGAACACGCAGCTCAACAATGCGTCGCAGGTCAAGGAAGCGCAGATGCAGCTGACGGCCGCCGAACAGGAGGCCGCCTACCAGCGGCAGATGGACGCCCGAAGCGTCGCCCTGGCGGAGCGCAACGTCAGCAACGTGGTGCAGGAGCAGCAGCTCCAGTGGGCCGCGATGAAGGCCACCGAGAATGAGGCCGCCAACCAGCTGGCGAAGGACTTGTCGCGGATGACCCCGGCGATGCGTGCCGTGGTCGAGCAGATCCTGGGGATGAACGGCGCGTTCACGCGGATGCGGGAGGCGGCGCAGAACGCGATCGCGCCCGGGTTGGCGCAGTTCGTCACCGGGCTTTCGCAGTCGATGCCCGCGCTGACCGCTGGCGTGTCGGCCATGGGCTCGGAGATCAGCAAGGTGTTCAGCAGCCTCGGTTCGGCGCTTCAGTCTAAGTCGGGGCAGGACGTTCTCCAGGGGCTGATCGACAACGGTCTCACGCTCGTGAAGACGGTGGTCCCTGCGGTCAGTGGATTCGTGGGGGCGCTGGCGAAGCTCGGGGCACAGAAAGGCGCGGCGGATGGCCTGGCCGGCGCGGTTGCCGGAATTGCCAATGGGCTGACTGCCGTTGTAAAGTCACTTTCTCCGTTTGTTGGCGCACTTTCTTCTGGGCTGTCCACTCTTGGGCAGGCCTTGGCGCCTATCGGCTCGCTGCTGGGCACGGTTGTCGGCGGCATTGCGCAGGCGCTGGCGCCCGCACTCGCGGCCCTTCTGCCTGCGGTGACGACGCTTGCCGGGTCGCTCGGGCAGGGGCTGAGCCCGATTTTCTCCGCCCTTGGGCCGCTTTTGGTACCGGTTGCCCAGGCGATTACCGGAGTCGTTCAGGCTTTTGCCCCGCTACTGCCGGTTCTTGGCCAAATTATCGGTCAGATCGGCCAGGATCTGACGCCGCTATTCCAGGCGCTACTGCCGGTCGTTCTTCAGCTGGCACAATTCCTCACCAAAGACCTGCAGCTCGGAATGATCCAGACCCTTCAGGCGATTCTACCGCTGGTGCCGGCCGCCGTCAGACTCATCGAATCATTGCTGCCACTGGTCAGTCTGGTGATCCGGATCGCCAGCGTCCTCGTGGAATTCGCCGCGAAACTGACCGGCCCGGTGGAAGGCGCGATCGTCTCGGTGATCTCCGCCATCCTCGACTTCGCGTCGCACTGGCGCACCGCGGTCGACTGGGTTGATCAGAAGGCGGAGTGGTTGTGGCACGGCGTGTTCGAGCCGATGTGGAACGGCATCGGTCAGGGCCTCTCCGACTTCGTCAACACCCTCAAGAAGACCTGGGGCACTCTCGCGGACATCTTCATCGCGCCTGTGCGGTTCATGGTCAACACCGTCTACGACGGCGGGATCGCCAAGCTCTGGAACGCCGTCACCAGCGCGATCGGCATGCACAGTCTGGACCTGCCGCTCATCGCCGGCTTTGCCACCGGCGGCATCGTCCCGGGCTACGCGCCCGGTCAGGACACCGTGCCGGCGATGCTCTCGCCCGGCGAGGGCGTGCTGGTTCCGGAGGCCGTGCAGGCGATCGGTCCGGGAGCGGTGCACGCCCTGAACGCGGCGTACGGCGGCGGCCGGCAGTCCTCGGACGGGAACTTCGCGGGCGGCGGCATCGTCGGCGCCGTCAAGGGCTTCGTCGGCGACCTGATCGGCACGGCCACCGACATCGCGAAGATCATCGCAGCCCTCGCCACCGGCAACGGCGACGCCCTGACCAACGCCCTGACCAAGCTGGTCGGGACCCAGGGCGCGGCCGGCAACTACGCCAAGCTCATGACCGGCGTGCCGACCACCCTGATCCGCGACATGGTGCAGGCGATCCTCGGCACGCACCCGGCACCCAGCGCGGGGAGCGGCCCCATCCCCACCGGGGACCATTTGGCCGTGATCGACGCGGCGCTCCAGGCCGCCGGTGTACCGCCGCCGGGCACGCAGGACGAGTGGCGGGCCGGTCTCAACACGCTGATCAATCGCGAGTCCGGCTGGGATCCCAGAGCCATCAACCTCACTGACATCAACGCCAAGAACGGCGACCCGTCGCGCGGCCTGGCGCAGACGATCATGTCGACGTTCCTGTCGAACCATGTTCCCGGCACGAGCACCGACATCTATGATCCGGTCGCCAACGTCGCCGCGGCGACCCGCTACATCGTGGGCCGCTACGGGAGCATCAGCCGTGTGCAGCAGGCCAACCCCAATCTGCCGCCGCAGGGCTACGACCGGGGCGGGTGGTTGATGCCGGGCACCGTCCCGGTGAACGGTCTGGCGAAGCCGGAGGCTGTCCTGACGCCGGAGCAGTCTGCGGCGTTCGTGGACCTGGTGCGGCATCTCGCTGGGCAGGGAGCCGCGGGGGCGTCCGTCGGCCGGCAGGTCACCGTCGAGCAGCACTACCACGGCACGCAGTTGCCGACGGTGGAGCAGCAGGCCGACATGCAGCGCCGGCTTGCGCTCTCGCTCAGCGGCGTCTGACCTCGCGCAGGCGTGTGGGGCGTCGGGGGTTCGTCCGCGGTGCCCCACGCCAAGGGGTCGGCTGGGCCTACGCCTTGGCGATCCGGGTGACCCCCACCCACAGCCGGCTCACCTGGGCGGCGGTCAGCTTCGGGCTGGGATCGACGTTGACGTTGAAGGAGATCGACTTCCCCGGCGGGATGGGTGACGTGGTCGCATCGACGGCGGGGCCGCCGGACGGTCCGGTCTGGCTGCCGATTGCCTGGGTGACGTGGAAGGTGTAGCTCACCGGGACCGGGCAGGGGTTGGTGAACTCAAACGTCACGATCATGACGTTCACGTCCATCCGGGCGTTGAGGAGCTGCGCCTCGTTGCCGGAGTCGTCGGCCGGGATCCCGCACGGATCGGCCGCGGTCTTCACGACCTTGACGTCGTCGAGTTCGGGCGCGCCCTGCGCCGGCTTGTAGGGCAGCCGAGCAGCGGGGATCGCCACTTCCAGCTGTCCCGTGGCCACTGCGGTGGGGCTCGGTGTCGCGGTCGGCGTGGCTGCTGGTGTCGGGATCGCCGTCGCCGACGGGGCCGGGCTCGGTGTCGCGGCCGGCGGCGAGGCCGGCGGGTGCGCAGTGGTGGTGCTGGTGCTGGCGCACGCGGCCGTCAGCAGGACACCGGCGAGTGCCGGGAAGACGCGACGCACGGGTAACCCCCGGGGCTGTGGCGGTTTGGTGCAGTCAGTGTGGCAGCGCTCCGATCACGCCGTCGCCACGTTGCCGGACCGTGACCGAGTCGATCGAGGCACCGGAGGTGGTGACGGGTGGGACAGGCCGCTGCGGGCCAGCCGTGGACGCTCTACCTCGCCTTCTACAACGAGACCGGCGGCGCGCTGACCGACCCCTCGGCTGTGCAGCTCGACATCACGTACGGGCAGCAGGTCGGACTCGCCGCGGACACGGCCGGACCGTACACCTATCAGGGCGCCTCCCAGCCCGTCTCCGGGCAGGTATGGCGCACCGGCGTCGGTCAGTACGCCTGCACGTGGAACATCCCCGCCTCGGCCGCGCAGGGCGTCTACGTCGCCAACTGGTCCTGCCAGTACGGTGCCAACACGTTCCTCGGGGTCGAGGACTTCACCGTCGTTGGCGGCTTCGCTCTGCCGGTGCCGGCGGGTGACGTCGGCTTCTGGACCGGCGGCCTCACCTACGCGGCCGCGGGCATTGACATCGAGTTCGGGAAGGTCGACGCCAACGGCATCGCCTGGCTGTGGCAGAAACTGGAGGGCTGGGACGGACCCGACGTCCAGGGAGCAGGCGTCATCGCGCGCGCCGGAGACCATGGCGGCTGGGCCTCCCCTCAGTACTTCGCGCCCCGCACCCTGACCTGGACCGTCACCGCGTCCGCGCCGACCCAGGCACTGCGGGACCAGGCCCGCGCCATGCTGCAGCAGGCCGTCCCGGTCAGCGACCTGGCGATGCTGCGGGTCGACGAACCCGTCCCCAAGTTCGTGTGCGCGAGGCGCTCCGGGAAACTGACCGAGGCCTATCCGACCCTGACCGACGTGACCTGGACCGTCGGCCTGGTCGCCCCCGACCCGCGCAAGTACGCCACCGCGCAGAGGTCGTTGAGCATCGGCCTGACGCCGGCCGGGGGCGGCGGCGGCATGGTGGTGCCGTTCACCGTGCCGTTCACCCTGACTGCGTCCGCGCCGCCGGGCGCGGCGGCCGCCACCAACGCCGGGTCGTTCCAGTCGCCACCGGTCGCCGTCGTGTCCGGCCCCATCACCGGGCCGACGCTCACCAACCTGGCCACCAACCAGACCGTCTCCTGGTCCGGGCTGACTCTCAATGCCGGGGACATCTTCGTCGTCGACTTCCTCAACCGGCAGGGGTTCGTCAACCCGACCGTGCCCTCCACGTCGCCCGGCATGCCATCGACCGGCGGCACCTTCTGGCCGGCCGACATCGGCTCGTCCTGGTGGCAACTCGCGCCCGGCGTCAGCCAGATCGGGTTCGGCGGCGCGGCCGGCTCCGGCGCCATGACCACGTACTACTGGCGGGATTCCTGGGTCTGAACCACCCATCACGCCGAGAGGGGAACCGATGGCAACCCAGGTGACAACGTCCGTGCCGCTGTGGCTCACCGGCAAGACGTACGACGCCAGCGGCGGCAACGATCTTCGCAACTCCGCCGTCACCGCCTACTTCTACGACCCGGGCATCGTCACCGGCAGCAACATCGGCGTGCTGGGCGGCGTCATCGGCGGCGCCGGCCTCGCCGTGACCGCGGGATCCGGCATGACGGTCGTCGTCGGCCCCGGCTCTTACGTCGTTCCGAACACCGCGACCCCGACCGCCGGCGGCTACGTCTCAACCCTGGCGTCGGCCGCGACGCTGACCGTGCAGACCGCGGACCCGTCCAACCCGCGGATCGACATCATCGTGGCGTACGTGTCCGATGTCGGCACCTCGTCGAGCCTCGGCGCGATCCAGATCATCACGGGTGTCGCGGCGGTGACCCCGTCCACGCCCGCCGCCCCGGCGAACTCCATCACCCTCGCGAAGCTCACCGTCCCGGCCGCCGCCAGCTCCATCACCAACGGCATGATCGCCGACCAGCGGCCGTTCACCACCACGGCCGGCGGCGTCCTCGTCGCCCCGAAGAACGCCGTGACCGGCTACGGCGGCCAGGTCGCCTGGGACAAGGGCAGCGGCAGCTTCTACCACAACAACAGCTCGGGCGCGCAGCAGTTGAAGGTGCTCCCGTGGCCGCCCTACATCACGACGCTGACCTCCAACTTCAGCTTTCTCGGCGCCGAGACGACAGTCCTCAGCGGCACCATCACCACCGACGGGACCACCGACATCCAGGTGTTCTTCAAGTGGGGTGCGGTGTCGTCCAACAACTCGTCGACGACGACTTTCAGTGTCCTGTTCCGCATGTACATCGACAGTACGGTGCTGGACAACTTCTTCACCGCAAGCTGCCCCACCGACAACGGGACCTACTCCGGCGGGTCCTGGTCCTACTACACCAGCGGCGCCACCGGCGACACACCGTCCGCCGGCACCCACACCGTCAAGGTCACGGCCCAGAGCATGGTCGGCACCAACAACTGGACCACGGTCGTCGGACAGAACAGCAAGATCATCCTCCGGGTGCAGCCGGTCACCCTGTGAGCACCTACACCTACGCTGCGACCGACCTGATCAGCGGAGAGACTCTCGCCGACAGCCTCCCCCTGTCCGTCCAGTCGTTCGGGATGCAGCTCAACGGATCGGGCAGCCTCACCGGATCCCTCGCCCTCAACGAGGCCTACGCCGTCAACGCCCCCGCCGTCGAGGCACTCGAATGCCGCCGCGCCGTACTCTGGGTCCTCCAGGACGGCTACCCCGTGTGGGCCGGCATCGTCTGGGACTGGCCAGACCAGGGCCGCAAACAGGGCACGCTGCCGATCTCAGCGCAGACCATCGACACCCTGTGGCAGCACCGGCTGATCACCGACACCATCATCTACCAGCAGGTAGACCTGTTCCAGGCGTTCATCGACCTGGTCCGCTACGGCACCTCCAAGCAGTCCGCCTACATCTCTTCCCTGTCCCCGGCGACAACCCGCACCCCCACCTACCTGTCGATGGTCGCCCGCAACGGAGCCGTGTCCCGCCTGGTCGTCCCGCAAGGGGCCGCGGCCATCGCCGGAACACAGTGGACGGCCTCCTACACGTACTCCGACCTCACCCAGATCAGCAGTGCCTGGCAGGACATGTGCGCCTCCGGGAACCTGGAATACGCGTTCGTCCCCGGCATCGACTCCTCCGGCGCGCTGGCGATCTTCCTTCGCCTCGCCTACCTCAGGATGGGCCGCCCCGCCCCAGCCTCCGGCTATACCCTCACCTACCCCGGCAACCTGATCGACTACAGCTACCAGCGCACCGGCAGCCAGAGCAGCAACGTCGTCTGGGCAACCGCCCCGCCCAACGGCGCGGCCCTCCAGTGGCAGTCCGCCTACCCCCACGGATCCGACGCCAGAGACCTCTCCGCCGGCTACCCGCTGATGGAGTCCTCCGTCTCCTGGCAGGGCTCCTGGGTGACCACCCAGGCAGCCATCGACGGTTTCGCGGACGGCGAAGTCCAGCTGCGCGCCCAGGCCATGACCAATCCGCTCGTCACCATCGGCGGATCCGGCTACCCAAAGCTGCGGGACATCGTCCTCGGCGACACCACCACCCTGGTCGCCACCTCTCCGCTGCACCCGCCCACCTCCACCGGCGCCCCCGGACTGCAGCAGCAGGTCCGCGTCGTCGGCTGGACCTGCTACCCGCCCGGCCCGCAGCAGCCCGAGACCATCCAGCTCCAGACCTCCGGCGTCGTCACCGGATAGTCCCAGAAAGGCCGGTGAGCCTCCGGTGCCCCTTTACCCGCGCCCGCTGGAGCAGCGCTTCCCCGCCGAACTCCAGTCCATCCAGCTGCGCCTGGGCCGAGTCGAAACCCGCACCTCCGCGATCGACTCCGGCTGGCCCCTCGCCGTCCTGCCCGCCGTCATCGACCCCGCCTACACCAGCGGCCAGCCCAGGGCGTTCGTCAACGGGGCCACCACCCTCACCGGTCCCTACCAGCGCCTGGCCTCCTACACGCCGGCTGCGAACGACAGCGTCCTCGTCCTTCCGGTCCGGTCCACCCGCACGTACGTGATCCTCGGGAAGCTGGTATGACGGCGGCGATGTACGGCGCGGCAGACCGCGTCCTCAAGGCCGGCGACACCATGACCGGCCCCCTGACCGTCCCCGGCCTCCAGCTGACCGCCAGCCCCGCCAGCGGCAGCGTCCTCACGTCCGACGCTGCCGGAAACGCCTCCTGGAAGGCCCCCGGCACCGACGCGATCAGCGTCAAGCCCGCCGCGAAGGGCGACGGCACCACCGACGACACCACCGCGATCCAGGCCACGCTCAACTCCGCCACCGCCGGGCAGGTCGTCTACTTGCCGGGCGGCACCTACCGCACCAGCGCCCCCCTCACAATCCCGCCGGGCGTGGCGCTGACCGGCCCGCACGGCAACCACGCCGACACCGGCGGGGTGTCCATCAAGCCGCTCGCCTCGTTCTCCGGCACAGCCGTCATCAGCATGGTCGACCAGGCCACCGGCTCGTACTCGGCTGTCAGCGCCGAGCAGCAGATTCGGAACCTGAACGTCGACGGCTCGGCGCTCGCCGGCGGCAACAGCGTCCACGGCATCCTCGCCACCGGGTACGTGCACTCCGTCGCCATCGACAACGTGCAGATCGCCTCCGTCGGCGGCAACGGGATCACCGGCGCCTCCAACGCCAGTGGCGCGCCGTCATCGTGGCGGGTTTCCCGCGTCCTGGCCAAGGGCGTGGGCGGCTACGGGTTCAGCGTGGCCGGGTTCATCGACTCCACCTGGTACGACCTGGAGGCCCTCAGCTGCACGGGTTCGGGGATCTACTTCAACGCCTCGGCGGCGAACTCGCACCTGACGGACTGCCGGGCCGAGCGCAACGGCAGTCACGGTGTCGAGCTGACCGGCGCGTGGGCCACCGGCACGGGAGCCGGCGGCCTCGTCATCACCGGTCTGTCCACGGACCGCAACGCCGGCGACGGCCTGCACATCACCGCCACCGGCACGGTCCCGGTGATCGTCAACGGTGGGATGTTCCGACGGGACGGCCGCAACGGCGGCAGCGGCGGGGGCTCCTTCGCAGGCATCGCCATGGTCGCCTCCACCATCCCGGTGATCATCAACAGCGTGACCGTCTTCCCCGGCGTCGACGACAACGGCACAGGCACCAACAGCCCCCAGTACGGCATCAAGGTCACCTCCAGCGCCCAGAACGTCACCCTCACCGCCGGATACGTCCAGGGCGCCACCACCGGCGTCTACGACGACGGCACCAACACCAACTACTTCCGTGGCCCGAACGTCCTCGAAGCCACCGGCACCACCAGCAGCCCGACCACCGCTACCAGCTTCCCCTGGTCCTCCCGCGGCCAGCAGACGGTCGCCCTGACCACGGACTCCACCGCCCTGCTGGCATCCACCACCGCCAGCGGCAACGCCAACCCCCTGATCGACCTGCGCGCCACCAGTTCCACCGGCGCCGCCGAGAACTCCCGCGCCACCGGCGACGCCAACGCCCGCTTCCAGCGCGACATGGCCGGCAAAATGTCCTGGGGCCCCGGCAGCGCCGCCACCGACACCACGCTCTACCGCAACGGTGCGGGCCAGCTCAAGACCGACGGAACCCTCCAGGCCGGCAACATGGCGTCGGCGTACGTCGAGGACACCACCTCGAACGGCATCACCAACACGTCGTACGCCGCCATCACCACGCCGTCCCTCAGTGCGACCGCCACGGTCCCGCCGTCCGGCCGGCTCCGGGTCTACGGAACCGTCCGGCAGGACATCAACGCCAACCACTACGCCATCTCGTCCTTCAACGTGACCGGCAGCGTCTCCGGGGCGATCCGGGCGCCGTCCGACGCTTTCTCACTCCTCGTCGGCTCCACCGGGAGCTACATGCAGGACGGCAACAGCCTGACCATCCGGGTCAGCAGCACCAACATCGGCGAAACGATCACCGTCACCTGGAACCACAAAGTCGACTCCGCCGGCGGATCCGCGACCATCTACTCGCGCTCCATCGGCATCGAACCGCTCCTCGGCTGACTTCCCAGCACCCCGCCAACGCCCACCGGCGGGCGCCCGCAGCAAGACCACCACCACCGGGGGCCCGCCACCCGTAGGCGGAAGCCGCGACCCGGGACGCAGAGGAGATCACGGCATGATTCCCACCGGCCCCTACAGCCCCGACACTGCACAGGCCGTCGCCACCGGCTCCACTGCGGCAGGATGGATCGAGCAGGCCGGCAACGGCAGCACGACGGACGTCTGGGCGACCCGTTACAACTTCGAGGTCATGCAGGGGCAGCTCGGGCTGCTGGCCTGCGGTCAGCGTGACAGCATGATGCGGCTGCGCAAGGCGCTGCTGCCCACTCCCGCCACCCAGGTCAAGATCCTCTGCGCCGGTGACAGCATCACCTGGGGCTACGGCAGCGCCGACCGCCAGGGCTACCGGGCGTGGCTCGCCGACCTCATCGATCAGCAGCGCGTCCACCCGGTCATGTCCAACGTGTCCTACCCGGGCTGGAAGCTGAGCGACCTGCAGCCGCAGATGGCCTCGGCCCTGTCCACCAGCCAACCGGACATCGTGCTACTGAACATCGGCACGAACGACCACGACACCACCGTGTTCACGTCCGCCGCGTACGGCGCGCTGGTGGACCAGATCCTGGCCTTCTCACCGACCGTCAAGGTCGCCGTGGCCCTGGTCCCGATCAGCCAAGCCGACAGCAACCTGATCAGCTATGAGCAGGCCGCCAACAACGTCATTCAGGCGACCTACAACGCCCGCTCAACGAACCCCCGCGTGACCTTGGTCGACCTCACCCAGGTCAACACCGCGCAGTGGTGCCGGGACAACCTGAACAACGGCATCACGCCGCCCCCTGGAAGGTGGACTTTCGACGGCGTCCACCCGTCCGACGCCGGCTACCTGACCATGGCCCGAATGTGGGCCAACGCCGTCCAGCCATGGGTGCCCGGCCTCACCCAGATCTGAACCGCGACCATCCCCAGCCCCCGGTGCTGCAACCCGGGGGCTTCCCCATGCTTGGAGGCCCTCATGGCTCTACCCGCCCTCACGGACCTGGACCGGCACAAGACCGGCGGCTTCCCACCCGGCTACCCGGCCCACATCCGCACCTGGTACTCGCCGGTCGACGACGTCCACGGCGCACTGCTTGACTTGATCCAGTCCGCCAACTCCAGCCTCGTCGTGGCGATGTACGGATTCGACGACGACGAGCTTGCCGACGCCCTGCACGCCAAGCTGGCCGACGAGAAGGTCTTCGTCCAGCTGACGCTCGACTCCAGTCAGGCCGGCGGCGTCCATGAGCGGACGCTGCTCGGGCGCGAGGCGTACCCGGCGTCGAGCGTGGCGGTCGGCCGCTCCGAGCACGGCGCGATCATGCATCTCAAGATGCTGATCATCGACGGCGTCGACGTCGTCACCGGCTCCACCAACTGGAGCCACTCCGGCGAAGCGCTCCAGGACAACCAGGCGACGCTCATCCGGGACCCGCTGGTCGCCGCGGAGGCCCGCGCCCGCATCGACGCCATCCACCACCACATGCTCAACGCATCCAGCAGGAACGCCTCGTGAACCGCCATCCTGCCAACCAAGCCCGGCACGACGACAAGACCTTCGGGGACCGCGTGGCCGACAGCCTCGCCTACGGAATGGGCAGCTGGCGGTTCATCATCGGCCAGGCCCTGTTCACCGCGGCCTGGATCGCGGCGAACACCGTCCACGGCTGGTCCCGCTGGGACGAGTACCCGTTCGTCCTGCTCAACCTCGTGTACTCGTTCCAGGCCGGCTTCACCGGCCCCATCCTGCTGCTCAGCCAGAACCGGCAAGCCGAGCACGACCGCCTGCGCGCAGAACACGACTACGAAGTGAACGAGGCGGCGCTCGCCTGGAACAAGGCCATCGCCGCCCATCTCGGCATCGCCAACCCGCCGATCGACAAGGGGGCTGCGTGATGGCGAACGCTCGCGGCTACGACCTCTCCGACTACCAATCCGGGATTCCCGCCGACGCCCAGTTCGTGTTCGTGAAGGCGAGCGAGGGTTCCCGGACCGAGCAGACCGGTTACTCGGCGAAGGTCGCCGAGGCCCGGCGCCGTGGAATCGTGCTCGGCCACTACCACTTCATCCACTGCGAGAACCCAGTCGCCGGGGAGATCGACCACTTCTGCCGGGTGGTCGGCGACGTCCCGAGCACCGAGTTGCTGGTGCTGGACTTCGAGCCCTACGGACAGCCGGTTACCGACGCTCAGGCCACGGCCGCGAAGAACGCCTGGCTCGCCGCCGTTCGGCAGCGCTACCCGGGACACCTGGTCGGCACGTACACCAGCGTCGACTGGTGGCACAGGACCGATGACAACGCCGGCGACTTCTTGTGGATCGCCGACTACGTTCAGCCTGGCAACCCGCGGGTCCAAGCCGCCTGGAGGTTCCACCAGTTCACGGATACCCCGCTCGACACTGACGTGTACAGCGGCACGATCGGCGATCTCCGGGCATGGATCGGCGCGGCAACGCCCGATCCTGCGGCAGCCCCGCCAGCCGCAGGTCCGTGGCCGGGATTGCAGTTGGTCACCCGCGCCCAGTGGGGCGCGCGGCCGTGGAAGGAGCCGAACGGCTCGATCCCGTACGCCATCCCCCGCCTTGGCGTGAAGGTCCACTATTTGGGCTCTCCGTACACATTCGGCGACCACGCCGGCTGCCCCGCCTATGTGCGCAGGGTCCAGGCCGAGCACATGGACAGCAACGGCTGGTCCGACATCGGCTACTCCTTCGTCGTCTGCGAGCACGGCTTCGTCTTCGAGGGCCGCGGACTCACCCGCCGGAACAGCGCCAACGGGGACGTCCCGCTCAACGAAGCCCACTACGCGGTCTGCGCCCTCCTCGGGTCGTCCGGCTCGACCGAGCCCACACCGGAACAGCTCCAAGGCCTGCGCGACGCGATCGAGTACTGCCAGCAGCAGGGACCCGCCGGCCCCGAGATCAAGGGCCACAGGGACGGCTACCAGACCGACTGCCCCGGCGACACGCTCTACGCGTGGGTCCAGGCCGGCGCCCCACGCCCCAACCAGGAGGACACCATGCCCCTCGACGACAATGACATCGCGCGCATCAGCGCCGCCGTGGCCGGCGCCGTCAGCAGCCAGCCCGTGCGCGACGCCATCGCCTACGCCGTCCACTACGGGGACGACAACCCGGACGGCATCCGCTCCCTCGTCCGGTCGCTGCCCCAGCAGGTCTGGAACTACAAGCTGCCCCATCTGAAGGACGATTGGACGGCGGACGGCGACCTGGAGGCGTACTGGTACGTCGCTGGCAAGGACATCAGCGACCGCGCCACCGCGCGGGCCTTCGCCGGACTCCAGACCACGCTCTCCGCCCAGTCCGCCGCGATCACCGCCCTCGCCGCCCAGATCACGGCGCAGCACCCCGCCGTCGACACCGCCGCAGTCGTCGCCGCGGTCCAGCAGGCGATCGCATCGGCGACGGTACACGTCCAGGTCGACGTCGCCGGCACCCCGGCAGCCACCGGAACGGCGGCCTCGTGATGCCGAAGCTCCTCGGGCGGGAACCGGCACTCTGGGCAGCCCTGGCCGCGGTCATCGTCAAGACGGTAGCCGCGTTCGGCATACATCTCTCCGGTGACCAGCAGGCGCTCGTCAACGCCGTGGTGGCATCGGCCGTCGGCGTGGCCGTGGCAGTGACAACGCAGGACGGAGTCTCCGCGGCCGTGATGGGCGCGGTCCAGTCGGTGCTCGCGCTCGCCGTCGGCCTCGGCCTCCACTGGAGCGCCGAGCAGCAGGCCCTGGTCATGTCGCTCGTCGCCGCAGCGGTCGGCATGTGGACCAGGACCCAGGTCACCGCCCCGGTGTCCGCCGCCGCCCCCACGCGAGCGCAGGTCATACCCATCGCAGGGAGCCGCGAGTGAGCACCCCGGCGGGCGACCCTCAGGCCGCCCTCGCCGTGGCCGTGGCCGAACTCCGCGGCGCCGTCTCCACCGGCTTCGCCGAGACCAAGGGAAGCCTCAGCCTCCTGGTCCAGCGCGCGGGACAGGTTGACGAGCAGCTGAAGACCCAGGCCTCGGAGATCGACGACCACGACCGGCGTCTCGACCGGCTGGAGCGCCGGGTCGCGGCCGACGAGGAGGTCCGGCAAGCCGACCGCCGTCGTATGCAGCTGCTGAGCCTCGTCGCCGGTCTCGTCGTCGCGATCGCGACGGTGGCCGGCACGGTGGTCGCCGTAGTCCACTCCTGATGTTTGAGCCCCCGCCCGGCCGCGCGCCGGGCGGGGGCCGCTTCGCCGTTCCCACGGCAGTACGGTGAAGCTATGGAATCGGCCATGATGCTGTGCGAGGGGTGCGGGCAGGTCCGCCCGTGGACGCCCTACACCCGGAACCTAGCTCAGGCGGCAGTTAGCAAACGCGCCCGCTCTGCGAAGTCCGCGACCAACCTGTTTCGCCCGAAGGGCTCCATCCGGTTCTGCAGGTCCGCTACCGCCTCGATGGCCCGGCTGCTCTTGACCTTGCCTGCCAGCGAGAGTGTGCGCAGGCCGGCCGCGTAGGCTTGGTCAAGGTCTCGTCGTTGAAGGTGGGTGGACGCGAGGGCGGCCTGTGAGAGCGCGCCACGGCGAGCGCGCTTCTGCTGCCGGGCATGATCGATGCTTCGCTTGGCGTGCTCGGCAGCGGCAGTGTGGTCGCCGACGTCCCGGAGCGTCATCGCGTGTTCGCCGTGCAGGTAGGCCGGGTCGATGAAGAGGGCCCACTCAGGCTCGTCGTCTGCACGGATCTGCTCGGCAGCGGCCTCGGATTGGGCCACCGCACTGATCGCGCTTCGCTTGTCGCCCATCGCCGCGAGTGCCCTCCCTTCGAGCGCCCAAAGGTCAGCGAGCGCTGCAGCTGACGACCCGCGGAGGCCGTGTCGGCCGGACTGGGCGAGCCGTAGGCCCTCGTCCGGGTGTCCGAGGAGGGTGGCCTGGTCGGCCATCCCGGCGAGGACGTGCGCGCCGAGGGGCACGTTCCGGGATTCCTGGGCGAGGCGGAGCGACTGGATGAGGTAGCGCTGGGCGGTGCCGTGCTCGCCGTTGTCGTAGGCCATCCAGCCGAGCAGGTAGGTCTGTTCCGCGGCGGCCTCGCACAGGGCCTGCCGGACATCGTCCGTCTGCGGCCGACGCAGGAGCGGGTAGACGTGGACGTTCATGTACGCGGCAAGGATGAGTCGGCCGCTGCCGCCGCCCTGGAAAATGTCGATCTTCTGGAACTCGGAGAACATGTTCTTGACGGCGGTGACATCCTCAAGACGGACCCGTGGACCGGGTTCCGGCTGCTGGTCGAGGGTGGCGAGAAGCCAGTCCCGACTTGGGCCGGTCGCGGCGACGGCGGCGAACGGTGCAACGGCAAGGAAACGGCGGCGGTCCACGTCTGCTCTCCCCAGGTCAGAGACGGTTTCCACCGTAACCTCGTAGCTGCGGGAGTAAAGGAGCGAGCGGTCCTCGGCCCTGCTTTCGCCGAGCCCGAGTTCGTACGATGTGACCCGATATCCAACCTCGGCTGAAATGACGTCAGCGATGATCTCGGGCAGCGGCCGACGAGGTTGCTCGCCTCGAAGCCATCGCCCGACGCTCGATCCATCGCATGAGATGTGAACGTGTCCAGCCCCGTGAGCTGCAGCTTTGACCGCTCGGGCCAGGGCCTTGTTGCTAAGGTCGGCGCGCTGCAGCCACCCGGAGAGCTTGGTATTCGGCGTCTTCATGGCCATTGCCTACCCGTCCTCACAACCGGCCGCAGATTCAACACCCTCCAACACCCCCCACGCCGATGACCATGGCAGTGCTCGCGGTGTTGCCTAGAGGTGATGGTAGACCCGACGTTCCAGGAGGGGGCCCGTGTTGACGGCCGCCGAGCTCAACGTAGCGGACTTGTCGTTATCAGCATGGACATGGATCGATTCGACGCCTGACGGGCTCGTCGCTTTCATGCTGATCACCCCCGCGAGCGGAGAGCGCCGCGATCTTCGGCAAGTCGCGGTGGCAGCCGGCTTGGCGACGCCGGAGCTCCCGCTGCCGGCCCCGGGGATCCTCGTAGCGCTCGCCGACGCCGACGCCCTCGTGTTGCTGCCTAACGCATCGGGAGCCATTCGCGTCCCGTCGGCGTCGGAGTGGGCCGATTTTGTCCGCCGTGGTGGCGTGATCACTCTGCTGATAGGTGCCCGTCCCCTCGATGCCGGTGCCGGTTTGGTGGGGGTGGACGAGTACCTGATGCGGGCCGTTCTCTCGCGCCAGATCTGGCTCGGGAAGACGACGCTCGCCGCCGAGTACAGCGCGAAGCAGTGCCGAGGCGAGGCCTGCATCGTCTGCGGCCACAGCGATCCGCCGTTGGCGCCGGCCGGCCACGCGTACACCCCTACCCCTGGAGCACCGCTGGGCTGGGCGATCGCCGCTCACCCCGACTGCCTCGGGAGCGAGTCGTGATCTGCCTTTGCCTCGTTCCCGGTTGCGCATGCGGGCGCCACCTCTCTGGAGGACCCGAATGGGCACCAACGACCTCGTGAACGTCGACCCTCGCGGCAAGCGCCGGCCGTCGCGCCACGGGTTGCAAGACCACGTCGCGGCCACGGCGGCGCGGATGCGCTTGGACGAGCACCGCGCGATCGGCGGCCACTGCGTGCGCTGCGGCACCACGTGGCCCTGCATTTCCGCATCCGACGCGATGCACGGGAATGCAGCCGGATTCGAGGACCAGCCGACGGAGGGCCCGTGAGACCCCCGAGATGGACGGGCCAGTGGGAGCCCGAACCCGAGCCCGGCGAGTCCAGCGAGGACGACCCCGCCGTCCGCTGGCGCGAGACCTGCACATGTGCGATCTGCCGACCACGACAACGAGACACACAGAGACCGAAGGAGCGTTCAACGTGAACAGCGGCGACACCACCCAGACACAGGCACCGGAGAGCGGAGTCAGCGGCTTCTGCAGGGACTGCGACGACTATGGCGTCGGGACGTTCGACGGCCGGTGCACGGGACTCTCGGACTGGATCGTCGACCACATCGGATGCCCGCGCCCCACAGAGACGGCGAGCCAGTGAGCGCCGCAGGTGGGAGCGTGTCACTGGACCCAGAACCCGGACGTGCCAGTGGCTACTGCCGGGACTGCGGGCAGTTCGGCCGCGGCCGCTTCGACGACATCCGCACAGCCCTGACCGACTGGATCCGCGACCACGTCGGCTGCCCGGGAACGCTCGACAACCGCCCGGAGCGAGACGAGTAGGGCTATCCGTCTCGGAAGAGCCTCCACAGCGGGACCCCGAACGTTCGCGCGATCGAGCTGAGCTGATCGAGGGTCGGCGCGATGAGGCCGTTTTCCAGCCTTCCGACGGTCCGCCGGTCCATCCGGGTGTGCTCCCCTAGCTGTTCCTGCGTGAGGTTGGCCTGCAGCCGGAGCGAGTAGACCCGCGATCCCACGTCTCGCCGGTCGCGGAGCTGCTGGTCGTCGGGCTTGTAGGGCGCAGGCACCCCTTGACGCTGGCCCGTCTTTGATCAAAAGTCTGTACCGGTACGCCGCCACTTATCGATAGTCTGTTCGATACCAGTCGTCGGCACCGCCATGCCCCGACTTGCATTCGCCAGCACCGGCGAGCCCAAGTCGTAACCAAATCCTTGATCATTCGTTCGATTAATCGCCACGCCGACATGGAACGATCCACCCCGACCCCCGGCATATGCCAACGGCCGCCGACATCAGCCAAGACCCGCCAGAGGCATCGCCCGCCACCGACCCCAGGAGGCCCAGTGCCACCAGGCTGCAGACCCCCTCACACCGCAGCCACCACCGCCAATAGCCCCGTCCGGCCGGCCAGCAGCGCCTTAACTGCGCCACCACAGGAGACCGAAACCCTCTGGCCAGACAGGACGACAGCACCATGCACCGCCCCACAGACCTCCACGCCATAATCGACCAGATCCACGTCTCGGCCCTCCAGTACCTCATGACCGGGCACGTGGCCGACTTCCGGCGCATCTTCGGCCCCCTCCTGGACGACGGCGTGCTCGAATCCGACACCTGCCGCGTCTACATCGCCCGAGGCCCCGCAGCCGAACGCGACCAAGTCCTCGCGGCATGCCGGGAAGCCGTCCACGGCACGGCACTGGTTACCCGCTGCCCGATCTACGACTCCGACGTCATCGTCGTCGCCCCACTGCCGGCCCGCGCCATCACCAACGGCTGGGACCTGACCGGCCTTCGCCTCAGGACCGTCACCGACCCGCGCCCAAGCTGGCACCTCGGAGGCAGCGGAATCTCCACCCTCACCCACACCGCCCAGGCCTACGGCGACGCCTCCAACGCCCTCCTCAGCGCCCGGTACCTGACCGAACGAGCGGCCCTCCACTCGTCCGACATCCGCCTCGTACATATCCTCGGCGGACGCGCCCAGGCCTGGGCAGCAAACCTGCTCGAACCCCTCCACCACCAAGCCGAGAACCGGCGCGACCTACTGACGGACACCGCCAGCCTCGCCTTGGCCTTCAACCACTCAGCCGTCGCAACGCTGCTCCGCACGAGCCGGGGCGTCGTCACCAACCGGATGAAGCGAATCGGTGGGATCCTAGGCCTGCGCCTGACCGAGTTCCAAGACCGGGCCATTCTCGATCTCGCCCTCGCGGTCGACGCGCGCGCAGACTGCGGGCCGCCGAGCGAGTTCGTGGCGCTCGCCGACCTCCTCAGCACCCCAGACGTCCGCACCTGGGCCGCTTCACTGCTGGGGCGCCTCGACACCGACAACCGCCCGCTACGCCGCACCGTGATCGCCTGGCTGACTCACAACGGCCATGTGACCGCCGCCGCCGAGGCACTGACGCTCAGAGATGCGACAGTGCGCACCCACCTGAAGGCCGCCGAAGCGCTCCTCCATCGACGACTCCTCGGGTCTCTGCCAGAGAGCGAACCCGAGATGGCCGACCGCGGAGTAGTCGGCAGCGGCGAGGTGTTCCTGGCGGCCGCGGTCCTGGGTGAGGTCCCGGTACCGGAATGGCCGACTCCGGGATTCCGAATGTGAAAGTGCACTGACAATCGGTGCACATGTTGTGCTCACCCCGAAAAATCGGCGCACTTTTTCCGTTTCGTGCGCCGGTTGTGCGCCCCTACCGTAGACCTCCCACGACAACCCCGGGTCTCCCTCACACCCAGGAGTTAACGGTGCACTTTGCCCTACTCGGCACCACGCCGATCGCCAATCAGACCGCCAGCCGCCTCGCCCTCGCCGGCTTCGACGTCCGCCCCGTCAACATCCCGGATACCGGCAGCAAGGGGCCCGGCCTGACGGAGCCGAACATCCTCGGCGGTGCCGCCGCGCCAGCAGCAGTCATCACCCTCTTCGGCTCGATCCCTGAGCTGAAAAGGGTGATGCAGGACCTGCTGCCGACGCTCGGAGAAGCGATCTGGATCGACCTGAGCCCCATTTCCCACCGCGACGGCCAAGACCTGGACGCGCTGGCACACTGGCACGGTGTACCGCGGCTCGCTGCCCCGTTGATCGAGCAGCGAGGCACCACCGTCATCACGGCACCCGCAGTACTCGATCTGCGATGCCAAATCGTCTGCGAGCCCGTCCTGGCGGCCGCCGCCGATCTCATTCTTCGCACTCACGACCCGGAGTACGGCGCCATGAGCCTGGACCAACAGGCTCTCAGCGAGGCACAGATCGCGGAGCTTGAGTACGACGCCTTCACCGAAGGCGACAGCCCTCAGCGCCTCACCGGTCGGGGATAGCCGGCCCCTGCGGTAGCGTCGTAGACAGCCTGCCGCGCGGGCCCAACTCCCTTCCCGTGCACCCTCAGAGCTGCTGCCCCCTGATGAGGCCTCCTGCCCACCCGTGCCTCATCTGGGGGCAGCAAGTACCCACGATCGACCAATCCAGCGCGCGTCTGTGCAGGTCAGGAGGTTTTGTTCTTTACAAATACTGCCAGTGAGCAGCATCGGCGCGAGCACGATGAGGTTGGCGAGGGCGATGGTGAGGACGGCCTGCTTCCAGTCCATGCCGAGTGCGACGAGGCCGGAGGCGAGCGTCCATGAGGGGATGTTGTGGGCCATGCCGACCCAGAGGGCGAGGAAGTTGTAGGTGGTCCAGGTCCGCCGCGCCACCGGGACGGGCCGCAGGTCGTCGTTGGTGAAGCCGTTGGGCGGCAACTCCCCGCTGGACGGGTCGAGTTCGACCCGTCCGTCGGAGTGCTGCAGCTGTCCGCCGCCGGTGGTCGCGGTGTCGGCCATGGGTAACTCCCCTATCCGTTCCCGGGTGTGGTCCGTGCAGGGCGTGACCGCCTTGGGCGCCACGGCGCGGTCGCGCGTCACAACTGCGGGATGACGTCCGTCCCGTAGGCGTCGATGGTGGCCTCGACGGCGTCGTGCATCGCGTAGACGGCGAACTGGTCGACGCCGAGCGAGCGGAGTTCCTCCAGCCGCGCGAGCTGCGCCGCGGGGGGCCCGATGAGACAGAAGCGGTCGACGATCCCGTCCGGGACGAAGGCGGTGTCGGGGTTCCCGGCGCGTCCGTGGTGGCTGTAGTCGTAGCCCTGGCGGTCCTTGATGTAGTCGGTGAGGGCGTCCGGGACGAAGTCCGAGTGTTCGCCGTAGTGGTTGACGAGGTCGGCGACGTGGTTGCCGACCATGCCGCCGAACCACCGGCACTGCTCGCGGGCGTGGGCGAGTGCGGCGGGCGAGTCGTCGGCGGTGACGTAGGCGGGCGCGGCCACGCAGATGGTGACGCTGTCGGGGTCGCGGCCGGCCTCGACGGCGGCGGCCCGCACCGCCTTCACCATGTACTCGGTGAGGTAGGGGTCGGCCAACTGCAGGATGAATCCGTCCGCTTGGCGTCCGGTCAGCGCGAGCGCCTTCGGCCCGTACGCCCCCATCCAGATCGGCAGGGAGGCGCCGGGCCGCACCCACGGCAGGTGCATCTCGGTGCCGTCCACCTCGACGGTGCGTCCCTCGGCCAACTCCTTGATGGCGTGCATGGCGTGGGAGAGCCGGTCGAGGGTGGCGGGGCGGCGTCCGGCGACGCGCATGGCGGAGTCGCCGCGGCCGATGCCGCAGACGGTGCGGTTGCCGTACATGTCGTTGAGGGTCGCGAAGAGGGAGGCGGTGACCTCCCAGGTGCGGGTGGAGGGGTTGGTGACCATCGGACCGACGGTGAGCCGTTCGGTCTCGGCGAGGATGCGGCTGTAGATGACGAAGGATTCCTGCCACAGGACGCAGGAGTCGAAGGTCCAGCCGTGGCTGAACCCGGCCCGTTCGGCGCGGATCATCCGGTCGACGAGCAGGCGGGCGGGCGGATCGGTCTGCAGGACGAGGCCGATGTCCATCGGTGGCTCCAGGAAGGGGGACGGGGCCGCCGCCCGGGGCCGGAAGGAGCCCGGACGGCGGACGGACCGGAGGAGGAGGGGAAGGGAAGGGCGGTGTCAGACCAGGTACTGGCAGGTGTCGCGGCGCAGGAAGGTGCCGTGTCCGGCGCGGCCGAGCCACCTGTCGCCATCGAGGACGACGGTGCCGCGCGAGAGCACCGTCCGCGCCCGGCCGGTGAGTCGGCGTCCCTCGTAGGCGGAGTAGTCGACGTTCATGTGGTGGGTGGCGGCGGAGACGGTCTGCACCGCGGTGGGGTCGTAGACGACGATGTCGGCGTCGGCGCCGGGCGCGATGGTGCCCTTGCGCGGGTGCAGGCCGAACATGCGGGCCGGCGTGGTGCAGGCGATCTCGATCCAGCGGCGGCGGGTGAGGTGCCCGTCGACGACGGCCTGGTGGAGGAGGTCCATCCGGTTCTCCACGCCCGGAAGGCCGTTGGGGATCTTGGAGAAGTCGCCGCGCCCGAGTTCCTTCTGCCCGGCGAAGCAGAACGGGCAGTGGTCGGTGGAGACGACCTGGAGGTCGTTGGCGCGCAGCCCCCGCCACAGGGCCTCCTGGTGCTCGCGCGGCCGGAGGGGCGTGCTGCACACGTACTTGGCGCCCTCGAAGCCGTCCGCGCCCTCCTCGGCGAGGTTGTCGGTGGAGAGGAACAGGTACTGCGGACAGGTCTCGCCGAAGACGTTGAGCCCGGCGTCGCGGGCCTGGGCGATCTCGGCGAGGGCGGAAGCCGCGGAGACGTGGACGACGTAGAGCGGGCTGCCGGCCACCTGGGCGAGCTTGATGGCCCGGTGGGTGGCCTCGGCCTCCAGGAGTTCGCGGCGCACCTCCCCGTGGTAGCGGGGCGCGGTGCGCCCGGCGGCGAGCGCCTGCTCGACGAGGACGTCGATGGCGATGCCGTTCTCGGCGTGCATCATGACGAGCCCGCCGTTGGCGGCGCCGCGCTGCATGGCGCGCAGGATGCGGCCGTCGTCGCTGTAGAAGACGCCGGGGTAGGCCATGAAGAGCTTGAAGGAGGTGGACTCTCCGGAGTCGACGAGCGCGTCCATCTCCTTGAGGACGCCGTCGGTGACGTCGGAGACGATGGTGTGGAAGGCGTAGTCGACGGCGCAGTTTCCGTCGGCCTTGGCGTGCCAGGCGTCCAGGCCCTCGCGCAGGGAGCCGCCGACGGGCTGGACGGCGAAGTCGACGATGGTGGTGGTGCCGCCCCAGGCGGCGGCGCGGGTGCCGGTCTCGAAGGTGTCGGAGGCCGCGGTGCCCCCGAAGGGCAGTTCCATGTGGGTGTGGGCGTCGACGCCGCCCGGGATGACGTAGTGGCCGGCGGCGTCGATGACGGTGTCGGCGGTCCAGGCCCCGGCGGCGGAGCTGCCGGTGGTGGCGAGGGCGGCGACGCGTTCGCCCTCGATGAGGACGTCGGCGTGGAGTTCGTCGGAGGCGGTGATGACGAGGCCGCCGCGGATGACGGTGCGGTGGCGGGGGTCGGGAGTGGTCATCGGGGTGCTCCTCAGGCCTCGGCGAGCGGTCCGTAGGCGTCGGGGCGGCGGTCGCGGTAGAAGGCCCACTGCTGGCGGACCTCCTCGATCAGGCCGAGGTCGAGGTCGCGGACGACGAGTTCCTCCTCCTTGTCGGAGGCGACCTCGCCGACGAACCGGCCGCGCGGGTCGACGAAGTAGGAGGTGCCGTAGAAGTCGTTGTCGCCGTACTCCTCGGTGCCGACCCGGTTGATGGCGGCGACGAAGTACTCGTTGGCGACGGCGGCGGCGGGCTGTTCGAGCTGCCAGAGGTAGGCGGACAGGCCGCGGCTGGTGGCGGAGGGGTTGTAGACGATCTGCGCGCCGGCGAGGCCGAGGGCGCGCCAGCCCTCGGGGAAGTGCCGGTCGTAGCAGATGTAGACGCCGACCTTGCCGACGGCGGTGTCGAAGACGGGCCAGCCGAGGTTGCCGGGCTTGAAGTAGTACTTCTCCCAGAAGCCCTTGACCTGCGGGATGTGGTGCTTGCGGTACTTGCCGAGGTAGCGGCCGTCGGCGTCGATCACGGCGGCGGTGTTGTAGTACACCCCCGCCTGCTCCTCCTCGTACACCGGGACGACGATGACGAGACCGAGCTCGCGGGCCAGGTCCTGCATGCGCCGGACGGTGGGGCCGTCGGGCACGGCCTCCGCCCAGCGGTAGTGCTCGGGCTCCTGGACCTGGCAGAAGTAGGGGGCGTTGAAGACCTCCTGGAAACCGATGATCTTCGCGCCCCGGGCGGCTGCCTCGCGGGCGTACCGCTCGTGGAGGGCGATCATGCTCTCCTGGTCGCCGGTCCAGCGGGTCTGGACGAGCGCGGCACGGACGATCTGCGACATGGGTACCTCCGCAACTCCGGGGCCCGGCCGGGGAGCCGGGCCTGCGGTCTGAGGGTTGACGGGGTGGCTCTGGCCTGCGGCGCGCAGGCCGGTGTGCGGGGTCGCGGCACGGTCTCCGCGCGCCTTTCCGCGCACGCTCGGCAGGCGTGGCAGGGGCTCCGCGTGCGTCCACGCGGAGCCGTGTGCGGCGGCGTGCGTCTACGTGCGTAGAAATTGCGATCTGTCGACCGTAGGCCGGGTTCGGTGGCCTGACAATACGTTGGGGGTAACGCGTCCGGGGCGATCTTGTTACACGGACACGCGGGTCCGCCTGGACGGGATGAATCGGTCATCTACCCCGGGAGTGCGCTCCTTACTCATTCGAGTGAATCCGGGCGTTCCGGGTGCCGGTTCCGGCCAAGGTGGGTAAAACGCGCGTGGACGCCGCTTCGGACCGTTACCGTGCGGCGGCGCAGCGCGACTTCGCCCGCCGGCGCGGGCCCGGGGATCAGGGGGTGGCAGGCATGACGACGGCTCTCGGGAGGGCGGTGCGCAAGGCGCCGCCCGGGCTCGGTCCCGGCCGCCTGCTCGCGTGGGCGCGGCGGGCGGATCCGCCGGCCGGCCCGCCCGCCGTGCCGCCGTGGGCGGGGCTGCTGCTGGCGCTCGGCGCGCTGCTGCCCGTTGCCCTCGGCGGTCTGCTGTTCCGCCGGATGGCGCCGCCCGGCGGGGTGGTGGCGCTGCGGCTGGCCGGTTCGCGGACGGCCGCGCTGGCGGCGCTCGGCGGCCGCGCCGGGGACGGGCCGGCCGCCCTCCGGGCCGACGCCTGGCTCACCGGCGGCGCCGGTCTGACGCTGGCCGCCGCCGCGCTGCTCGGCCTGTACGTGTTCGGGCGGGCGCGCTGGCGGCTGACCGCGCTCGCCGCCGGGGGTGCCGGGCTGCTCGCGGCGTGCTGCGCCTTCGCGGCGGACGTGCTGCTCGCCCGCGCCCTGGACCGCCCGGACGGATCGGACGCGCCGTTCGCCGTCGCCTCGGGGCTGGCCACCACGGCGTGGCTGCTGCTCCTGCCCGCCGGGGCCGCGGCCGCGGGGGCGCTCGCCGTCACCGCCGTCCGAGCGGTGCGGGGGCTCCGGTCCCGTCCACCCGTCACGGGCCCGGGCCCGGACGGGGACGCGACGCCCGGCGGCTCCCCCGACCGTCCCGCGCTGATCCCGCCCTGGCCGGTCGTCACCACGCACGGGGCGCTGTGGCCACCGCGCAACGGCGCACCGGGCTGCCCTCCCGAGGCCCCCGCGGACGCCACCGCCCGGGCGGGCCAGGCCCGTTGGCGTGACGGCTCCCGGGTGCCACCGGGGCGCGAACCCGCCGAGCTGGGCTTCTGCGCCTCGGGCGGCGGCATCCGCTCGGCCTGCGTCACGCTCGGCGCGCTCCAGTCGCTGCGGCCGTGGCTGAGACGGGCGCGGTACCTGGTCTCCGTCTCGGGCGGCGGCTACGCGGTCGGCGCGATGCAGCTCGCGCTCAGCGACTCCGCGCCCGGCGCCTCCGTGCACGCCGTCTCGGGCCTGACGGCCGACACCGTGCTGGAGCCCGGCTCCCCCGAGGAGGACCACCTCCGCCGCCACGGCAAGTACATCGCCGACGGCTCGGGCGAGTGGCTGGTCGCCCTCGGCACGCTGCTGCGCGGCGTGATCTCGGCGTTCACGCTGCTGCTCACCGCCGTCCTGGTGGTCGGCCTCGGGCTCAGCCGGTTCTACCGGCTCGTGCCGGTCACCCCGCTGGACGGCCTGGCGGCGGCCGGGCTGCGTACCGGCGGGGCGGGGTCGCCGGGGGCACTGGTCCTCCGCGCGCCCGCCGTCACCGTCCTGGCCGTCCTGCTCGTCACCGGCGCCGCGTGCTGGCTGCTCTCGGTGCTCGTGTTCCCCCCGCTCGGCTGGGACGCCGTGCTGCCGCGCGTGCTCCGCCGGCTCTTCCAGGGCAGCCTCGCGCTGGCCGCGCTGGTGGCCACCGGCGTCCTCGCGGTGCCCGCGCTGGCGTGGAGCGCGGTGCGGCTCCAGGCCGCGCTGGCCGCGGGCCCACGACTCACCGGCGCCGGGCTCAGCCTCACCGTCGTGCTCAGCTACCTCGCGCTGCTGCTCGGCATACTCTGGCGCGACCGCCGGACGATCCGCCGGGGCGCGGCGGCGGTCGCCGGGGCGCTGCGCGGAGCGGGCCGGTTCGGCGGCGGCCTCACCGCCAACCTCCCCCAGTACGTGGTGGTGTGGGCGGCTCTGGCGGTCCTGTCGGCCGGATCGCTGCTCGCGCTCGGCTGGGCGGTCGCGACCGGGTACGCGTGGCCGACGGCCGTCCAGGTGGCGCTGCCGCTGGTGCTCGGCGCGGTCGGGCTCAACCTGGACCAGACGTGGATGAGCCTGCACCCGTTCTACCGGCTGCGGCTGGCAAGGGCGTTCGCGGTCCGCCGGGTCGCCGAGGGCGGCGCGGTGGTGGCCCGGCCGTACGACTTCTTCCGCGAGGAGACGTGGCTCAGCCACTACGGCGCCCGGCACCCGGACTTCCCCCAGGTGATCTTCTCGGCGGCGGCCAACCTCTCCGGGGACACCCGTACCCCGCCGGGCCGCCGGGCGGTGTCCTTCACGCTGTCGCACGACTACGTGGGCGGTCCGGACGTGGGCTACGCCCGCACCGACCTGCTGGAGCGGCGGACCCGGCGGCACATCGCCCGGGACCTCACCGTGCAGTCGGCGATGGCCGTGTCGGGGGCGGCGTTCTCCTCGGCGATGGGCCGTCAGTCCAAGGCGTACCAGGGGCTGTTCGCGGTCACCAACGCACGGCTCGGCACCTGGCTGCCCAACCCGGCCGTGCTGGGCCCGGACTGGTCCGGCGTGCCGGACTGGCGGCGCCCCGCGCAGCCGGCCGTACGGCGGCTGCAGTACCAACTGCGGGAGCTGACGGGGCGGTTCCCGATGGACGACCGGTTCCTGCTGACCACCGACGGCGGGCACTACGAGAACCTGGGCCTGGTCGAGCTGCTGCGCCACGGCGTCCGGACGGCGGTCTGCATCGACGCCAGCGGCGACTCCGGGTACGCGGCCAACCTCGCCGCCGCGATCACGCTGGCGCGCGAGGAGCTGGGCGTCGTCATCACGCTGCACGAGCCGGAGGTGCTGATCCCGGGGAGCGCCGCGGAGCAGGTGGCACAGGCCGCCCAGGCAGCGCAGGCCGCGGCCGCTGACGGCAGGGCGTCGTCGGACGGGCCGCAGCCGTTGCGGGGGCTCGCGGCGCAGCTGTCCGCGCGGCTGTCGGAGCGGACGGTGGTCACGGGGGACATCCACTATCCGGTGCCGCTCGCGGGTCTCGCCGGGGAGGGCGGATCCGGCGAGCGCGAATCCGGCGCGGGCGGATCCGGTGGGAGCGATGACGCCCGGCACGGCACGCTGATCGTCGTCCAGGCCGTCCTGACCGCCGACATGCCGTACGAGCTGCTGTCCTACGCGGTGGGCAACGCGGCGTTCCCGAACGACCTGACCAGCGACCAGTGGTTCGACCACCGGCAGTTCGACGCGTACCAGACGCTGGGCCGCTATCTGGGCGACCAGGCGGCTCCGCTGGTCGAGGCCGCGCTGGCGGCGCAGCGGGTGGCCGGTGGCGGGGCGGGGCCCGTACCGGCGCAGTCGCCCGGCAGCGCGGGTACGGCCCGATCGGCCGTCACTCCCCCGGCGCCGCGGCGCTCCGCCGAGGGGTGACGCGGGCCTGGAGACGAGGGTGGAAGGAGCGGGGCGTCCGAGGTGTGAGCAGCCTTGGTCCGAGGTATGGACGCACTGCGGGTCCCGCTTGACTCCCGCCGCGCGGGTCGGGAAGGATCCGGACCATGGATTCCGGCACCACCCTGGTCTGCCGCCTGCACGTCGATCTGCGACGCCAGGCGAGCTCCATGTGTGCCTGTTGACCTTGCCCCTCCGCGCCGGTTCCGCCCTGTGACGTCTGCCAGGGCCCGCGCCGCGCACCCGCATCCGCAGTTCTGAACCCGCCCCCGCCCGGTGCACCCCTCGCGCTGCCGTGCCGCTCCTTCGGCACCGCTCCGCCGCGGCTCCCGGACGGCGGGCGCACCCTCCCGACGTTCCCGCCGCACCCGAGGACGCCCCATGAGCCTGGACCTCGCCCCCGACCGTCCACCCACCGACGCCACGAACGCCGCCGCCACGAACACCAACGCCACGTACGCCGCCGCCACCCACGCCGCCGCCGACACAGCCGTCGAGGAAGCCCGCGCGCCGCTCACCCCGAACGCCCTGCGCGCGATCGTCCGCGAGCTCGCCGAACGGCCCGACCAGTGGATCCACCACGTCCGCCTGTCGACGGACGAGCGCTGGTACCGGCGCCTGGTGGCCGACGACGACCACGAGGTGTGGCTGATCAGCTGGCTGCCCGGCCAGTCCACCGGCTTCCACGACCACGGCGGCTCGCGCGGCGCCTTCACCGTCGCCCTCGGCGAACTGGAGGAGCTCTCGCTCGGCGGCCCGGACCAGGGCCTGCTGATCCGCCGCGTCCCGGCGGGGACGGCCCGCGCCTTCGGCCCCGAGTACGTGCACGACGTGCGCAACACGGCGTCGGGCCCGGCCGTCACCCTGCACGCCTACTCGCCCCCGCTGAGCTCGATGGCGCACTACGACCTGCGGGCCGGCGGGCTCGTCCGCACCTCTGAGGAAGGACCGGAACAGTGGTGACCACGATCGACGACCTGGTGGAGCGGGCCCGCGAGGGCGTGTACCGCCCGCGCGCCCGGGAGGCGTACCAGGCGCAGCTGGACGGCGCGCTGCTGGTGGACATCCGTCCGGCGGCGCAGCGGGCGGCGGAGGGGGAGATCCCCGGGGCGCTGATCATCGAGCGCAACGTGCTGGAGTGGCGGCTGGACCCGACGGGCGGTCACCGGATCCCGCAGGCGTCGGGGTACGACGTCGAGTGGATCGTGGTGTGCTCGGAGGGGTACGCGTCGAGCCTGGCCGCGGCGTCGCTGCGCGAACTGGGGCTGCACCGGGCGACCGACCTGGACGGCGGTTTCGTCGGCTGGGCGGCGGCCGGACTGCCGACCCGTCAGGGCGGCTGAACGGCGGCCCGACGACGACTGAACAGCGGCGCGACCGACCGGCTTGACTCCCCGACGGAGCCCTGCCGCAGCGGCTCCGCTCCTCGTGACAGGCGGTGAATAAGGGACAGGAGATGATGTAAGTCATAGTCTGATCAGAGTTTCCGCCGGTCCGAAGCCGGGCAGCCACGCGGGCGGAAGAACGCCCGGGCAGGAGATCCGACAGGCACCACCGCGGTCCGCACCGCCACCGTTTGTCGACAAGACCGCCATCAACCGAGAGACCGACGACAGACCGACCAACGGCGCCGCCACCGCGGGGCGCCCGGACGAGGAAACTCCCCGTGATCAGATTCGACGGCGCCGGCAAGCGCCACCCCGACGGCACCATCGCCGTCGAGGGCCTCGACCTGGACGTGCCGACCGGACGGATAACCGTCCTGGTCGGACCGTCCGGGTGCGGCAAGACCACCCTCCTGCGCATGGTCAACCGGATGGTCGAGCCCACCTCGGGCCGGGTGCTGCTGGACGGCGCGGACGTCGCCGGGCTGGAACCCGCCAAGCTGCGCCGCGGCATCGGCTACGTGATCCAGCAGGCCGGGCTCTTCCCGCACCGCAAGGTGATCGACAACGTCGCCACCGTGCCCTACCTCCTCGGCTGGGACCGCAAGAAGGCCCGCGCCCGGGCCGCCGAACTGCTCGACCTCGTCGGGCTCGCGCCCGAGACCGCCAAGCGCTACCCGTTCCAGCTCTCCGGCGGCCAGCAGCAGCGCGTCGGCGTGGCCCGCGCCCTGGCCGCCGACCCGCCCGTGCTGCTGATGGACGAGCCGTTCAGCGCCGTCGACCCGGTGGTGCGCGCCGGGCTCCAGGAGGAACTGCTGCGCCTCCAGTCCGAACTGCACAAGACGGTGCTGTTCGTCACCCACGACATCGAGGAGGCCGTCCGGCTCGGCGACCAGGTCGTCGTGCTGCGCGGCCAGGGCCGGATCGCCCAGCTGGCCGACCCGCACACCCTGCTCACCGCGCCCGCCGACGACGACGTCGCCGCCTTCCTGGGCCGGGATCGCGGCCTGCGCGGCCTCGGCCTGCGCCCGGCGAGCACCGTCGCCACCCGCCCACTGGCCGGCGGACTGCGCTTCGACGGCTGGGAGCTGGCACTGGACGACGAGCGCCGCCCGATCGGCTGGATCGACCGCGACGCCCCCACCGCCGAACTGCGCCCGGCCCCCGGCTACCGGCCGGACACCGACACGCTGCGCACCGCGCTCGACGCCGCCGTCCTCTCCCCCGCCGGGGTCGCCGTGGCCCTCGACTCCGACGGCCGGGCCACCGGCACGGCGGACCGCGAGGCCGTCCTCCGCGCCCTGACGGCGCCGGGCGACACGACCGCCACCGCCCCGAGCGACACCGGGACACTCGTGAAGGACGAGGCGAAGGGCGAGGCGAAGGGCGAGGAGAGGGACGGGGAGAAGGCCGAGGCGAAGAGCGCGGCGGACGGCAAGGGCGGGGCCACCGGTGGACGATGAACCGATCGTCCGCTGGTACTGGATCGGCGACCACCTCGGCTACCTCGGCAACCTGCTCGCCGACCACGCCGTGATCGCCCTGGTCCCGGTGCTCATCGGCCTGCTGATCGCCGTCCCGCTGGGCCTGGCCTGCGCCCGCTTCCCCCGCGCGTACCAGCCGCTCGCCGCCGTCTTCAACATCGTCTACGCGCTGCCCGCCGTGGCCGTCTTCATGCTGCTCATCCCGTACACCGGCCTCGCCACCCAGGCCACCGTCATGATCCCGCTCACCTTCTACGCGCTCGCCGTGCTCCTGCCCACCACCGTGGACGGGCTGCGCGCCGTGCCGGACGCCGTCCGGCAGGCCGCGACCGCCATGGGCTACGGGCCGTGGCACCGGCTGACCGCCGTCGAACTGCCCGCCGCCGTGCCGTACCTGATCGCCGGACTGCGGGTCGCCGCGGTGTCCAGCATCTCGCTGGCGAGCGTCGGCGCGCTGGTCGGGCGCGGCGGGCTCGGCTACCTGTTCATGGACGGGTTCCAGCGCACCTTCCCGACCCCGATCGTGGCCGGCATCGCGCTGATCGCGGCACTCGCGCTGACCGTCGACCTGGTGCTGGTGGGGGCGCGGCGGCTGCTCGCGCCCTGGGCCGTCCGCGAGAAGGGAGCAGGCCGGTGAACTGGCTCTCGTGGCTGAGCGACTTCTTCTCCGACCCGGATCACCGCAGCGGTCCGGACTCGATCGCGCACCGGATCGCCGAGCACCTGGCGTTCTCCGGTGAGGCGCTGCTGTTCGCCGCGCTCGTCGCCGTCCCGCTCGGGCTGCTGATCGGCTACACCGGACGCGGCGTCACCGCCGTCACGGCGCTGGCCGGGTTCGCCCGCGCGCTGCCCACCCTGGGGCTGGTCACGCTCGCGGTGCTGCTCGCCGGGGTCGGCGACACGGCGGTGCTCGTCCCGCTGGTCGCGCTCGCGGCCCCGCCGCTGCTGGTCGCGGCCGTCGAGGGAGTGCGCGGCACCGACCCGGACGTGCGCGACGCGGCGCGCGGCATCGGGCTGACCCACCCGCAGGTGCTGTGGCAGGTGTGCCTGCCGTCCGCGGCGCCGACGCTGCTGGCGGGCTTCCGCACGGCGGCCGTCCAGGTCATCGCGACCGCGACGGTGGCCGCGTACGTCGGGCTCGGCGGCCTCGGCCGGTACGTGTTCGACGGGCTGGCCACCCGCAAGTACGCGGTGACGGCCGGCGGCGCGGTGCTCGTGGTGCTGCTCGCGGTCGCCGCCCAGCTGCTCTTCGTCCTGCTCGCCCGGTACGCGCTGCCGCGCGGGGTGCGCGCCCAGCGCCGGGCCGCCGACCGGACCCGCTGACTTCGGCCAGTCGGCATTGGCCTGCCGACTCGCGCCCGTCGGCTCCGGCCCGTCGGCTTTGTCCCGTCGCCTTGGGCCCGTTGATGCGGGTCCGCGGCCGGATCCCCTGAACCTCTGTCTCCATCGTCTCGGAAGGACACCTGTCACCATGTCGACAATTCGCAGAACCAGGCGCGCCGCCGTCCTCGGCACCCTCGCTGCCCTCGCCCTCGGCGCCACCGCCTGCGGCTCCTCCGGTGGGAACCCGCTCGACAGCGGCTCGTCCTCGGCGGCGGCCGGCGGCGGCGCGAGCACGGCCGCCGGGAGCGGGGGTGCGAGCGGCGGCGCCGGCGACGGCGGGACCGTCGTGGTCGGCTCCGCGAACTTCCCCGAGAACGTGCTGCTCGGCTCGATCTACTCGCAGGCGCTCAAGGCCAAGGGCGTCAAGGTCGAGGAGAAGTTCAACATCGGCAGCCGGGAGGTGCTCTACGGGCAGCTGCAGAGCGGCAACCTCACCGTCCTGCCCGAGTACAACGGCGCCCTGCTCGCCTACCTGGACGCCAAGTCCACCGCCACCGCCAAGGACGACGTCAACGCGGCGCTGGCCAAGACCCTGCCGGCCTCGCTCGGGATCCTGGACTCCTCCCCCGCCGAGGACAAGGACTCCCTCAGCGTCACTCAGGAGACCGCCGACAAGTACGGGCTCAAGACCGTCGCCGACCTGGCCGCCAAGGCGGGCGAGTTCACGATCGGCGGGCCGCCGGAATTCAAGTCCCGCCGCGAGCAGCAGTTCAAGGACGTCTACGGACTGACCTTCAAGGAGTGGAAGCCCACCGGCGACACGACGGCCAACGCGCTCAAGGACGGCGCCATCCAGGTCGGCAACGTGTTCACCACCGACCCGAAGATCGTCCAGTTCAAGCTCGTCCCGCTGGCCGACCCGAAGGGCGTCTTCGGCGCGCAGAACGTCACCCCGCTGGTCAACAAGGCCGGGGTGGGGCCGACGGCGACGGCCGCACTCAACGCGGTGTCGGCCAAGCTCGACACGACCGGGCTGACGGCGCTGATGAAGCGCGTGTCGGTCGACAAGGAGGACCCGTCGGCGGTGGCCAAGGACTGGCTGAAGGCCAACGGGCTGGGCTGACGGATTGCGGGCGACCGCCGGCAGATGACGGGTAACAGGTAACAGCTGACAGATAACAGATTTCAACATCTGTTATCTGTCAGCTGTTCGCCGCCCACCGTTACCCCCGCCTGAGGGCCTTCCCTCCCGCGCCGCGAACATGACAGTGTGACGCCATGCGCACTCGTCTCCTCGCCGCCACCCTCACGGCTTTCGCCGCGGTGAGCCTCGCCGCGTGTTCCAGCTCCGGCTCGACTTCCGCCTCGGGCTCCGGAGCGGGCACCGGCACCTCAACGTCCGCGGCTGCCTCCCCCGCTTCGGCCGCCGCCTCCGCCTCCGCCACCGCGACCCCCGCCCCCGGAGCCACCCCGCCCGCGGACGCCTCGACGGGCTCCGCCGCCGGGGACGCGTCCGGAGGTTCGGGCGCGACCGGCGGTTCGGGTACCGCGGGCGGGTCGGCGCCGGCCAAGCCCGCGCCGCCCACCGACGCCGGAATGCCCGCCAAACCGGGCACCGACGTCACCGCCAAGCTGGTCGCCGCACTGGACGCGATCGACCCGGCGATCGTCGGCGGGAAGCCCGACCAGGCCATCGACCGGGCCCGCAGCCAGTGCCAGTCGATGTACCAGTTCCCCAAGGACAAGGCGAAGCTGGTCGAACTGGCCGACCAGCGCTTCACCACCCCCGACCACCCGCAGGGCTTCGGGCCGGACAAGGCCGCGAAGATCAACGAGGCGCTGCGCACGACCCTCTGCCCGCCGCCGGCCTGACCCGGCGCGGCGCCCCCGCGCGCCCGGTGTCCTGAGCACCGGGCCGCCGCGGCCGCGCGTCGTCAGCAGACGCGCGGCCGTGGCACCTCGGACACCCCCACCCAAGTGCCCTACCGGAAGCGGGAGCTGGGCACCGGACCACTCGTGCGGCAGCGGTCGCGCGGGCCGTCCAGCCAGCGTTCGCGCACCGCGCGGGCGAAGGCCGCCAACGCCTCGTCCGGGTCGGACGGGGTCTCGCCGTCGCCGCCGTCCGGGGCCGGGTCGGCGGCCAGGATCTCGGCCGTCAGCTCCTCGGCCGGGCGCTCGTCCGGCTCGTTGCCGAGCATCCGCCACGGCGGGGCGACGGTCTGGCCGAGCAGGCCGCTCACGTCCGCGGTGACCGGCGGCGTGTCGGTCCAGCAGGTCGCGTGCTCGTACAGCACCTCGCCCGCGGAGCGCGTGCGCAGCGCCGTCAGCGTTTCCGGGCCGATGCCCTCGACGTCGCTCAGGTCGTAGGCCACGACCACGGTGTCCCCGGTGCCCGGCTGGTACGGCCGGGCGGGCAGGCCGAGCAGCTCGGCGGCGGCGAGGCCGAGGGCCCGATCGGCCCGGCCCGGCAGCAGCGAGACCGACTGCGGGCGCACACCGGCGGCGTCCAGGATCAGGCGAAGCCGCTCCAGCCCGTGCCGGCACAGGCCGTAGGAGTCCTGGAGGAAGGCGTAGCGGCCGGTCATTCCCGCCGTGAACCCGTACGGGGAGAGGGTGGCGAGCAGGCCTCCGGTGAGGGCGAAGTGCCAGCCGCGCAGGTCCTGACGGTTCAACGGGTCCGTGGTGGACGCGGCGGCCTCGACGGTGTCGGCCCGGCCGAGGGCGCGGCGCACGCGGTCGGCGGCGGGGCGCCACTGGTCGTCGGGGGCGGAGAGCCGGTCGAGGGTGGTGCGGGCGGTGGTCCGGTCGCCGGCCATCAGGGCGTTGTAGGCGAGGAGGTAGCGCTCGGGCCAGTCCCGGAGGACGGACTCGTGGGCTTGCAGGGCGGTGACGGCCTCGGCGTGCCGTTCCTCGTCCTCCAGGGCGGAGACGAGTTCGGCGAGGATCGGCAGGCGGTTGTCGGGGCCGGGCTTGCTGCGGCCGAAGAGGCCGCGCTTGGTCTTCTCGCCCTCGCGGACCTCGGCGGTGGCGATGCGCAGGGCCTCGGCGAGCGCGGGTGCGGCGAGGAAGGCGGCGCCGCGTTCGACGCAGGCGTACCCGTACTTGTAGAGGGCGACGGCATCGGGGGTACCGGCCCCGGTGGCGCTCCCGGCGGTTGCCCCGCTCGCGGTGGCGAGGCGGGCGGCGGCCTCGGCCAGGTCGTCGAAGCCGCTGCCGGCGGCCAGCCGTTGGACCAGCGGGGCGACCTGGGCGGCGGGCACGTCCTCGGCGAGGGCGCGCAGTTCGCGCAGGACGGCCTGCGGGTCGCCGGCTTCCAGGTGGCGCCAGGCTTCGTCCAGCGAGGGGGTCGTCACAGGGCTGTTCCTCCGGGGTGGGTGTGGTGCCGTGTCGGGCGTCCTGTCGGACAAGGGTCCGATCCTCCCGGACGGGGTTCGGTGTCCACAATCCAATAACCGGCCCGGGGTCCGGCCGCCCGCCTTCGGCGGCTCCCGACGCGGCCGGGGCCGTGCGGCGACGAACCGCAAGGCACCTTGACAGAGAAGTGGTCTAGTCCAACCATAAGCATGTCGATCCGACCGGGATGCACTGTGGGGGTGTGACCACCGGCGGCCGAGGCACCGCCCTGCCCTGTTCCGCTCCACCCCCGAACCCGCCCGGCGCGCGCGTCCGCACCACCCGCACCGCCGTTCGCCGCCGCGCGAGTCCGTGGACACCGCCTGCCCCGAGCACGCCGCCCGCTCCCCGCCGCGCGACCCGTACGTCCCTGCGCCGCCCCAACGTCCTGCCCCACCATGTCTGTTGGAGAATCGATGCGTCTACGCAGAACCATCCAGGCGGCCCTGACGGCCTGTGCCACGCTGGCCGCCTCGGCCGGCCTCGTCGCCGCCGGGACGGGCTCCGCCCAGGCCGCGACCCCGCTCCCCAGCCGGGTCTTCGCCCCCTACTTCGAGTCCTGGACCGGCCAGAGCCCCGCCACGCTGGCCGCGCAGTCCGGCGCCAAGTACCTGACGATGGCCTTCCTCCAGGCCTCCGCGAAGGGCTCGTGCACCCCGTACTGGAACGGCGACACCTCGAAGCCCGTCTCCTCCTCGACCTTCGGCGCCGACATCGCCACCATCCGCGCCAACGGCGGAGACGTGATCCCGTCCTTCGGCGGCTACACGGCCGACCACAACGGCACCGAGATCGCGGACAGTTGCACCGACGTCAACCAGATCGCGGCCGCCTACGAGAGCCTCGTCACGACGTACGACATCAGCCGGATCGACCTCGACATCGAGGACAACTCGCTCACCGACTCGGCGGGCATCGACCGCCGCAACAAGGCGATCAAGCTGGTGCAGGACTGGGCCGCGGCCAACGGCCGTTCCGTCCAGTTCTCGTACACGCTGCCGACCACCACGAGCGGACTGGCCGACAACGGACTCTCCGTGCTGCGGAACGCGATCGGCAACAACGCGCGGATCGACGTCGTCAACATGATGACCTTCGACTACTACGACGGCGCCACCCACGACATGGCCGCCGACACCCAGACCTCCGCCCAGGACCTGTACAACCAGCTGGCCACGCTCTACCCCGGCAAGTCCCCGGCGCAGCTGTGGGGTTCGATCGGGATCACCGAGATGGTCGGCATCGACGACTACGGCGCGGCCGAGACGTTCACCGTGGCCAACGCGACGACCGTGTACAACTGGGCGGTGTCGAAGGGCATCAACACGCTGTCCTTCTGGGCGCTCCAGCGCGACAACGGGGGCTGCCCGGGCACGGCCGGGAACGACTCGTGCTCCGGGATCGCCCAGAACGCCTGGGACTTCACGCACATCTTCGCGCCGTTCACGAGCGGCACGCCGACAACGAACGACTTCTCGGTGGCCGTCAACCCGAACTCCGGTACGGTGGCCGCTGGTTCTTCCACGTCGGCCTCGATCGCGACGGCCGTGACGTCGGGCTCGGCGCAGAGCGTCAGCCTCTCGGTGAGCGGCGCCCCGGCGGGCGTCACCGCCACTGTCACCCCCGGCAGCGTCACCGCCGGCACCGGCGCCACGCTCAGCGTCACGACGACGGCGGCGGCCGCGGCCGGCACGTACCCGCTGACGGTGAAGGCGAGCGCTCCGTCCGGTACGCACACCGCCACCTACACGCTGACCGTCACCGGCAGCACTCCGCCTCCCGGTGGTCTGGCCAACGGCGGCCTGGAGAGCGGCAGCCTCGCCCCGTGGACCTGCCAGGGCGGGGGCGCCGTGGTGAGCACGCCGGTCCACTCCGGCTCGTACGCGCTGCAGGCCGCGCCGACCGAGAGCCAGACCGGTGAGTGCACGCAGACCGTCACCCTGAAGCCCAACACCAGCTACACGCTGAGCGGCTGGGTGCAGGGCAACTACGCCTACCTCGGCGTCAGTGGCGGGGCGAACGCCAGCACCTGGACCAACTCCGCCGGCTGGACGAAGCTGAGCGTCCCGTTCACCACCGGCGGCACCGGCACCGTGACGGTCTACCTGCACGGGTGGTACGGGCAGGGAAACGTGTACGGCGACGACTTCGCGATTGGCTGAAGGGGCCGACTGACGGATAGCGGGTAACGGGTAACCGGTAACGGATAACAGCTGACAGATAACAGATTTCAACATCTGTTATCTGTCAGCTGTTCGTCGTCCGCCGTCCCCCGTCAGCCGCCGACCGCCGGCCGCCCCTCAGCCCGCCTGGCTCCCCGTACGCCCCGGGACCTCGGCCCGCGCCTGCCACGGCCGACACAGCGCCACGTACGCCGCGCTCGCCAGCACCGCGCTCGACAGCACGACCACCGCCAGCAGCACCGCCGACGGCCGCCCGCCCAGGCTGCTCAGCGGTGCGACCAGCGCCCCGCACAGGAAGTTGCCGGTCCCCAGCAGCGCCGAAGCCGTCCCCGCCGCCTGCGGCTCGACCAGACCGAGCGCCTGCGCCGCCGAGTTCGGCAGGATCATCCCCATGCTGCCCATCATCACGAACAGCGCCGGGCAGACCCCGAGCAGCCCGAAGTCCCACACGGTCGTCACCAACACCAGCGCCACGCCCGCGACCACCGCCAGGCCCAGCCCGGCCAGCATCAGCGCGCCCGCCGTGAAGCGCCGCGCCAGCACCCGCCCGTTGATCTGCGTCATCCCGACGATGGCCACCGAGTTCAGCCCGAACAGCAGGCTGTAGGTCTGCGGCGACACGTGGTAGACGTGCTGCAGCACCGTCGACGACCCGCTGATGTACCCGAACAGCGCCCCGAACCCGAACGTGCCCGTGAGCATCAGCCCGAGGAACGGCAGGTCGCGCAGCAGCCCGCCCATCGTCCGCAGGGTGGACCCGAACCCTCCGCCGTGCCGCGCCTGGGCGGGCAGCGTCTCGCGCAGCGCGCCGAACGCCACCAGCGCGAGAAGCAGCCCGAGCGCCGTCAGCGCCCCGAAGGTGCCGCGCCACGACGTCACCCGGAGCAGCTGCGCGCCGACGATCGGCGCGAGGATCGGCGCCAGCCCCGATATCAGGGTGATCGAGGCGAGGAACCGGAGCATCGCCACGCCCTGGAAGCGGTCCCGGGCGACGGCCCGTCCGATGACCAGTCCGGCGGCCCCGGCCGCGCCCTGGACGAACCGGGCGGCGATCAGCAGCGGCAGGTTGGGCGCGATCACGCACACCGTGCTGGCCAGGGTGTAGAGGACGAGCCCGGCGAGCAGCGGCGGGCGGCGTCCGAAGCGGTCGCTGAGCGGCCCGAACAGCAGCTGTCCAGCCGCCACCCCGAACATCGAGAACGTGAGGGTGAGCTGCACCGCGGCCGGATCGGCGGCGAGGTCGTCGGCGATCGCGGGCAGGCCCGGCAAGTAGAGGTCGGTGGTCAGCGGGCCGAGCGCGACCAGGCCGCCGAGCACGGCTACGGTGCCCCTGCCGGGCCCCGCCGGGGCCGCCGCTGCGGCCGCTGCGGCTGGAGTGGCTGGAGTGGCTGGAGTGGCCGCATCTGCTGGAGCCCCGGCTGGGGCCGACGACAGGTCGGTGGTGGGGCCGGCGGCAGGGCCGGGCGTCTCGTCGGACGGGCCGGCGCTAGGGCCGGGGCCGGGGCCAGGCATGGGGCTCCCTTGCTGGACGGGCGGGACGGGGCGGGACGGGTTTGTCCACGCTCCGTCCTATCGCAGCCCGGCCCCGCTCCGACAGCGGGGGCACCGGACCGTTCACCCGTCCGCCCCGGGGCCCGTGCCTCAGCGCTTCTCGGGACGCTCCGCCCGCATGGCCGCCTGGACGGCGGCGCCGTCCTGCCAGGCGTAGAGCTGGTTGCCGGAGAGCATCACGTTGTAGTGCCCGCAGGTGCCGGTGGCCTTGCCCGCGACGCCGTCGGGGAACCAGCCCGCCTTGAGCGACACCGGCACCGGGTGCGCTCCCTTGCCGGTCAGCCCGGTGGTGCAGCCGACGGGCAGCCGCCCCTCGGGGAGGGTGGCGCGCAGCAGGCGGTCGTCGCCGGTGGTCGACATCAGGTAGCGGACGGCGGAGGCGTTGTCGGGCAGCCAGCCGGGCATCGAGTGGCGGTCGGCCTTGGCCTCGCTGCCGGTGGCGTACGAGACCTGCTCCTGGTGGCGGCCGTCGTACCACTCGGACACGCGTGGGCCGATGACGACGGCGGCCACGGCGACGGCCATGCCCGTCCCGGCGACTCCGAGCGCGACCTTGCTCACGATGCCCTTCATGTCCGCCTGCCCTCTCCCTGTCCGGTTTCCGTGTCCGCTGTCGGTGCGGGTGTCGAGTGTTCCGTTCGGCCCGCGGTGTTCCCCCGGCCGGTGTAACCATCCTGGCCCGCGCCGGACGGCCGGGGCGTCACCACGAGGTCGCGATCACGCCTCCATCCCACGGGGTAGCCTCTCCACCTTCAGACGTACGTGCCGCCACCCGCGGTTTCGGGTGGCGGGCGCCGCGCCGGCGGTGTGCGCCGGAGCGGTGCCGGGGTCCCGATAGAGCGTCACTCAAGTCCGGCCCGTGCGCAGCCCGGTGTGCTGCACCCGGGGCACCGGCCCCGTACCGTACACCCGTCAGACGGCGGCGGGCACCGGCCGGGAGACGGGGAACGGGCGGCCGTCGAGGGTCCAGTGCGGGTCGATCGGGCGCAGCAGGGAGGCGTACACCTGGGCGGCGACGTCGGGGTGGCGGATCTCCCCGGTGGGCGGGCCGGCGGGGATGCCGTGGCCGGCGCAGGCGACCCAGGCGGTGCGCTCCTCGGTGGTGCGGCCGCCGTGGCCGCCGGCGTCGACGTGGCCGTGGTCGGTGACGACGATGACGGTCCACTGTTCGTCGGCGTGGGTGGCGCGGCCGCGGACGGCGTCGAGGAGGCGGCCGAGGCGTTCGTCGGCGTTGCGCATGGCGGCGCGGTACTCGTCGCCGCAGCCGAGGAAGTGGGCGGTCTCGTCGACGGCGCCGAGGTAGACGAAGGAGGCTTCGGGGTCGGCGGTGGCGAGGACGTGGACGGCCTCGCGGGTGACCTCCTCGTCGACGGTCTCCCAGGCTTCGGGGGTGTCCTCGGCGGGGGCGATGTAGGAGAGGCGGCCGGGGGCGCGGAAGAGGGGGCCGCCGGACTCGTTGATCATCAGCGGGTCCCAGCCGGCGGCGACGAAGGTGCGTCGGCGGTCGCCGCGGTTGAGGCGGGTGGCGAAGTCGGGGAAGACGTCGAGGCGGTTGCCGGCGAGGTGGTTGCCCCAGACGCCGTGCTTGGCGGGCTCGACGCCGGTGACGATGGTGGCCCAGCAGGGCCCGGACATGGTGGGGGTGGTGTCCGCGACGGTGACGGGCACGAGGAACCCGGCGTCGGCGACCTCCGTGAGCCGCGGCATCGGCACGTGCTCCAGGTAGTCGTACCGGACGCCGTCGATGCCGACGACGAGCACGCGGGGGCGGGGCCACGGGGCAGCGGTCATGGGGGTTCCTTTCGGTCGTGCGCATCCGGCGCGTGCCCGCCGAGGGCGCCGCCGACCGCGCCATGGTTCACCGCTCGCCGTACCGGTTGGTGTCCGGTCACCGAACGGGCAGTGTCCGTGGGGTGTCGGGCGATTGTCCTTGCACCCCGCCGGTCGGCGGGGGCCTGAGGTCGGGGGACGGGCGGCGGCGGGCGGCGGGCGGGCGACGGGCGGGCGACGGCGGGCGGCGGGCGTCAGGCCTGCGGCCGGAACTCGTGGACGACCTCGATCCGGCCGACGATGTGCCGGTTGAACTCGGCCAACTCCTCCGCCGGCACCCAGAGTTCGAGGATGGTCCGGCCACCCGCCCGCTGGACGGGGTAGCGGGCGAGGAACTCCGTCTCGACCTCGAAGCGGGTGACGTAGCCGACGCCGGAGGCCGGGACGTTCCAGTCGCGGGCGATCCGGACCGCGTAGTCCTCGTTCAGGACGGGGTAGAAGATCGGCTGCTCGGGCAGGCGGGGCGGCCAGGCGCGCCAGTCGGCGGCCTCGACCAGGGCCAGTTCCTCGGGGCCGGTCGGGCGCCAGAGGGTCGTGGTGGCGGTCCGGGCGCTCTGTGCGGTCGGGGCGCTCGCCGTGGTCGCGGCGCTCTGCGTGGTCTGGCCGTTCATGGCAGGGGACGGTAGCCGAGCCCGCCCGGGCCCGGCCACCGCGTTTCTCCCGCCCGCCACCGGCTCACCGGGCGTCAGCGGTAGGCGGACTCCCCGGTGATGGCCTCGCCGAGCACGAGCGTGTGGATCTCGCTGGTGCCCTCGTAAGTGAGCACCGACTCCAGGTTGTTGGCATGCCGCAGCACCGGGTACTCGGTGGTGATGCCGTTGGCACCGAGGACGGTCCGCGCGCTGCGCGCGATCTCCAGCGCGGTGCGGACGTTGTTGAGCTTCCCGAAGCTGATGTGCGCCGGACGGGCGGCGCCCTCGTCCTTGAGCCGGCCGATCCGCAGCGCGACCAGGTACGACTTCTCCACCTCCAGCATCATCTCGACCAGCTTCTGCTGGGTCAGCTGGAAGCCGGCGATGGGGCGCTCGAACTGGATGCGGGTCTTCGCGTAGTCCAGGGCCGCGGTGTAGCAGTCGCGGGCGGCGCCGACGGTGCCCCAGAGGATGCCGTAGCGGGCCTCGTTGAGGGACGACAGCGGGCCGCGCAGGCCGACGACCCCGGGCAGCACGGCGTCGGCCGGCAGCACGATGTCGTCGAAGGCCAGCTCGCTGGTGACGGAGGCGCGCAGGGACAGCTTGCCGTGCACGTCGGTGGCGGTCAGGCCGCGGGTGCCGTGCTCCACGAGGAAGCCGCGCACGCCCTCCTCGGTCTGCGCCCACACGACGGCGACGTCCGCGATGCTGCCGTTGGTGATCCACATCTTGCTGCCGGACAGCACCCAGTCACCGCCCTCGCCGCCCTTGCGCACCGCCCGGGTGCGCATGTTGGCCGGGTCGGAGCCGAAGTCCGGCTCGGTGAGGGCGAAGCAGCCGATCAGCTCACCGGCCGCCATGCCGGGCAGCCAGCGCTGCTTCTGCTCCTCCGAGCCGAAGGCATGGATCGCGCGCATGGCGAGCGAGCCCTGCACGGAGACGAAGCTGCGCAGCCCGGAGTCGGCGGCCTCCAGCTCCATGCACGCGACGCCGTAGGCGACCGCGCTCGAACCCGTGCAGCCGTACCCGTCGAGGTGCATGCCGAGCACACCGAGCGCGCCGAGCTCGGGGGCCAGTTCGCGGGCCGGGAACACCCCGCGCTCGAACCAGTCGCCGATGTGCGGGCGGATCCGCTCGTCGGCGAACTTCCGGACGGTGTCGCGGATGAGCCGCTCCTCGTCGGTGAGGAGATCGCCGACGGCGAGCAGGTCGGCCGGGTCGATCCGGGTCGGCTTCGTCATCGAAGCTCCTTGGGGTCTCGGGGTCTCGGTAGTCTCGGCGGGATGACGGGATACCGGGGAGTATTCCGCACCCGGCGGGGCGGCGGGCGGGCGCGAGCGAGTGAGGAAAGCGACATGTCCGGTGGCGGGTACGTGGTCGGCGAGGTGACCGCGGAGGAGCTGCGCGGCGCGGCGGACGAGATGGCGGGACTGCTGGTGGAGACCGTCCACGGTGGCGCGTCGGTCGGGTTCCTGGCACCACTGGAGGCCGCTGAGGCCGCGCGGTGGTGGCGGGCGCTCGTGCCGGACGTGACGGACGGGCGACTGGTGGTGTGGGCGGCGCGGGCGGAGGCCGACGGGCGGCTCGCCGGGACGGTGCAGCTACGGCCGGCGACGACCGCGAACGGGCGGCACCGGGGCGAGGTCGCGAAGCTGATGGTGCACCCGGCGGACCGCGGGCACCGGCTGGCCGGGCGGCTGCTGGCCGCGCTGGAGGAGCGGGCGGCGGAGCTGGGTCTGCGACTGCTGGTGCTCGACACCGAGACGGGCAGCCCGGCCGAGCGGATGTACGAGGCGGCGGGCTGGAACCGGGTCGGCGAGGTGCCGGACTACGCCACCGACCCGGCGGGCGCGCCGTGCTCGACGACGGTGTTCTTCAAGGCGGTGGGGGCGGGCGGGAGGTGACGGGTGGGGGCGAACAGATAACAGATGACAGATGACAGATTTCGAAATCTGTCATCTGTTATCTGTTCGCTGTGATCTGTTCGCCGCCACTCGTCACCTATCGACGGTCAGCCCACCCCGCACAGCCGCAGCACCGCGGTCGTCGCCGCGCCCGCCACGACGACGGCCGGGAACGGCGCACGACGCAGGGCGAGGACACCTGCGACCATGACGCCCGCCGGCCGGGCCCACCCCGCGAAGCCATGGCCCTGAGTGAGCGCGCCCGTGGCGACCAGGGCAACCAGCAGGACGGACGCGGCCACGGCCAGCAAGTGCCGGAGTCGCTCGGACAGTTCGATCCGGTGCCCGAGCAGCGGCCCGGCAAGACGGTAGGCGTACGTACCGGCGGCCAGCAGCAGCACGGCATACAGCGGCATCAACGGACTTCCTCCTTAACGGCGTTGGACCGGTTCTCCACGGCGACCACACCCTCGACCCCTGCCGCCCGAGACTCCCCCGCCGCCGAGGGCTTCCCCGTGAACAGCAGCCCGACGAGCGACAGCAGCACCGGCAGCCCGGCCGGCAGGTAGGGCGTCGCCACCACAGCGACCACCGCTCCCGCCACCGCGGCCGCGCGCGTCCGACGGTCGTCGAGCGTGGGCAGCACGAGGGCGAGCAGCACCGCCGGGAAGGCGGCGTCGAGGCCGAGCGCGTCCGTGTCGCCGATCAGCCCGCCCGCGGCCGCGCCGAGCACGACGGAGACGTTCCACACCACGAACAGCGCGACCCCGCACAGCCAGAACGCGGCCCGCCGGCGCCGCCCGTCCGACTGCCGCAGGACGAACGCGGCACTCTCGTCCGTGATGAGCTGGGCACCGAACAGCCGCCGCCACCACGGGCCTTCGAGCACGTCGGCGACGGTGAAGCCGAACGGCAGCAGGCGGGCGTTGAGCACCAGCCCGGTGGCGACGGCCGCGAGCGCACCGCCGCCGGACAGCACCACACCCACGGCGGCGAACTGGGACCCGCCCGCGAAGACGAGGAGGGACATGGCGACCGGCACCCAGAGCGGCAGGCCGCCGGAGACGCTGATCGCACCGAAGGAGGCGCCGACGAGGGCGTCGGCCAGGCAGACCAGAGCGATGTCACGGACGGTGGCAGACTCCAGTGTTCGAAAGAGCGAACGCATGTCCATTAGAATGAACCCGAGGCCAGCCGTTCGTCAAGGCGAACCCTTGGACCGCCACACCGAACGCCAGGTCCTGGGAGCCGGGAAACCAGGAAGCTCGGGAGCCCAGGAGCCAGGGAGCCAGGGAGCCGGACATGGGAGCATGGCGCGGCCGACAAGGCAGACGGGACCGCAGGAGGCGCGAGGAAGCGTGAGTGGACAGCATGAGTGACCCGACCCCCAACCCCGCCCCTTCCGCCGGATCCGGTACGCCCCCCGGCGCGGGCTCCCCCCTGGGCTCCGGCACGGAGCTGATCGGCCTGATCGCCGCGTCGATCCGGCGCGAGCGCGAGCGCAGCGGCCTGTCGATGGCCGAGCTGGCCCGACGGGCGGGCATCGCCAAGTCCACGCTCTCGCAGCTGGAATCGGGGTCGGGCAACCCGAGCGTGGAGACCCTGTGGGCGCTCGGCGTGGCACTGAACGTCCCGTTCAGCCGGCTCGTCGATCCGCCGCGACCGGCGGTGCGGGTGATCCGGGCGGGCGAGGGCCCCGTCACGCACTCGGAGCGGGCCGACTACGCGGCCACCGTGCTGTCGTCCTGCCCGCCGAACGCCCGGCGCGACATCTACCGCATCGAGGCGCAGCCGGGCGAGACCCGGGCCTCCGACCCGCACATGCCCGGCACGGTCGAGCACGTGATGCTGGGAGCGGGCCGGGCGCTGGCCGGGCCGACGGAGGCCCCGGTGGAGCTGGGCCCGGGCGACTACGTGAGCTACCCGGGCGATGCCCCGCACGTGTTCCGCGCGCTCGCCCCGGACACCCTGGCGGTGATCGTCATGGAACACATCTGACGCACCCGACGGATCGTCGATGGCCGACCGTTCGGAGTCGGCTACGTCAACAGGCCGTCCAGGAAGGGGTTTCCGAAGACCCGGTGGGGGTCGTGCCGGTTCAGGACGGCCACCGCCTCGTCCCAGCCCGGCCCGCCGCCGTCGCGCAGGCTCGCGGGGATGACCCGGCCGAGCAGGTCCGGGTCGGACCAGGCCGCGTCGGCGGTGTACGCCCAGCCCTTGGACCACTCCACGCGCAGGCCGGCCCGGGTGCCGTCGAAGGTGCGCAGCAGCCACTGTTCGAGGTCGCGGGCGAAGCGTTCGAGGCCCGGGGTGCCCGGGAAGGCCAGGACGTCGAGCCAGACGGCGGTGTCCCACTCGGGGCGGTCCGGGCGCGGGCGCAGCGCGGAGAGCAGGGGCGGCCGGGCGCCGGGGACGCCCGCGTAGGCGGGGTCGTCCAGGCCGGTGACGCGGATCTCGACCGCGCCGTTGACCGGGAACTCGCCGCGCGCCTGGTAGTCGGCGAGCAGCTTCCGGTACTGGGCGGCGAATTCGCTGACGACCCACTGCAGGTCGGCGCGCTTGCAGAGGATCGCGTAGCCGTTGGCGGTGACCCGCAGGGTGGTGGGGCGCACGTACTGGAGGAGGGTGCGGGAGGGGCCCCACAGGTCCGAGCGCAGCCCGGCGGCGAGGAGGTGGGTGAGGAGGTCGCCGGTGAGCAGGTCGCGCAGCAGTCCGCCCGAGAGGAGGACGTCCGTGAGGTCGCCGGTGAGTCCCACTTTGGCGACGAGGTACTGGAGTTGGCCGAAGAGCGGGGCCGACGCCCAGGCACCGGAGACGATCTGGCCGGCGAGCCGGGCGACGGGTTCCGGGACGTTGTCCGAGAACGGGTAGTTGTAGGGCTGGTCGACGGTGCGGGCGGCGAGCGGTTTGGCCGGAGCGACGCTCCAGGTCTTGAGCCAGGGGTACTCGGTGTAGGCGAACCAGATGGCCTCGGCGCGCCCGTCGCGGTCGACGAAGTCGGCGAAGGTGCGCGGTGGGCCGCCGCCGAGCAGGCCGCCCAGGAGTCCGCCGCCGCCGGTGTCGCCGGGACGGGCGAAGAGTTCGCTCGCCGGGATGTCGAGGCGGCTGACGCAGCGCAGCGGCCGGTCGGCGCCGGCCCGCAGGACGACCTCGGTGAGGAACGCCCGGCCGAGGTGGACCAGGAAGGCGGCGCTGTCGGCCTCGGAGCGGTCGAACGTGCGCAGGGCGTAGCGGCCGGTGGCCGGGTCGAGGACGACGGCGGTGAGCCGGGTGACCTGGTTGCTGACCGATCCGTAGCCGTGCCCGTCCTGGCGGGTCTCCCCGGCGGCCGGGACGGCGGTGCCGTGGCCGCCGATGGCGAGGACGCCGCCGACGGTGAGCTCGCCGGGCGCCGGGCAGGCGGTGAGGCCGAGGCCCCGGCCGGCCAGGTGGGCGAGCAGGTCCTCCATGGTGGCGCCGGTCTGGACGCGCACGGTGGTCGGTGAGTCGGCCGTGATCGCGGTGAGGTGGCGGCTCGTGTCGACCAGGAGGACGCGGGCGCTGTCGGGGGTGCCGTTGGCGACGGTGAGCGGCGCCCAGGTGTGGCGGTAGCCGGTGGCGCGCAGGCGCCAGCCGTTGGCGTGCGCCCAGTCGGCGAGGGCGGGGACCTCCTCCGGGGTGCGGGGGGCGCACGTCCACAGCTGGTCGGTGCGGATCTCGCCGGACCAGTTCTGGAAGACCCGCTGGTACAGCTCGGTGCCGGCGGGCAGCCCGGGCGGGACGGGCGTGGCGGCCTCGGCGCTGTCCGGGCCGACGGTGCCGCGCAGCAGCCAGGCCCCCGCGCCGAGCGCGGCGGACGCGCCGAGCATCTGGCGCCTGGTCAGGCCGCCGCCGTGCGCTCGTGCCCCGTCGGCGGAGCCCGGATCCGCCGCCCGCACCGCTTCGCCGTCCCGACCGCCGCCGGCTCCGCGCCACCGTCCTGTGGTCAACCGTCCCGCCCCCTGAGCTCGTCGCCCGGGTGTCCGTCGTCGGTCCCCGGTCCGGGCAGGAGCGTACGAAGTGGCGGACGGCCGTTTGAAGCGTTCCAGCCGATCATTCACCCGTACGAGTGATCACGGCTCATGCCGATGCGCGGCCGGGGCCGCCGGAGTGGCCCGGGGCCCGTCAGCGCGGCGCGGCGAGGGCGGCCTCCGCGTAGCGCTGCCACTGCCCGGCCGCCGATTCGGGAAGGCAGACCCAGTCCTTCATCGGCCGCCCGTCCGCCGGGTCGAAGAGGTGCGCCCCCTCCGTCGCGAGGGCCTCCGCGTGCTCGGCCGAGTCGCGGCCGAGGCGGCAGACCAGTTCGCCGCTGTGCAGTCCGGCGAAGGCCTTGCCGTTGACGTCCTTCAGGCAGGGCATGCCGAACATCTTGCTCCGGTGGGCGCCGCGCGGCGCCAGTTCGTCGGCGATGGCCTCGTAGCGGGCGGTGGCGTCCTGGTCGTTGGTCATGCGGCTCATAGTGGCGTGCCGGCGTGCGGCTGACCAGCCGTGCCGGAGCCCGACCCCGGTTCCGTCCTGCCTAGCCCTCTACCTGGATGGCCGCCCGCCGAAGCCTCTTGTCGGGCCATCGGACGACCGCATAAGTTGATCTTTTCCGCCTCGCGCCCGGGAGCACCGCCATGCCCGCATCCCTGACCGTCGCCGTCGCCCAGCCCGTCTGCGAGGAGCCCGGCCGGCCGGACACCGTCTCCGGCAACGCCGCCCGGCACGCGGCGGCCGTCCGGGAGGCCGGAGCGCGGCTCGTGGTGTTCCCCGAGCTGTCGCTGACCGGCTACGACCTCACCGCCCCGGCCCTCGACCCGACGGACGCGCGGCTCGCGCCGCTGATCGCCGCCTGCGCCGAGACCGGCGCCACCGCGCTGGCCGGGGCCCCGGCCGCGGACGCCGACGGGCGCGAATACATCGTGACCATGGCGGTCACCGGCGAGGGGGTCTCCGTCGTCTACCGGAAGATGCGGCTGCACGGCGAGGAGCTGAACCGTTTCACCGCCGGGGACGCACCCGTCGTCCTGGAGCTGGACGGGGTCAGGCTGGGCCTCGCGATCTGCGCCGACGCCGCCGATCCCACGCACGCCGAGGAGACGGCGGCCCTCGGCATCGACGCCTACGTCGCGTCCACCCTCTACGGCCCCTCGCCCGAATCCGCAGCCCGCCGCGACGAGCACCTCGGGGCCAGGGCCGCCGCCCACGGCGTCTGGAGCGTCCTCTCCACCAGCGCCGGGGCCAGCGGCGACTTCCCGGCCGCCTCGGGCGGCTCGGGCTTCTGGGCACCGGTCGGCGCACCGGTCGCCCAGGCCGGCACCGCGCCCGGCGGCCTGGTCCGCGCCGAACTGCCGTAACCCCCGAGGGTGAACGCGCGGGCCACCGGAAATACCCGGGGCCCGCGCACGGCTGTCAAGATCGGAGACCGGGACGGGGACGCCGTTCGGGACCGTTCAGGAGGTGCAGCACGCGATGGGTGATCAGCAGGGCCACGGACAGCGGGCCGACCAGAACCACCGGGGCCACCAGGCCGGCCAGGTCCACGAGGCCGGGCAGGAGTACCGCGTCGAGCACGACTCGATGGGCGAGGTCCGCGTGCCCGCGGCCGCCAAGTGGCAGGCGCAGACGCAGCGGGCGGTGGAGAACTTCCCGGTGTCCGGGCAGCGCCTGGAGCGCGCGCACATCGCCGCGCTGGCCCGGATCAAGGCCGCGGCGGCACGGGTGAACGCCCGGCTCGGCGTGCTGGACGAGGAGACGGCGGCGGCCATCGCGGCGGCGGCCGAGGAGGTCGCGGAGGGCCGCTGGGACGGCGAGTTCCCGGTGGACGTCTTCCAGACCGGCTCGGGCACCTCCTCCAACATGAACGCGAACGAGGTCATCGCGACCCTCGCCGCCGAGCGGCTGGGCCGGCCGGTGCACCCGAACGACCACGTCAACGCCAGCCAGTCGTCCAACGACGTGTTCCCGTCCTCGATCCACATCGCCGCCACCGCCGCCGTCACGCACGACCTGATCCCCGCTCTGGAGCACCTGGCCGAGGCGCTGGAGCGCAAGGCCGCCGAGTTCGCGCAGGTGGTCAAGTCGGGCCGCACGCACCTGATGGACGCCACGCCCGTCACGCTGGGCCAGGAGTTCGGCGGCTACGCCGCCCAGGTGCGGCACGGTCGCGAGCGGCTGCTGGCCACGCTCCCCCGGGTCGCCGAACTCCCCCTCGGCGGCACGGCGGTGGGCACGGGCATCAACACCCCGCCCGGCTTCCCGGCGGCCGTGATCGAGGAGGTGGCCCGCGCCACCGACCTGCCGCTGACCGAGGCCCGCGACCACTTCGAGGCACAGGGCGCGCGCGACGCCCTGGTCGAGCTGAGCGGTCAGCTGCGCACCGTCGCGGTCGGGTTCACCAAGATCGCGAACGACCTGCGGTGGATGGGCTCGGGCCCGCGCACCGGCCTCGGCGAGATCAACCTGCCGGACCTCCAGCCCGGTTCGTCGATCATGCCGGGCAAGGTGAACCCGGTGCTGCCCGAGGTGGTGCTGATGGTCGCGGCGCAGGTGGTCGGCAACGACGCGACGGTCACGCTGGCCGGCGCGAGCGGCAACTTCGAGCTGAACGTCATGCTCCCCGTCATCGCCCGCAACGTGCTGGAGTCGGTGCGGCTGCTCGCCAACAGCGCCCGGCTGCTGGCCGACCGCACGGTGGACGGCATCACCGCCAACGTCGAACGGGCCCGGGAGTACGCCGAGTCGTCGCCGTCGGTGGTCACCCCGCTGAACCGGTACATCGGGTACGAGGAGGCGGCGAAGGTCGCCAAGCAGGCCCTGGCGGAGCGCAAGACCATCCGTCAGGTGGTGCTGGAGCGCGGGTACGTGGAGGAGGGGAAGCTCACCAAGGAGCAGTTGGACGAGGCGCTGGACGTGCTGCGGATGACGCGTCCGTAGCGGGGGCCGTCACGGACCGGTGCGGCGACGGGCTCGGCGGCGCATGCCCGTACGGCGGGCGTGCGGCCGGTGTACGTGCGGCCGGTGTGCGCCGGGGCGCGGAGGGCGGCGGGCCGCCGTTCCGTGCCCCGGACGCGGGCTGCGGGGAAGGTCAGCCCTTGGCGCGGCCGGCCCGGCCGAGTCGCATCGCTGCTCCGTTCGACGTGATCGTGGCCATCGAGATCGCCGCGAGGCCGAGCAGGAACATCACGGCGCCGACGATGACGCAGGTGACGATGTTCTTGCCGTGCGCGACCGATCCGGAGACGGCCCAGGGGGAGATGATCGTCCAGATGCCGAGCGCCGCGGCCGCCCAGGCCCGCGCGTGGGTGCGCTCGTAGGCCGACCCGTAGCCCGCCATCAGCAGGGTGTAGGCCAGACCCACGATCAGGCAGGTCACGGTGAGGGTGCTGAAGGCGGTGAAGCCGACGATCCAGGGCGATGCGGCCAGGAACAGGCCCGCCAGCACGGCCAGGGCCTCGATGCCCTGGGCGCGCGGGGTCGAGGTGACCCGCTCGTAGTGTTCGCGTAGTTCGACGATGTCCGGATGGTGCTCCATGCCCATCGGGGTGTGGGTTGACACCGATACCACCTCCTGTGGTTCGGATCGTGGAAGGCGCTTGCCCCGTACCCATTCTGGCGCTTCTCGAACGTTTTGCACCTAATAGTCCGAAAAGGTCGATAACCATCCGATCACGGCGGTGACCTGCGTCTCACCGCTCCGGCGAGCCATTGCCTATGCAACTCGTTGCATAGCAGGATGCGGGGCATGGCACTGGAGCACGCGATCCTCGTCTCACTGCTGGAGCAGCCCGGCTCCGGCTACGAGCTGGCCCGGCGCTTCGACCGCTCGATCGGCCGCTTCTGGACCGCCACCCACCAGCAGATCTACCGGGTGCTGCGGCGCATGGAGGCGGACGGCTGGATCGCCGCCGAGGAGATCGCCCAGGACGGCCGGCCGGACAAGAAGGTCTACTCGGCGGCCGGGCCCGGCCGGGCCGCGCTCGCGGACTGGCTGCGCGAACCGGTCGAGCCGGAGACCGTCCGGCACGAGCTCGCGGTGAAGATCCGCGCCGCCGCCTTCGACGACCCGGCCGCACTGATCTCCGAGGTCGAGCGCCACCGCGACGGCCACGCCGCCCTGCTCACCCGCTACCTGCACGGCGAGCAGCGCGACTTCCCCGACCTCACCTCGCTCGACACCGCTCAGGAACTCCAGCACGTGGTGCTGCGCGGCGGCATCGAGTACGAGCGGATGACCCTCGCCTGGCTGGACGACGTGCTCACCACCCTGCACCGCCTCGTCGCCGACGGCACCGGCCCTGACGACGCGACAGGCAACGGGGAGCGGACCGCGGCGAACAGATGACGGCCGACAGATGACAGAAGACAGATAACAGAGTTTGAAATCTGTTATCTGTTACCTGTCCGTCGTCGGCCGTCGACCGCCCTCCCGCGCCGCCCCTGGCCCCACCCCACAGCCACCCCACAGTCACTCCACACCCTCGACCCCCGGGAGCCCGTGATGCTCTTCAACCCGCGTACCTACGACCCCGCGCAGTTCGACGAGCCGACCCGCCGGCTGCTGCGCGCGACCGTCGACTGGTTCGAGTCGCGCGGCAAGAAGGCGCTCATCGACACCTACATCGACCGCACGTGGTACGGCGACTTCCTCGAATTCGCCGCCAAGGAAGGCCTGTTCGCGGAGTTCCTGACCCCCTCCGCCGCCGACCCGGACAAGCGCTGGGACACCTCCCGGATCGCCGAGCTGAACGAGATCCTCGGCTTCTACGGCCTCGGCTACTGGTACACCTGGCAGGTCACCATCCTCGGCCTCGGCCCGGTGTGGCAGAGCGAGAACGAGGCCGTCCGCGCCCGTGCCGCCCGCCTCCTGGCGGAGGGTCACGTCATGGCCTTCGGGCTCTCCGAGCGCACCCACGGCGCCGACATCTACTCCACCGACATGATCCTCACCCCGGACGGCGAGGGCGGCTTCACCGCGACCGGCCCGAAGTACTACATCGGCAACGGCAACGTCGCCGGCCTGGTCTCGGTGTTCGGCCGCCGCTCGGACGTCGAGGGCCCCGAGGGCTACGTCTTCTTCGCCGCCGACAGCCGCCACGAGGCGTACCACCTGGTCAAGAACGTCGTGAACAGCCAGATGTACGTCAGCGAGTTCCGGCTGGAGGACTACCCGGTGCGCGCCGAGGACGTGCTGCACACCGGCCAGGCCGCGTTCGACGCCGCGCTGAACACCGTCAACGTCGGCAAGTTCAACCTGTGCACGGCGTCGGTCGGCATCTGCGAGCACGCCATGTACGAGGCGGTCACGCACGCCCACAACCGCGTCCTGTACGGCCGCAAGGTCACCGACTTCCCGCACGTGCGCCGCGAGTTGACCGACGCGTACGCCCGCCTCGTGGCGATGAAGCTGTTCAGCGCGCGGGCCGTGGACTACTTCCGCACCGCCTCCCCCGAGGACCGCCGCTACCTGCTCTTCAACCCGATGACCAAGATGAAGGTCACCACCGAGGGCGAGAAGGTCATCGACCTCATGTGGGACGTCATCGCGGCCAAGGGCTTCGAGGCGGACACCTACTTCGACAAGGCCGCCAAGGACATCCGCGGCCTGCCGAAGCTGGAGGGCACCGTCCACGTCAACCTGGCGCTGATCCTCAAGTTCATGGCCAACTACCTGTTCGCCCCGGCCGATTACGCGCCCGTGCCGACCCGCAAGGACGCCGCCGACGACGTCTTCCTGTTCCACCAGGGCCCCGCCCGCGGCCTCGGCGCGATCCGCTTCCACGACTGGCGCACCGCCTACGACCGGCACGCGCACCTGCCGAACGTCGCCCGCTTCCGCGAGCAGGCCGACGGCTTCTGCGAGCTGCTGCTCACGCACGCGCCGAGCAAGGAGCAGCAGGCGGACCTCGACTTCCTGCTGGAGATCGGCCAGCTGTTCGCGCTGATCGTCTACGGCCAGCTGGTGCTGGAGCAGGCCGAGTCGACCGGCCTGGAGGCGGACGTGCTGGACCAGGTCTTCGACGCGCTGGTCCGCGACTTCTCCGCGCACGCGACCGAGCTGCACGGCAAGGCCTCGGCCACGGAGGAGCAGGCCGCCTGGGCGCTCGCGCACGTGCGCCGGCCGGTGGCCGACGCCGAGCGGGCCGCGAAGGTGTGGGCGCGCGTCGAGGCGCTGTCGGGCGCGTACGAGATGCAGCCGTAGTCCTGCGGACGGCTACGCAGGACCCGGGGGTGCCGGTCGGCGGACCGGCACCCCCGGGTGCCCTCGCGGGCCGGCGGGGTCAACTCCCGTCGGCCGAGAGCGTCCAGAGCGCGTGGGCGATGGCGTCGGTCATCCGCCCCAGCGCGGTGTCGTCGATGTTGGCGCTGGTGTCGCACGCGGCGTGGTAGCAGGCGTCGAACGCCTGGCCCGCGGCGCCGCCCCACTTGGCGGCCTGGTCGGCCGTCTTGATGTAGTCGGCGCCGCTGAACAGCCCTCCGACACGGATGCCCGCGTCCTGGAAGGGCGCGTGGTCGGAGCGGCCGTCGCCCTCGAAGTCCTGCTCGGTGGCGATGCCGCGGGCGGCGAACCAGTCGTGGAACAGGGCGTCCAGGGCCGGGTCCTGGCGGTAGGTGAAGTAGCCGGGGTTCGGCGAGCCGATCATGTCGAAGTTCAGGTACGTGTCGATCGACGAACGGTCGGCGGGGGAAAGGCCGTTGACGTAGTTCCGGGAGCCGACCATGCCGTTCTCCTCGGCTCCCCACCATGCGAACCGGAGGTGCTTGGCGGGCTTGAGCCCGGCCCGCGAGACGGCCAGGGCGGTCTCCAGGATGCCCGCCGTGCCGGAGCCGTCGTCGTTGACGCCGGGGCCGGCCTGGACCGAGTCGAGGTGGGCTCCGGCCATCACGACGTGCGCGGAGTCGCCGGACGGCCAGTCGGCGATCAGGTTGGCACCGCCCGCACCCCCGTCGTCGAACTGCTGGACGGCGGTGGTGAATCCGGCCGCGTCCAGCTGCGCCTTCACGTAGTCGAGCGAGGCCTGGTAACCGGAGGTGCCGTGGGCACGGTTCCCGCCGTTGGCGTCGGCTATGGACTGCAGTTGCGCGAGGTGGGCCTTGACATTGGCCACGGGTATGGCGGGGGCGTCCTGAAGTGCCTTGAGGCCGGCGGGTTTTACCCAGACGGCCGGGGCAGCGGGGGCGGCTGCGGTGGCCGGGGCGGCAGGGGCATGGAGGGCGGCGGCAACCAGGCCGGCCAGTGCGGTGGGCAGAACGGCGCCGCGAAGGGCTGCACGGCGGAGGACTGTACGACGAGGGACGGCACGTCGAAGGACAGCACGGACGCCGTGCGGGGTGCGCTCGGTCACGGGAGGCTCCAGGTTCCGGTGGGGCAGAACGGGAAGGCGTAACCTCGCGGACGCGCACCGGGGTTGGGGACTCCGGGCGGAACACCTGTTGTGGGGTCGGGACGGGTCACGATCGCAAGGTTGACGCGTTCATGAGGATCCGGCCGGGCCCCGGGGTCGTCAAGGGGTGGCGCAGCGGTCGGCCGTCGGCCAAGGCCTGGACCGGCCGGGACGGTCAGCCGTCACCGAGGCCCATGTCGCGGGCGCGGGCCACCGCCTCGGCGCGCGTGCCGACGTGCAGCTTCTCGAAGATGTGGGTCACGTGGTTGCGCACCGTCTTCTCCGCCACGACCAGCTCACGCGCGATCCGCCGGTTGTCCAGTCCCCGCGCGACCAGGTCCAGCACCTCGGCCTCGCGGGCGGTGAGTTCGGGGAACAGCTGTCCCGCCTCGCGCATCCGCGCACCCGCCAGCAACTCGGCGATCCGCCCCGCGACCTCGCCCCCGAAGACCGCGCCGCCCGCCGCGACCGTCCGCACCGCGTGCAGCACCTCCTCCCGGCCGGCCCCCTTGACCAGGTAGCCGCGGGCCCCCGCCTGGAGGGCGGCGAGGAGGTTCCCGTCGTCGTCCGACATGGTCAGCATCAGCACGGGCGGGGCCTGCTCGCGCCCCGACAGCATCCGGAGGGCTTCCAGGCCGGAGCCGTCGGGCAGTGAGAGGTCCATGATCACGACGTCCGGCGCGGACCGCTCGACGGCCCCCGGCACCTCGGCGATCCGCTCGGCCTGCGCCACGACGGAGATGCCCTCGGCACTCTCCAGCGCCGCCTTGAGGCCCTCGCGGAACAGCGGGTGGTCGTCGACGACCAGGACGCGGACGGGCCTGACTCCCTGCGGCTCGCCAGACCCCGACTCTGCGAGCTTCGGCTCTGCAAGTTTCGGCTCCACGGGCATCGGGTCCTCGGGTTTCGGCTCATCACGCCTCGGCTCATCACGCCTCGGGCCCTCGGGTCGCAGCGTGCCGGGCTGCGACAGGTCCGGATCCGGCGCGTTGGGCTGCGGTTCGTCCACCCGGTGTTCGTTCACCCGGCCGACGCTACCAGCGACGATCACGTGACTTTCCGTGACATGCTCCGGGGTCATCCGGGCGGCTGACCGGCCGGGCCGGAGCAGCGGGACACCGGCGGTGACCCGCTGCGGGCCGCGGACGAGACCCCTGCCCCATGCGCCCGGGACACCGGGCCGCCGAGACTGGAACGCGGCCCACGGAACGGCGGCCACCCCTCGCCGTCCCGGGCCGGAGCCCCGAGTACCCGAAGCCCACGTCCACCTTCGAGCCTCCGAGGCGGTGCCATGACCACGGCGTCCTCCCCCCGGCCCCGGACGGCGGCACGGCAGCAGCTCACGGCGGCGGCGGTCGTCACGGCGGTCTGCCTGGTCGTCGCCGCCGCCTGGATCTGCTACGTACTCGTCCACATGGGGGACCCGAGCGTCGTCACGCCCAGGAACGAGCTCGGCATCCTCATCTACGCCCTGCCGACCGCCGGTGCCGGGATGCTGCTCCACGCCCACCGCCCCGGCAACCCGCTCGGCTGGGTCATGCTGGTCTACGCGGTCACGCTCGTCCTGCCCAACGCCGCCGCGGCGCCGGTCACCGTCCAGGTCGCCGACCCCGGCGTCGTGGGCGCCGCGGCGGTGTTCCAGGTCCTCTGCGACACGGTCAACTCCACGCTCTTCTACGTTCTTCCGCTCTGGCTGCCCACCGGCCGCCTGACCACGCGCCGCTGGTGGTGGTACATCGCCGCGGTCGCGCTCTGGGTGCTGCCGGGCTCGCTGTCGTTCCTCGCCAGGCCCGAGGTGTTCGACCGCCCCAACGCACTCGCGGACAGTCCGCCCGCCCGGTTCTTCGGAGCGCTCGGGGAGCACATTTACGGGTACTCGGACGCCGTCAACTACCTGCTCGTCGGCATCGCCGCCGTCGTCCTGCTGGCGCGGATCCTCCGGCCGGCCGCCCCGGCGGCGGGGCAGCGGCAACCCGTCGCGCGGCACCGCGCGAACGTCGCGGCGATGCTCGCCGCCTACCTGTTCTGGGCCGGCATGCAGGACTTCTACCGGCGGATGTACCGGGAGGCGTTCTGGCTCAGCTACGCGCTCTTCGCGGCGGCCGGGCTCGCCTGGGCGGTCGCGGTCGGGTACCTGGTCGTCCGGGACCGCGGCTGGCGGCTCGACCGCGCCGCGCGCAGCGTCCTCAGCGGGCTGCTGCTGGCCACCGGGATCACCGCACTGTTCGTGGCGCTCGCGGCCGTCCTGTCCGGCCGGCTGGCGCCCGGGCACAGTGGGCCGGCGCTGGTGCTGATCGCCCTCGTGTTCACGCTCGGTGCCGGACTGCCGCGGGCCACCCGGTGGGCCGTCTCGCTGGTGGACCGGCTGTACTACGGCGAGCGGGCACAGCCGTACCAGGTGCTGCGGCGCCTGGCGGGGCGGGTGCGGCAGGTCGTCGACCCTGCGGAGTTGCCCGCCGCGCTGTGTGCGACGGTCGCGGAGGAACTGCGACTGCCCGGGGTCGCGCTCACCGTCAGTACGCGGGCCGGGCGGCGCCCGCTCGCCTCGGTGGGGCGGTTGGACGGGCGGCGGGAGCAGGGCTTCGCGCTGGTCCACCACGGCGAGCCGATCGGCGAGTTGACGGTCGGGCTGCGGGACGGCGAGGAACGGCTGGACCCGAGCGACATCGACATCCTGCGCTCGCTGGCCGACCAGGCCTCGCCCGCAGTCGCGTCGCTGCGGCTGCAGGAGGACCTGCAGGCGAGCCGGGAGCAGCTCGTCGCGGCGCGGGAGGAGGAGCGGCGCCGGCTGCGCCGGGACATCCACGACGGGCTCGGTCCGGCGCTCGCGGGGCTTCGGCTGCGGGTGGACAACGCGGCGTCGGCTCCCGCGGCATCGGCTCCTGCGGGAACAGGAGGTGCAGGGATTCCGGCGGCATCCGTCCTGGACGGCGGCCTCGGCGGGACGCTGCGGGGGATCTCGGCCGACCTCGGGATGGCGATCAAGGAGGTGCGGCGGATCACCGAACGCCTCGGGCCCGCGCCGCTGGGCGAGTTCGGGCTCACGCGGGCCGTGCGGCAGCTGGCCGGGACGTTCAGCGGCGCGGGGCTGAGGGTGACGGCCGACGTGTCGCCGGACCCGCTGCCCGACCTGCCCGCGGCGGTCGAGGTCGCGGTGTACCGGATCGCCGCCGAGGCCCTCAACAACGTGCTGCGGCATGCCCGGGCGCGCCACGCCAGGGTGACGATCCGGGTGGACGCGGAGGCCGTCACCCTGGCCGTGCGGGACGACGGGGTGGGGCTGGTCGGGGAGACGGCCCGGGATGCCGACGGGGACGGATGGGCCGACGGGGCCGGAGGGGTCGGGCTGCGGTCGATGGCGGACCGGGCCGCCGAGGTCGGGGGCAGGTGCACCGTCGGGCCCCTGCCGGAGCACGCGGGGACCGAGGTGCTGGCGACGCTGCCGCGGTCGCCCTCCCGGGAGCAGGGCACGGACGGCTCGGGTTCCGCGCCCGGGTTGTGAGACGTCGGGGCGTGAGCCGTCGCGGCCGTTCGGCAGGCCACCCGCCACCCCACGGCACGGCCCTCGGCGCGGGGGGCGCCGAGGGCCATCAGGGGGATCGGGGACAGGGCCGACTGTCAGGTGTGGCCGGGCCTGCACTTCTGGCCGAGCTGGCAGCCCTGCGGCGACTCCCCGATGCCCGGCGCCGAGCCGGTGCCGGACACCGAGGCCGACGATGAGCATGCGTTCTTCAGCGCGACCGCCGCCGCGATCGCGCCGACGGCGGCGCCGGCCACGCAGAGCGCCTTCGTGGTGGTGTTCGTTGCCATGAGTGGTACTCCCGCTTCTTCCGAACGGCCGAGTCGATCGATCGGTCACCCCCCACTGTGCGCACGAGTGCGCCCCGGCCGCATGGGACCGCCGTCCCGGTCCGGTCCCAGAGGGGCGGTCCCGGCCCGGGGCGGAGGAAGGACGGCGATGGCTCAGTGCGACCGGCAGGGGCGCGGCCGGTCGCTGTCGGCGAGGTGGTCGGTGGGCGGGTCCGGGCATCCGACACGGCCCAGAAGCGCCGTGACCGGCCCTTGCGGACCGGCGCGGAGGCCGTGCCGCTCCCCCGCCCGGACGTATGCCAAGTCACCGGGGAAGAGGGAGACTTCGCCGTACTCGCCGAGAAGCACGCCGGTGCCCGACATGACGACGATGAACGCATCGGACGCCGGGTAGCGGAGGAGCTCGTGGCCTTCACCGGCGGCGAGGGTCATCGATGTGACGGCAACCCTCCGCCAGGCCATCCGTTCCGAAGAACTCCTGCGCTGGGAAGGAATGTCGACCGACTCTTCGGCCCCCACCGGCTGGACGGTGAGGATGGCGGTCGGTGCACCCCGGAGGGCGGTGAGGCGGCAGACGCTGCCGGGCGCGTGGTGGAGCGCCTCGCCCGGACCGAGGATCCGGCCTGCCGCGGCGAGGCAGCCCGCGAGCACCACGGTCACCGATTCGGCGCCTGCCGACGGGCGTTGCTCGATGTGGGCACCGGGCGGCAGCGTCTCGATGGTCAGGCCGGCGAGTACGGGCGGGCGGCGGCTCGCGTCGATCGGACGCTGGAGGGCGGGCGCGGTGCGGGGCACGGCGGCGGGGACGACAATCACGCGGATGACCTCCGAGGGTCATGTGCAGGTGAACGGCACTGGGGTCAAGGGCGGTTGTGGCGCACGTGGCGCCGTTCGGCACGGCGGCGGGCGAGACTCTCTCGCGTCCCCGCGGTGCGGCGCGGAACGGCGAGGGTGAGACAGAGCAGCTCCGCGCCGAGCGGGCCGGCTTCGAGATGGAGCGTGCGACCGCTCACGGCCAGGAGGAGGTCGCCGTCCGATGCCAAGTGGCCTGGCTCGTCTGCCTGTTGGCCGATGGTGGCGGTGCCGCGCAGGACGTGGAGCACGGTCTCGGCATCGGCGCGTCCCGGCAGGACGTGGTGGGCGCCGGGGCTCAGGCGCAGGTGGTCGAAGGACTCGCAGGCGCTCGTGAGCATGTCGCGACGGGCGAGGCAGCGGACGCGGACGCGTTCACCGTTCGGGCCGAGGATGACGGCGGCGGAGGCCGTCGCGCTGGAGACGATCACCGGGGTTCGCCTTCTTTCGGGGCTTGGGCGGGATGCGGGACGGCGAGGACCGCGTGGAAGTACTCCATCCCGGCGGCGCCGGCGGTGAGGACGGTCCGCGCGCCGATCGGGAGGGTGAGCGCGGTGCCCTCGACGAGCGGGATGCCGGCGTCGGTGGCGCCGGCCTCCCCGGGTTCACCGGCCAGGCCGGAGCCGGCGGTGACGTAGAGCATGTGCTCGACGGTGTCGGCGCCCAGCTCCGCGCTGCGGCCCGGGTCTAGCCACTGCAGGCCGACACCGCGGAGGGGGCCGGCGAGCAGGCGACCGGGGTCGACGGCGCCGCGGCGGCGCAGGTCGGTGAGGACGGTGCCCGGCATCTCGGGGCTCCTTCGGGTCGCGGCGGGCCCCGGCGGCCCGCCTTCGACATCACGGTCCGCCGCCCGCCGTCCCGGCCGCACGGGGGCTGGGTCCCGTGCGATTCCCGGCTCGCGCCCGGGCCGTGCCCGTCCCCCGCCCGGGCGGCGAACGGAACTCGGGCGGGCGGCGAACGGGACTCGGCCGGGACGGGGGCGGGACGGGTGGGATGGGTGGGACGACGGAAAGCCGACAGCCGACGGCGAACGGATGACAGCTGACAGATAACAGATTTCGAAATCTGTTATCTGTCAGCTGTTCGCCCACCCCCGCCCCGCCCACCCGACGTACCGTGGAACTCGGAGGCTGCGCGATGCACGTCACCGGTACCCACTTCACCGACCGCACCGACGCGGGCCGCCGGCTGGCCGCCCGCCTGGGGCACCTGAGCGGGTCGGACGCGGTCGTGGTCGCCCTGCCCCGCGGCGGGGTGCCCGTGGCCGCGGAGGTCGCCGCGGCGCTCGGCGCGCCCCTGGACATCTGCGTGATCCGCAAGCTCGGCGTGCCCTACCAGCCCGAGCTCGGCATGGGCGCCATCGGCGAGGGCGGCGTCCGGGTCCTGAACGACGAGGTGATGCGCCTCGGCGGGATCGCCCCCGACCAACTGGCCGACGTGGAGCGGCGCGAGCGCGCCGAGCTGGAGCGCCGCGCCCGCCGCTACCGGGGCGACCGCCCGCCCGCCGACCTGCGCGGCCGGACCGTCATCGTCGTCGACGACGGCATCGCCACCGGCTCCACCGCCCGGGCCGCCTGCCGGATCGTGCGCGCCCGCGGCGCGGCCCGCGTGGTCCTGGCCGTCCCCGTGGCCCCCCGGGACTGGACGGACCGCCTGGCCGACGTCGCCGACGAACTGGTCTGCGTCGCCACGCCGTCCCCGTTCTTCGCGATCGGCGAGTTCTACGGCGACTTCTCCCAGACCGGCGACGACGAGGTCCTGAGCCTGCTGGCCGAGGCCCGCGGCGAGCGCCCGCCCGCGCCCGTCGCCCTCGACCGCGAGGTGGAGCTCTCCGCCGCCGGCGTCCGCCTGCCCGGCCACCTGACCGTCCCCGCCGACGCCCGCGGCATCGTCGTCTTCGCACACGGCAGCGGCAGCAGCCGCCACAGCCCCCGCAACCGTCACGTCGCCCGCCAACTCAACCGGTCCGGCCTGGCCACGCTGCTGTTCGACCTGCTCACCGAGGCCGAGGAGCCGGACCGGAGCAAGGTGTTCGACGTCGGCCTGCTCGGCTCCCGCCTGACCGCCGTCGCCGAGCGGCTGACCGCCCTGGAAGCGACCCGGGCCCTGCCGCTCGGCCTGTTCGGCGCGAGCACGGGCGCCGCCGCCGCGCTGCACACCGCCGCCGACCTCGGGCCCGGGGTCGGCGCCGTGGTGTCACGCGGCGGCCGCCCCGATCTGGCCGGGCCGGACGCCCTGGGGCGGGTCACCGCCCCGACCCTGCTCGTCGTCGGCGGCCTCGACGGCACGGTGATCGACCTCAACCGGCGGGCGCGGGCCCGGCTGCGCTGCGAGAGTGAACTCGCGGTGGTCCCCCGAGCGGGCCACCTGTTCGAGGAGCCGGGCGCGTTGGACCAGGTCGCCGAGCTGGCCGGGGACTGGTTCCGGCACCACCTCGGAGCACCGGGCGACCCCTTCGAACCGGTTACGCAGAGTTCGTGAATCGACCCCGATCAGCAGCGCATATTGCGCAGCCGAACGCGGGATTTCCTGATCAGCTTGTACACATTGAACAGTGAAAAACCGACCTGTTGCCCAACCACCCGGACAGGAGCAAGCTCTCCGCTCAGCCGCACCGCCCACCCCCATCAGCGGCGCGGCCGCCTCAAGCGGACGCCTCAGAGCCGAGGCCCAAAGTGGAGGAAGACCGATGACCCCGCAGTCCCACGCCCTTGAGCTGACCCCCGAGGAGCGCGAGGCCGGTCTCGACGCCGACCAGCTGCGCCGCCTCGTCGGCCTCGTCGAGCACGACCCGGCCACCGACCCGTTCCCCGTGACCGCCCAGGACGCGGTCGTGTTCGTGGTCGGCAACGCCACCCAGACGGCGCAGTTCTACCAGGCCGTGTTCGGCATGGAGCTGGTCGCCTACTCCGGCCCGGAGACCGGTCGCCGCGACCGCAAGGCCTTCGTGCTCCGCTCCGGCTCGTGCCGCTTCGTGATCAAGGGCGGCGTCCAGCCGGACAGCCCGCTGCTGGACCACCACCGCCGCCACGGCGACGGCGTCGTCGACCTGGCGCTGGAGGTGCCGGACGTCGACAAGTGCATCGAGCACGCCCGCGCGACCGGCGCCACCGTGCTGGAGGAGCCGAACGACGTCTCGGACGAGAACGGCACCGTGCGCCGCGCCGCGATCGCGACCTACGGCGAGACCCGGCACACCCTGATCGACCGCTCCCGCTACCACGGCCCGTACCTGCCGGGCTACGTCGTCGCGGAGAGCAGGGTCAAGCACCCGGAGGGCTCGCCGAAGCGGCTGTTCCAGGCGCTGGACCACGCGGTCGGCAACGTCGAGCTCGGCAAGATGGACGAGTGGGTCTCGTTCTACAACCGGGTCATGGGCTTCGTGAACATGGCCGAGTTCGTCGGCGACGACATCGCCACCGACTACTCCGCGCTGATGTCGAAGGTCGTCGCGAGCGGCAACCACCGGGTGAAGTTCCCGCTGAACGAGCCGGCGATCGCCAAGAAGAAGTCGCAGATCGACGAGTACCTGGAGTTCTACACCGGTCCGGGCTGCCAGCACATGGCGCTCGCCACCAACGACATCCTCACCACGGTCGACATCCTGCGGGCGCGCGGCGTCGAGTTCCTCAACACCCCGGACGCGTACTACGACGACCCGGAGCTGCGCGCCCGGATCGGCAAGGTGCGCGTGCCGATCGAGGAGCTGAAGAAGCGCGGCATCCTGGTCGACCGCGACGAGGACGGCTACCTGCTGCAGATCTTCACCAAGCCGATCGGCGACCGCCCCACCGTGTTCTACGAGTTCATCGAGCGCCACGGTTCGCTCGGCTTCGGCAAGGGCAACTTCAAGGCGCTGTTCGAGTCCATCGAGCGCGAGCAGGAGGCCCGCGGCAACCTGTGAGGGTCGCGGAACTCTGAACACGGTCGACGTACCGTGAACGCGGTCGACGTACCGTGAGCACGAGCGGCTGAGCACGGTCGAGGAGGAGCAGGGAGATGGCGTACTACCGGCAGCTGGGCAGCATCCCGCCCAAGCGGCACACGCAGCACCGCACACCCGAAGGCGGGCTGTACTACGAGGAGTTGATGGGCGAGGAGGGGTTCTCCTCCGATTCCTCGCTGCTCTACCACCGCGGCATCCCGTCCGCCGTGGTGAACGCGGTGCCGTGGGAGCTTCCGGACCAGTCCACGGTGCCCAACCATCCCCTGCTCCCCCGCCACCTGAAGCTCCACGAGCTGTTCGCCGGCCAGGAGTGGAAGGCCGCGGACGTGGTGGGCGGCCGCCGGCTGGTCCTCGGCAACGGCGACGTGCGGATCTCCTACGTCGCGGCCGGGGCGCCGAGCGAGCTGTACCGCAACGGGCTCGGCGACGAGTGCGTGTACGTGGAGTCCGGCTCCGGCACGGTGGAGACGGTCTTCGGCGCGCTGGAGGTCGGCCCGGGCGACTACGTCATCATCCCGCGGGCGACCACGCACCGCTGGGTGCCCTCCGGGGACGAGCCGCTGCGGGCGTACTGCATCGAGGCGAACAGCCACATCACGCCGGTGAAGCGCTACCTCTCCAAGTACGGGCAGCTGCTGGAGCACGCGCCGTACTGCGAGCGGGACTTCCGCGGGCCCGTCGGGCCGCTCGTCGTCGACACCCCCGGGGACGTCGACGTGCTGGTCAAGCACCGTGGACCGAACGGCATTTCGGGCACCCGCTACACCGTGCCGCACCACCCCTTCGACGTGGTGGGCTGGGACGGCTGCCTGTACCCGTACGTCTTCAACATCCGGGACTTCGAGCCGATCACCGGGCGGATCCACCAGCCGCCGCCGGCCCACCAGGTGTTCGAGGGCAACAACTTCGTGATCTGCAACTTCGTTCCGCGCAAGGTGGATTACCACCCGCTGTCGATCCCGGTGCCGTACTACCACGCGAACGTGGACAGCGACGAGGTCATGTTCTACTGCGGCGGCGACTACGCGGCCCGCAAGGGCTCGGGCATCGGCCAGGGTTCGATCTCGCTGCACCCGGGCGGGCACACCCACGGCCCGCAGCCGGGCGCGTACGAGCGCAGCATCGGCGCGGAGTTCTTCGACGAGCTCGCGGTCATGGTGGACACGTTCCGCCCGCTGGAGCTGGGCGAGGGCGGCCGGGCCAGCGAGGACGCGAACTACGCGTGGACGTGGTCGGGCCGGGGGCCCGGGCGATGAGCGCCGGCGGCTCCGCGATCCCGGACCTGTTCCGCGGACTCTTCGACGACGCGGCGGTGTTCCCGCCGGGGAACCTGCCGGTCGCCGAGGCGGTGCCCGCGCACCGCGCCCACCGCACGGCCTGGTACGCCGACGCGGTCGGCCCCTTCCTGTGCGGGGCGGGCCGGCTGGGCGAGCTGGCCGCGGCGGTGGAGGGCACCGGGCCGCTGAGGGTCGGGCTGGTGCTGCCGGGGGGCAGTGCCGAGCTCGGGCCGGCTCTCGCCGCCGCCGGGCCGTTCGAGGTCGCGGGCGTCGAGCTCGCGACCCGGGACGCGCACGAGGCGGTGGCCGAGCTGGACCGGCTGCTGCCGCCGGACGTGCCCGCCGCCGTCGAACTGCCGCGCGAACTCCTGCACGGGGACGGACTGGACGAGACGCTGGACGCCCTGGTGGACAGCGCCTACCGGGCGAAGTTCCGCACCGGCGGGGTCGTCGCGCAGGCCTTCCCGGGCGAGGACGAGCTGGCCGCGTTCCTCACCGGCTGCGCGCGGCGAGGCCTGCCGTACAAGTGCACGGCGGGGCTGCACAACGCCGTCCGGCACACCGATCCGGTGACCGGCTTCGAGCACCACGGCTTCCTCAACGTGCTGCTGGCCGCGCAGGAGACGGACCGCGCCGCGGCCGCCGAGGTGCTGGCGGAACGCGACGGCCACGTGCTGGCCAAGGCAGTCCGCGTCCTGAGCGCGCACCAGGTTACGGTGATCCGCAACTCGTTCACCGCGTTCGGCACCTGCAGCATCGCCGAACCCCTGGACGACCTGGCCGCGCTCGGCCTGCTGTCGCCCAGCCCACTCGCCCAGGAGGACCGTTGAGCACCCCCCGCAGCTGGCTCGCCAGCGCCCAGGACTCGCCGTTCGGCGTGCACAACCTGCCGTACGGCGTCTTCACCGCCGCCGACCAGCCCGGGCGGCGCCGGATCGGCGTGCGCGTCGGGGACTTCGTGCTCGACGCCGGGGCCGCCGCCCGTGCCGCCGGGTCGCCGTCGGTGCTGCTGGCCGCGGACTCGCTCAACCCCCTGATGGCCGCCGGGCGTTCGGCCTGGACGCAGGTGCGGGCCGACCTCACGCTGTGGCTGACGGACGAGTCCTACCGCGAGGCGCTGACGCCGGCGCTGCTGCCGGCGGGCGAGGTCGAGCTGCACCTGCCGTTCGAGGTCGCGGACTACGTCGACTTCTACGCCAGCGAGCACCACGCCACCAACCTGGGCCGGATCTTCCGCCCGGGCTCGGAGCCGCTCACCCCCAACTGGAAGCACCTGCCGATCGGTTACCACGGGCGGGCGGGGACGGTCGTCGTGTCCGGCACCCCGGTCGTGCGCCCGCACGGGCAGCGCAAGGCGCCGGCCGACGCGGTGCCGTCCTTCGGGCCGACCCGCCGGCTCGACATCGAGGCCGAGGTCGGCTTCGTCGTCGGCGCGCCGTCCACGCTCGGGCGGCCGGTCGCCCTGGACGACTTCCGCGACCACGTGTTCGGCGTGTGCCTGGTCAACGACTGGTCCGCGCGCGACATCCAGGCCTGGGAGTACGTGCCGCTCGGCCCGTTCCTCGGCAAGTCCTTCACGACCTCGGTCTCGCCGTGGATCGTCCCGCTGGACGCCCTCCAGCACGCCCGGGTCAGCCCGCCGGAGCGCGACGTCGAGCCGCTGCCGTACCTGGACGACCGCGGCGGCGAGCCGTGGGGCCTGGACCTGGCGATGGAGGTCCGGCTGAACGGGCACCTCGTCTCCCGGCCGCCGTTCGCGTCGATGTACTGGACGGCGCAGCAGCAGCTCACCCACATGACGGTCAACGGCGCGTCGCTGCGCACCGGCGACCTGTTCGCGTCGGGGACGGTCAGCGGGCCGGAGCCGGACACCCGGGGTGCGCTGATCGAGCTGACCTGGAACGGGGAGGAGCCGCTGAAGCTGGCGGACGGCACGACGCGGACGTTCCTGGAGGACGGCGACGAGGTGACGATCACCGCGACGGCTCCGGGCCCGGACGGGACGGTCGTCGGCTTCGGCGAGGTGACGGGGCGGGTCCAGCCTTAGCCGGGTCGTAGTCGGGTCGTAGTCGGGTCGTAGTCGAGTCGTACGACCGGCGCGTGACGGCGAACAGATGACAGATGACAGCTGACAGATTTCGTTTTCTGTCAGCTGTCATCTGTTGCCCGTTCGGCCTAGTACGGTGGGCGACAGGGACGGGGATCTTCGACACCGACGAACGGGAGCGGGCCCGATGAGCGGCGAGGTGCAGGACTTCCAGGACGGCTGGGCCGGGCGGATCGTGCTGAACCGGCCGAGGGCGCTCAACTCCCTCACCCACGGCATGATCACCGCCGTCCGGGAGGCGGTGGACGCCTGGACCGCGGACGACACCGTGCGCACCATCGTCCTGACCGGAGCCGGCGAACGCGGCCTCTGCGCCGGCGCCGACATCCGGGCCATGCACGACGACGCCAAGGCGGGCGGCGCCGGCGCCCGGGCGTTCTTCCGCGACGAGTACCGGCTCAACGCCCTCATCGCCCGCTGCCCCAAGCCGTACGTCGCGGTCATGGACGGCATCACGATGGGCGGCGGCGTCGGCCTCTCCGCCCACGGCTCGGTCCGCATCGTCACCGAGCGCTCCGTCATCGCCATGCCCGAGACCCGGATCGGCCTCGTGCCGGATGTCGGCGGAAGTCGCCTGCTGGCCCACGCCCCGGGCGACTTGGGCACCCATCTCGGCCTCACCTCCGCGTCGATGGGCCCCGGGGACGCCCTCCTGTGCGGCTTCGCGGACCACTTCGTCCCGTCCGCGAAGATCCCGGCCCTGCTCTCCGCCCTCGCGGACGCCCCGGACGCGGACGCCGTGACCGCCGTGGTCGTCGCCGCCGCCGAACCGGCGCCGCCCTCCGCCCTCGCGGCCCAGCGCGAGTGGATCGACGCCTGCTACGCCGCCGACACGGCCGAGGAGATCGTCGAACGCCTCCTCGACTCCGGGGTGCCCGAGGCGAAGGAGGCCGCCGAACTGGTCCTCGCCAACTCGCCGACCGCCGTCAAGACCACCCTCGCCGCACTGCGCCGGGCCCGGCCGCTGCCGACGCTGGAGGCGGTGCTCGACCAGGAGTACCGCATCTCCTGTGCGGCGCTGGACAGTCACGACCTGGTCGAGGGCATCCGCGCCCAGGTGATCGACAAGGACCGCAACCCGCGCTGGTCCCCCGCCACGCTCGCCGAGGTGACGGAGGCCGACGTGGCCCGCCACTTCGCCCCGCGCGAGGGCGACGAGCTCGGCCTGGCCTGACCCGCGCGCCCTCCGCCCACCGCTCGGCCGCGGGCTGGACCCGTGACGACTGTCTCGCATGCCAAGACTGGCGCGAGGCGGGGCGCTTCGTAGATCGTTGGGTGGTCAGGGCGCGCCCGTGCGGCGCCGAGCAGCGGAATGGGAGTCGACGGCGATGACCGAGACCGAGACCTACGAGACGATCCTGGTCGAGCGCAAGGGCCGGGTGGGGCTGATCACGCTCAACCGTCCGAAGGCGCTCAACGCGCTGAACACGCAGCTGATGAACGAGGTCGTCGAGGCCGCGACGCGGTTCGACCGGGACCCGGAGATCGGCTGTCTGGTGATCACCGGGTCGGAGAAGGCCTTCGCGGCGGGCGCCGACATCAAGGAGATGCAGGGCAACCAGTTCCCGGACGTCTACCTGGACGACTGGCTGGGCCCGTGGGACCGGCTCGGCCAGCTGCGCAAGCCGGTCGTCGCGGCGGTGGCGGGCTTCGCGCTCGGCGGCGGCTGCGAGCTGGCCATGCTGTGCGACATCCTGCTGGCCGCCGACACCGCGAAGTTCGGGCAGCCGGAGATCAAGCTCGGCGTCATCCCCGGCATCGGCGGCTCGCAGCGGCTGACCCGGGCGGTCGGCAAGGCGAAGGCGATGGAGCTGTGCCTGACCGGGCGGATGATGGGCGCCGAGGAGGCCGAGCGCGCCGGCCTGGTCTCCCGGATCGTCCCGGCCGACCAGCTGCTGGCCGAGGCGCTGGCCACGGCCGAGACCGTCGCGGCGATGTCCGCCCCGGCCGCGATCATGATGAAGGAGAGCGTCAACCGCGCCTTCGAGACCACGCTGGCGGAGGGCGTCCGTTTCGAGCGGCGCCTGTTCCACGCCGCGTTCGCGACCGCGGACCAGAAGGAGGGCATGAACGCCTTCGCCGAGAAGCGGCCGGCCGCGTTCATCAACCGCTGAGCACGGACCGCACACCCGGGGTAGGACGGCAAACGCCTGACGGGTGACAGATGACGAGTGACAGATGACGGCGAACAGATAACAGATGATGAAATCTGTTATCTGTTCGCCGACTCCCGTCAGCCCTCCTCCGCCAGCACCGTGTTGAGCCGGGCGAACCCGCTGCGGGTCGCGGCGACGACGATCTGGTCGCCCGGGCCGAGGCGGCGGGTGCGGTCGGCGTAGTTCCACTGCAGGTGCGGACTGCGGGCGACCCGGGCGGCGATCACCCGGACGCCGCCCGGGTCCTCCAGGTCGTGCCGGTTCATGCCGATCAGCCCGCTGCCGTCCTCAACCGTCAGCTCCGCGATCAGCAGCACGTGCCGGAACACCGAGAGGGTGCCCAGCACCTCACGTCCCATCAGGGCAGCGGCGAACGCGGGCGCCGCCAGGTAGGAGACGGACCGGGACGCCGCGTTGTCCAGCGTCGCGTAGAAGTGCCCGGCGAAGTCGTCGTCGAACAGCCGCACCACCACCCGTACTTCGGGATTGCCGTGGCGCGCCTCCAGCGCCGCCTCCAGGTTGGTCGCGTCGTCACCGCTGACCGCGACCACCGCCCGGCTGTACTTCAGCCGGGCCCGGCGCAGCTGCTCCTCGAACGGGCCGTCCCCGAGGACGACCGGGATGCCGAGCGCCCGGACGGCGGCGATGCCGCGCGCCTGCGGGTCGCGCTCCATGCACACCACCGGCACGCCCAGTTCGTGGAGCTGGCTCGCGACGCGGGTGCCGACGTTGCCGAGGCCGACGACGATCACGTGCTCCCGGGTGCCGGCGCTCGGGTTGCGGGGCTGGCCGCGCCGCCCGGAGGCGAGCGCCTCGACCACGATGGCGGTGGCGACCGGCGCGAACGTGATGCCGCACAGCGTGATCACCACCTGTGCGACCCGCTGCCACAGGCCGCCCGTCCCCGTCCCGGCGGCGATGTCGGCGGGCTGGTCCGGCTGGGCCGCGCCGGCGAGGTCGAGCAGCGAGATGTAGACGGTCCAGCCGAAGTCCCGGCTCAGGTACCAGAGGACGGAGAAGGCCATCAGCACGGCGGCGAGCGCGATGAGCAGCACCAGCCGCATCCGGGCGCTGGTGAAGTAGCGGGCGGTGTCGAGCAGCCGCCAGCGCAACCGCCGTGCCCAGCTGATCGGTTCGCGCGGTTCGACCGGCAGCGCCTGGAGGGCGGCGATCCCGCCCTCGTCGTCGACGGCCGTGGACACCGCTCCGGTCGCTTCCTCCTGCGCGGCCGCCCCGGCTGACTCGGCTAACTCGGCCGCCCCGGCAGCCCCGGCAGCCCCGGCGGGCTCGGCAGGCTCGGCGGCTTCGGCCGGGCGGCGCGGGGCGGGGACCTCGGCGCCGCCGACGCGCACCGGACCGTCGTCCCCGAACTCGCTCGCGAGCCGGACGAACTCGGCCGAGCCGCCCTCCTGTTCGGGCATCAGCCGGATCCTGCTGACGTCCTGGCGGTCGATGCGGTCGGCGACGATGCAGAGCCGGTCGGAGGTGATCGCCTCGTCGAAGGCGATGTGCAGGAAGCGTCCGCCGACCGCGACCGAGTTGGGCCGGCCCAGCGCCGCCGCCGCGAACGCCGGTGCCGCGGTGGCGGAGCCCGAGAGCGCGGCACCGTTCCTGAGGAGGCGTTCGATGTTCTCCCCGAGGCGCTGGTTGAACATCCGCAGGACGATCCGGATGTTCGGGTTGCGGCCCTGGGCGCTGAGCGCCGCGTGGATGTTCTCCTGGTCGTCGCCCTCGACGAGGGCGAGGCCGCGCGCGGTCCCGATGGACACCGCGCGCAGTGCCTCGTCGGTGATGCTGCTGTACTCGACCACGGCCGAGACGCCGGTCAGCTGCTCGATCTGCGGCGCGTGGTCGTGGTCGCGGTCCGCGACCAGGACGACGACCGGGACCTCGTAGTGCTCGACGAGTTCCAGGACCAGCCGGTGGGCCAGCGCGTTCCCGCCGCGGACGACGAAGTGCTGGCTGATCGGCTCGACCGGAGGGGTCCCCCACCCTTCAGAAGTCATACCGACGGATGATATCCACGCCAGGTGTTCGGAAGGTGTCGTTCCGGGAACCGCGGGACCCCCGAACGGCGGTACCGCACGGGCGGTTCGCGGCCGGTGCGTCGAGGGTGGGTGTCGTCCCCCGTCCGCTTCCGACGCGTTCCGTACCCGTTCCCGGCTCGCCCCGGCCCGAGGAGGCACCACCGTGGTCCCCCCGATCATCACCCCCGACGGCACCGAGGTGCAGGGCCCGCTCGGGCTGCTCGCCAAGGCCGCCTGGCAGGTCCTGCTGCTCGCCGGTCTGGCCTCGCTCGGCCTCGGCATCGTCGTCTTCGCCTGGCCGCGCGAGACCCTGCTGGTGGTGGGCGTGCTCTTCGGCCTCTACCTGCTGGTCATCGGGATCGTCCAGCTGGTCGCGGCGTTCGGCACCCACGCCACCACCGCGCTGCGGGTGCTGGCGTTCATCAGCGGCGCGATCTGCGTGCTGCTGGGCCTGCTCTGTTTCCGCAGCGCGGCGCAGTCGCTGCTGCTGCTCGCGCTCTGGATCGGCATCGGGTGGCTGTTCCGGGGCATCACCCAGCTCGCGGCCGCGTTCTCGGACCCGTACATGCCCGCGCGCAGCTGGCAGGGTTTCGCGGGCGTGGCGAACACGCTGGCCGGTGTGCTGCTGATGGTGTGGCCGGTCGGTTCGATCGCCGCGCTGACGGTCCTGGCGGGCTGCTGGCTGCTGATCCTCGGCCTGATCGAGATCGTGACGGCGCTCCAGATGCGCGGCCGGGCGAAGCGGATCCCGTCCGGCGTATAGCCCGAGCGGGCTCGGGCGCGTAGCCGAGCGGGCTCGGGCGTGCGGCTGTCCCATGCGGGCCGGGCGCGCGTCACGGCCTGGGCGCGTATCCGATCCGGAAGGTCGCCGTCTCCAGGCGGCCGGCGCCGATCCGGACGTCCGTCAGCCGCTCGGCGAGGGCGAAGGCGGACTCGGTGTTGAGCTCGGTGTTCTTGTCGTCGAGGCGGAAGCCGCAGGCCGTGAGCAGGTCCTGCATGCCGTCGGCGTCGGCGTCGGTGCCGTGCCGCTGGTCGGGGAAGAGCGGTTCGAAGTGGAGTCGGCAGGTGGGGCCCTCCCACCAGTTGAAGGCGTCGACCGCGTTGACGTTGCGGAAGTGCGAGACGGCGCGGGTGCCGTCGGCGAGGCGGGGCAGGATGTCCCAGAGGCTGCCGAGGTAGCCGTAGGGCTCGACGGCGAGGGCCCAGCCGTCGAGTTCGGTGACGGCGACGAAGAGGCGGTCGGCGTTCTCGTCGTCGTCATCGTCGGACGGGCCCTCGGCCACCTCGTCGTCGTCCTCGTCGTCGGCCTCGTCGTCCTCGTCGTCGTCGAACAGGTCCTCGTCGTCCGTCCCGTCCTCACCGTCGTCGAAGGTCTCCCACGCGGCAACGACCGCCTCCAGGCCGGTGACCTCGCCGCCCGGGGCGGCGTCGAAGCGGCGCAGCAGTTCGTCGGCGCCGATGCCCTGGACGTACGTGAGGCAGTAGGCCTCGCCGAGCACGGGGTGGCGCTCGGCGAACCAGGTGAAGTCGGTGGCGTGTGCGGTCATGGGGCGATGCTGCCAGACGGCTGTGACAGCGTCAGAGCCAGGTGGGCCGGTCGGTTCCCCAGCGGCCGGGCGGGCGGGACCAGTTGGTGGGCGCACCGTCGTAGGCCACGGGCGGGAGGGCGTGGCGCAGGCGTCCGTAGGCGGAGTCGGTCTCGGCGAGGTACGGCGCCGGGTCGTAGGGGGCGGCGTCCGACGGACCGTCGGGGCCGGTGCGGTCTTCGGAGCGCGGGATGTCGTGGAGGAGCCAGGACGCGGTGCCGGCGAGGGAGAAGCGGAGGTGGCGTCCGCCGGGGCGGCCGGTGCGCTGCTCGGTGAGGGCGCGCAGGACGGCGGCGGCGATGAGGTAGCCGGTGCCGTGGTCGAGTGCCTGGGCGGGGAGCACCCCGGGGTGACCGACGGGGTGGCCGACGGAGTGGCCGTCGAGGTGGCCCTCGTGGGCGGCTTCGTGGGCGGCGATGCCGACGCCGGCCTGGACGAGGCTGTCGAAGCCGCGGCGGCCGGCCCAGGGCCCGGTCCAGCCCCAGGCGCACAGCTGGGCGACGATCAGGCCGGGGTGGCGGTCGAGGAGGGCGTCGGGGGCGAGGCCGTGGGCGTCCAGGGCACCGGGGCGGTAGCCGGAGATGACGGCGTCGGCGGTGGCGAGGAGTTCCTCGAAGGTGGCGCGGTCGGCCGGGTCGGCGAGGTCGAGGAGGACGGAGCCCTTGCCGAAGCCGGTGTCGGCGTGGGCGTCGTCGGCCTCGGGGAGGTGGGGGGAGTCGATGCGCAGCACGTCGGCGCCGAGGAGGGCGAGGGTGCGGGTCGCGACCGGGCCGGCGATGACGCGGGTGAGGTCGAGGACGCGGATGCCGGCGGCGGGCAGAGGGGCGGGGCCGAGCGGGCGGGGTGCGGCGGGCGCCGGGCCGTTCGGGGTCACGATGCGGGTCTCGACCAGGGGGTGAACGGTGTCGCCCACCGGTACGACGGCCACCGCGAGCGCCCCCGCCTCGTACGCGCGCTCCTGGACGAGTCCGGCGGGCTGTTCGCTCAGCACCGCCGCGAGCTGTTCGGGTCCGGCGTCGCCGGGCAGGCCGAGGGCGGTGAGCAGCCGGGTGCGGTGGTGCGGGTAGTTGGCGTGGGTGCGGATCCAGCCGTCGGCGGTGCGCCAGAAGCCGGAGTGCGGGGCGAAGCTGACGGGTGCGCGGCCGTCGACGGTCAGGTGGCGTTCGCTGACGAAGGCGGTGGCGACGGCGCCCTGGTCGATCCGGACGGCGGGGACGGGGCCGCCGGCGCGGTGGGCGGCGAGTTCGGCGGCGGCGAGGGAGCAGGCGGCGACGGTGGCCCGGGCGAGGCGGCGCACGGGCAGGCCGGAGGGCAGGACGGTGTCGGGGCCGTGGAAGGCGACCCGGTCCAGGAGGTCGGCGGAGCCGCCGAGGGCCGCCCAGGCGTGCGCGGTGGGGCCGTCGGCGTCGGCGGGTGCCTGGGCCGGCGGGTTCTGCCCGAGGGGCGCCGGCCCGGCGGGAGTCGGCCCGTGGGTCGTCTGGACGGCGGGGATCTGCTCGGCCGGGGGCGTCGGACGCTCTGTCATGTGCCGCATTGTGCTCCGCTTCCCGGACGTCCGCCGTGACGGCCGCCACCCCACCTCGCCGACGTGCCCGCCTGAGCCTGCCGATCGACGGATTGAACGCGCACAGCCAACGGGTAGGGTGCGGACCGGGCGCCGGTGCGGCGCACGAACGCCTCCGGGGGGCCTGAATGCACGCGATCCGCCGTCTCGACCTGGGCTACTTCGTCCGGCCCGCCGCCGAGGCGGGCGAGCCGCAGCCGCGCGTCGAGCCGGTGCTCGCCTACCTGGTGCGGCGTCCCGAGGGACTGCTGCTCTTCGACACCGGCATCGGCGGCGGCGATCCGGAGACCGAGGCCCATTACCGCCCGGTCCGCCGCCCGCTGCCGGAGGCGCTCGCGACGGCCGGTGTCGCGCTCGGCGACCTCGACCTGGTGGTCAACTGCCACCTCCACTTCGACCACTGCGGGGGCAACCCGCTGCTGGCCGGCACGCCGGTGCTCGTCCAGGCTGAGGAGCTCGCGGCGGCCCGCGAGGGCGACTACACGATCGACGCGCTCGTCGACTTCCCGGGCGCGGACTACCGCGTGCTGGACGGCGAGGCGGAGGTCTGGCCGGGAGTGCGGGTCGTGCCGACACCCGGGCACACGGCGGGGCACCAGTCGCTCGTCGTCGAACGCAGGGACGGCGCAATCGTCCTGGCGGGCCAGGCGTACGACTTCGCGGCCGGCTACGGGTCGGCGGTGCTCGCCCGGCGCGCGGCGCTCGACGGCGTGGCGCAGCCGCTGCCCGACCACCCGCGGTGGCTGGACCGGCTGGCGTCGTTCGGGCCGCGCCGGGTGCTGTTCGCGCACGACAACGCGGTGTGGGAACCGTCGGCCGGGTAGGCGTTCGCGGGCTTCACGTGACGGCCGGAAGCACAGGGCTCGGAACGTGCAGAACTCGGAAGGTGCAGAGCTCGGAACGTACGGGGCTCGGAACGTGCAGAACTCGGAAGGTGCAGAGCTCGGAACGTACGGGGCTCGGAACGTGCAGGGCTCGGAACGTGCAGGGCTCGGAACGTACGGGGCTCAGAAGGTGAAGCGCAGCGACCGCACGCGGTTGTCGAAGTTGGACGGGACGAGGTCGGGCCCGCCGACCGACCGGAGTCCGGGCAGGCGGGTGAACAGTTCGCGGAACAGCACCTTCATCTCCTGCCGGGCCAGGTGCGCCCCGAGGCAGTAGTGCGGACCGCCGCCGCCGAAGCCCAGGTGGGGGTTGGGGGTGCGCATGATGTCGAAGGCGTCCGGGTCGGCGAAGACCGTCTCGTCGCGGTTGGCCGAGCCGAAGAAGAGGACGGCCTTCTCGCCGGCCCGCAGGAGTGGTCCGCCGGGGCCGCCGAGCTCGTGGTCGACAGCCAGGGTGCGGCGGAACTGGATGATCGGGGTGGCGTGCCGGACCATCTCGTCGACCGCGCCGCCGAGCCGCCCGTCCAGGTCGTCGAGGAGCAGGGCGCGCTGGTCGGGGTGGGCGGTGAGCAGGTGGAGACCGTGGGCGAGCGCGTTGCGGGTGGTCTCGACGCCGGCGACGAGCAGCAGGGAGAAGAAGGCGCCGAGCTCGCGGCCGGTGAGCCGGCGTCCGTCGACGTCGGCGGTGACGAGGGCGGTGATCAGGTCGTCGGCGGGTGCGCTGCGGCGCCGGCGCCCGATCGCCGCGACCATGAGTTGCATCCGGGCGAGCGCCGCCAGCCCGCGGCCGGGCACCCGCAGGCGGCGGCGCAGCGGCCGGGCGACGCCGGTGTGTTCGGAGGCGTGGTTGACCTGGTCGAGGATGGCGCGGCGGGGCCGCTCGGGGATGCCCATCAGATTGCAGATCACCTGGAAGGGGAGTTCGGCGGCGACGGCGGTGACGAAGTCCTCGGGGCGGTCGCGTTCGACGACGTCGACGAGGCGGGTGGCGACGCGGCGGATGTCGTCCTCGGCTCCGGAGAGGAGGCGGGGGGTGAAGGCGCGGGAGATGACGCGGCGCAGCTGGGCGTGGCGGGGGTCGTCCAGGTTGACCATCGAGTCGCCGAACAGGGCCCGGACCCAGCGGGGCGGTTCGGGGGTGGTGACGCCGGGGGCGCTGCGGAAGACGGCGGGGGTGCGGCTGGCCTCGACGACGTCGGCGTGGCGGACCAGGGCGTGGTAGCCGCGGCCGCCGGCGCGGTCGCCGACGTAGAGGGGGGTGGGGCGGCGGCGCAGTTCGGCGAAGGCGGCGGCGCGGGCGGGGGCGGGGAGCCGCCAGAAGCCCGGATCGGCCAGGTCCGGGGCGCCGCCGGACGCGGGGCTTGAGCCGGAGCGGGAGGTAGCGCCGGGGCGGGCTCCGGCCGAGGCCGGCCGGCCGGTCGTGGTGTCCATGGCCGTGCCTCCTGGTGGTCCGCTGTGCCGACACTGGTGCCGGGCTCCGGCGCCGGCGTGTGCGCATCGTACGGGGTTGTGCACATTTAGTGACCAGGGGGTGGGAGATGTCAAATCACCTCGATGGTCGTACGAGCAGCTGTTCGCATCGTCGGCTCGTCGGCCGGTCGGGCTGGTCGGCTCTCGGCCGGGCGCGGCCGGGCGGGCCGGGGCGGGGCGGGGCGGGGCGGTCACGGCCGGGTGGCCCGGGCCGGGCACGTCCGGTGAGGAGACGGCCTCCGGCGACGCGGCCGGGCATGGTCTCACGCGGCGGAACCGGCCAATACCGGAGGGTGCGGTACGGGCGCGGGCCGGCGGGTGCGACGATGAGTGCCATCGTGATGACCGACCGGATCCGCTCGCTGCGCGCCGTGGTCTTCGCCACGCTGTGCGTGGCGCTGGCCGCCGCGGCGCACGTCGCCATGGGCGGGGCCGGGGTGTCGCCGTCGGTCCTGGCCGGCGCGTCCGGCGCGGTCCTCGGTGTGACCTGGCTGCTCGCCGGGAAGCGGCGCGGGCTCGGGGTGATCAGCGCCTGGATGGTCGCGGCGCAGACCGCGCTGCACCTGCTGTTCGAGCGCGCCGGAGCGCTCGCGCCGACGGGCGGCGGACTCGGCCGGCTGACCGGCACGGACTGGGCCGCCCTGCTGCTCTGCAACCCCGGCCGGGTACCGGGCGGACCGTCTCCCGCGGACCTGGCCAGGATGGCCGGACTCGACCCGGACGCACCACCGGCCTCCGGGCTGCACGCCGTGGCCGGACTGCGGCACGGCGCGGGTTCCGCCGCGGGCTCGGGAGCCGGTCTCGGCGACGGCACGGGCATGGACGTGACCGGCATGGCCGGGATGGATGGAATGAGCGGCATGCCGGGGATGCCGGGCATGTCAGGGGTGCCGGGCATGACGGGGACGTCCCCGGCGCACAGCATGGCCGACGCCTCCGGGCAGGCCGCGGCCACCCACGGGATGGCGCACGGCATGGCCCACGGGATGTCCGTGGGGATGGTCGCCGCCCACGTGCTGGCCGCGCTGGCCTGCGCCCTGCTGCTCTGGCGCGGTGACGCCGCGCTGGTGCGGATCTTCGAGCTGCTCGGCGCGCTCGGCGCCGTCGTCGCGGGCGCGCTGCTCGTTCCGCTGCTGACCCTCTTCGCGCGGCCCTTCGGCGTCCGCCCGCCGGCCCCGCCCCGGCGCGCCGCCCGGCGGACGCGGCAGCCGCGACAGGTGCTGCTCACGCACGCCGTCGTGCGGCGCGGGCCACCCGCGCTCGCCCTCGCCTGCTGACGCGCCCGTCTCCCCGCGTTCCACTCGCTCCACCCGGTCGGCCACTGCCACCGGGGGCACTCCGACGGGCAGGTCGCCCTGCCGTCCGGCCGAGCGCGCTGCGCCGCCGTGCCGCCAGGGCCCGGGCCCGCGCCTGCCGCCGCTCCCCCTGGGTACGGCGTGCGGCGCAGACGGCCCACGGACACCTGCGGTGCCGCTCAAGGCGGTGCCGCTCCCAGCCCTTCTCTCAGGACCCTTCATGCCTGACTACGACGGCGCACCGGCTCCGGCTGCCGCCCTCGTCCTAACGCTGCGGGCCGCCCGGCCCGTCCTCCTCCAGCCGGGCCAGCAGGCTCGCGGACCAGTCGGCGGACGGGCCGTCGGCCGCGCTCGCCGCCACCCGGCCGCGCAGCCGTTCGGCCTGCTGCAGCCAGTCCCGGCAGCCCGCGCAGCGGGCGACGTGACCGTCCAGACGGCCGTCCGGGAGCCCTGCCGCCTCGCCGTCGAGGCGGGCGGACAGGGCGGTGCGGAACTGCGCGCATCTCATATGGTCATCGTCCCTCACGGCTTCGACGGGCGGCGCGGCCGGGTCCGCCGGACTCACCGGACCGACGGGCGGCTCCACGGACGGCGCGACGGAGGCCGCCGTGGATGACGACCAGCTCACCGCGCTCGCCCTGACCGCCCGGGCCGGACGGGCACCGGACGTCGAGGCCTTCATCCGCGCCACCCAGCGGGACGTGTGGCGCTTCGTCGCCCACCTGACCGACGTGCAGTCCGCCGACGACCTCGCCCAGGAGACGTTCCTGCGGGCGCTGCGCAGCCTGCCCGGGTTCGCGGGGCGATCCTCGGCCCGCACGTGGCTGCTGTCGATCGCCCGGCGCACCGTGATCGACCGGTACCGGACGGCCGCCGCCCGGCCGCGCCTGGCCGCGCTGCCGGACTGGCAGGAGGCGGCGGAGCGGCAGGGCTCCGGGCCGGCGGCCGGGTTCGAGGACGGGATCGCGCTCGGCGACCTGCTCGACCGGGTGCCCGCGCAGCGGCGCGAGGCGTTCGTGCTCACGCAGGTGGTCGGCCTGAGCTACGCCGAGGCCGCCGCAGTGGCGGGCTGCCCGGTCGGCACCGTCCGGTCCCGGGTGGCCCGGGCCCGGGAGGAGCTGATAGCCCGCCTCCGGGCGGCCGACGGCGGGGAGCTCGCGGCGGCGTGCTGAGCACCATGACCGAGGGGCGGACGGCCGCGAGCCGTGAGCGGCGTGCGGCGTGCGGCGTGCAGCCGATGAGGACCGGCGACTGACAGCCGACAGCTGACAGCTGACAAGTTTCAGATGACAGATAACAGATTTCGAAATCTGTTATCTGTCATCTGTCAGTTGCCCACCGCCGTCGCCCGCCCGCTCCCCTCGTGCGGGTTTCGGAGAAATTCCTCCAAGTGTTCGGGAACCCCGTCCCCTCCACCCCCGACTGCTGTACCGGACGCTGCCGCCGCGACGACAGCGTCCGGTACGCAGCGGGGGAACGGAGGACTCCATGGCCGCGCAACACGGCCTGCCCGAAGCCAAGTTGAGGCACAGCACAGGCAACCCGGACGGTCCGGCGGACCGGTGGAGCCTCGTCGTCGCCGCCGGGCTGCTCTCGTTCGTCGCGATGCTCGACATGAACGTGGTGAACCTCGCGCTCACCGACATATCCGCCGGCCTGCACGTCTCCCCCGGAGTCGCCCAGTGGGCCGCGCTCGGCTACCAACTGCCGCTCGTCGCCCTGCTGTTGCCCGCCGGGCGATGGCTGGACCAGGTGGGCACGCGCTCGGCCCTCCTGCCGGCGGTCGGCTGCTTCGCCGCGTGCAGCGCGCTCGCCTCCCTCGCCCCGTGGGCGAGTTGGCTGATCGCGGCGCGCTTCGCCCAGGGCGCCTTCGGCGCGGTGCTGTTCGTCCTGATGCCGGTGCTCGCCGCCACCGCCGTCCGGCCCGAGCTGCGCGGGCGGGCGATGAGCGTGCCCGCCACGCTCGGTCCGCTCGGGGCCGTCGCCGGTCCGGTGATCGGCGGTCTGCTGCTCGACCACGTGGGCTGGCGGGCCGTGTTCCTGGTCAAACTCCCGGTCTGCCTCGCCGCCGCGCTGATCGTGCTCCGCCACGCCCCGCGCACCGGCAGGCTCTCGCCGCCCGACCGCAGTTCGCTCGGCGACGCCGCCCTGATCGGCTCCGCCATCGCCTCCGTCCTGCTCGCGCTCACCCTCGCACCGAAGGCCCCGCTGTGGCTCCTGCTCGCGCTGCCCGCCGCGCCGCTCGTCGCCGTCTGGCTGCGCCGCCCCGGCGGCCGACCGGTGGCCGAGACGCTGCGGGCCGCCGGCACCACCGGCGTCAACACCTCCGTCCTCGCCCTCGCCGCGGGCTTCGCCGCCTGCCACTACCTGCTCGCCCAGCACCTGCGCGGCCAGGAGGGCGAGAGCGCCACCCGCACCGCACTCACCATGCTGGCCTTCCCGCTCGGCATGGTGGTGGCCGGCCGCTTCGGCGGACGGCTCGCGGACTGCTGGGGCGCCCGGCCGACCGCGCTGAGCGGCGCCGCCGTCACCACCCTCGGTCTGCTCCTGCTGCTCCCCCTGGACGGCGACTGGACCAACGTCGACATCGCGTGGCGCCTCGCCCTCGCCGGCGCGGGCATGGGCCTCAACGGCGGCCCCACCCAGGCCCTGGTCATGACCGCCTCGCCGCCCGGCTGGCTCGCCACCGCGGGCTCCGCCGTCCAGCTCGCCCGCAGCCTCGGCTTCGCCCTCGGGCCCGCCCTCGCCACCGCGGCCACCCTGGCCGGCGACCGCGCGACCACCGGCACCCGCGCCGGGATCGCCCTGGCCGTCCTGGCCACCGCGAGCGCCGTCGCCCTCCTCGCCCTGCACCACCGCCGCGCCCACCGCGCAACGGCGTGACACGGCCGCCCGGGCCGACCGCCACCCCCTTGGAACACCGTACGACCGGAGGTTCACCGCACATGACCGACATAGACACCGACTTCGATCCCGCCGCCGTCCGCCCGCCGAACCCGGCAGAACCGGCAAACCTTTCGGACCCCGCGGACCCCGCGGACCCCGCGGACCCAGCGGACCCGGCGGCCCGCTGCCCGTTCGGCTACGGCCTCCCGTCCGACGACGGTGGCGACAGCGGTGGCGACGACGATCGCGACGGCACCCGACTCCCCTCCCCCGTACCGCTCTACGGGACGGAGTACAAGCGCGACCCGTACCCGCTGTACCGGCGGATGCGCGAGGCGGGCCCCGTCCACCGGGTGGAGTTCCCGAGCGGCATCCACGCCTGGCTGGTCACCGGCTACAAGGCCGCACACGCCGCCCTCAACGACAGCAGGCTGGGCAAGAACCACGCCCTGGGCAACGAGAACTGGCGCCGGCTCGCCTCGATCATGCCCGAGCCGCAGCACTCGCAGCTCCAGGTGCACCTGCTCCACCAGGACCCGCCCAAGCACACGACGATGCGCCGGCTCGTCGTCGACGCCTTCGCGCCCCGCCGGGTCGAGGCCCTGCGGCCGCGCCTCCAGGAGCTCGCCGACGCCCTGGTCGACGAGCTGCCCGCCACCGGCGGCGCCGATCTGGTCGCCGGGTTCGCGGCGCACTACCCGTTCCGTGCGCTCGCCGAAACCATCGGCCTGCCGCCCGAGTTGGCCGTGCGCTTCGACCGCGACTGGGGCAAGGCCGTGCAGCCGGTCGGCCCGCTCGATCCCGGCCGGCCCGCGTACGAGGCGCGGCTGCGCGGCCTGCAGACGTACATCGCGGACGTGGTCGAGCACAAGCGCGCCCACCACGACCCCGCCCGGGCCGAGGACGACCTGCTCGGCCGGCTCGTCGCGGCCCGTGACGCCGGCGAGCTGAGCCCGGAGGAGCTCGACTCGATCGTGTTCCAGCTGCTGGTCGCCGGGCAGGAACCGGTCACCAACCAGATCACCACCATGCTGATCACCCTGCTGCGCCACCCCGGGCACCTCGTCAGGCTCGCCGAGGGCATCACCGCCGACCCCGGCCTGCTCCCCCGCGCGGTGGAGGAACTGCTGCGCCACGACGCCGCGTTCGAGCTCACCACCTGGCGGTTCTTCGCCGAGGACAGCGACCTGTTCGGCACCGCGGTGCCGGCCGGCGACTCGGTCATCGTCTCGCTCTGCGCCGCCAACCGGGACGGCGAGCAGTTCCCGGACGCCGACCGGCTCGACTTCGACCGCACCCCGAACGCCCATCTCGCCTTCGGACACGGCATCCACTACTGCCCCGGCGCCGCCCTCGCCCGTGCCGAACTCCAGGTGGCCCTCGGCACGTTGCTCACCCGGCTCCCCGGACTGCGCCCCGCCGGTCCGGCCGAGGGCGGCGACGGCCTGGACGCCCTGACCTGGATCCCCGCCGTCCTGGCCCGTGGTGTGAACGAGCTGCCGGTCGCCTACGACCGGCGCGTCTGACCGGCGGCGACCACCACCCCCTGGCCCGCGACCGCACCGCCGGCCAGGACACGGCCACGCCTGCTCGCAGCCCGCACCCGCACCCATAGCCCTTACGACAACGTCCCGTTGGAGGACCACCATGCCGCCCGTCGGCACCATCACCGCCCGCGAGCCATCCACCCACACGTACGGGGCCGCCGAGCACCTCGCCGCCCGCGTCCTCGGCCTGCTCCTGCCGCACCGCCGCGCCTCCGACCCCGAACTCGCCGCAGAGCCGCGCCACTTCCCGCTCCAGCTGGCGCAGCTCGCGGACTTCATCGCCGCCGGCGAGCCGATCGTGTTCACCCTGCCCGGTTTCCCCTGCAAGTCGCCGAACCCGGCGAAGGTGCTCGGCCACCTGCCCGACGAGGGCGAGCGGCTGTCGCTCACCTTCCTCGACGCGCTGTGCGAGCGGATCGGCGCGCTCCACGCGCCCGGTGCGCGGATCCTGATCTGCTCGGACGGTCACATCTTCGGCGACCTCATCCACGTCCCCGACAACCACATCGACGAGTACTCCGACGCGCTGGCCGCGATGATAGAGCGCGAGGGCCTGCGGCACCTGGCCACCTTCGACCTGCGGGCCGTCCTCGGCGACCTGCCGTTCGACGAGAAGCGCGCCCGTGTGCACGCTCGATACGCGCCGAGCATCGAGGAGTTGCGCGAGCAGGTGCTGACGGACGAGGAGACCCTGCGGCTCTACCGGGGCATCACCCGGTTCCTCGCCGAGGACACCGTCGGCTTCACCGGCACCAAGTCGGCCCTCCAGCGCGAGTGCCGCCGCCGCGCGTACGGGGTGATCCAGCGCAGCCGCGCCTGGGGGGACCTGATCGCCGAGCACCACCCGGACGCGTTCCGGCTGTCCATCCACCCGCAGCGGGCCGGGGCGCCGAAGTTCGGCATCCGCCTGCTGGAGGCGGCGGACGCGTGGACGACGCCCTGGCACTCCTCGGTGCTCCACCGGGCCGACGGCCGCTGGGAGTTGCTGCGCAGCGCGGACGCCGCGGAGCTCGGGCGGCTCGTCGAGAGCGACGGCCGCCCGAGCCACTACGAGACGGTCTGAGCCCGCGCCGCGTCGGCGTCCACCGGAGCACCGGCCGAGGACGCGGGCGTGCGGTGGTCGAAGGCGATCAGCGGGTCGCCGGTGAGCGGGTGTTCGACCACCGCCGCCCGCACGCCGAACACCTCGGCGAGCAGGTCGGAGGTGAGCACGTCGCGCGGTGCTCCGGAGGCCACGAGGGCGCCGCGGTGCAGGACGTGCAGGCGGTCGCAGACCGAGGCGGCGGCGTTGAGGTCGTGCAGCGCGACCAGGGTGGTACGGCGCTGTTCCCGTAGCAGGGCGAGGAGTTCGACCTGATGGCGGACGTCCAGGTGGTTGGTCGGCTCGTCCAGCACGAGGACGTCCGGCTGCTGGGCGAGCGCCCGGGCGAGCAGCACCCGCTGGCGTTCGCCACCGGACAGCTGGGCGAACCGGCGGCCGGCGGCCTCCGTCATGCCGACGCGCACGAGGGCGTCGGCGACGACGCGGTGGTCCTCGGCGTCGTCGGCGGCGAAGGCGCGCTTGTAGGGGGTGCGGCCCATGGCGACGACCTCGCGGACGGTCAGTTCGAAGTCGCCGCCGCGTTCCTGCGGGAGGGCCGCGATGTGCCGGGCGGACTCCGCCGGGGAGATGCCCTCCAACTCCCGTCCGTCCAGGAGGATCCGCCCCGCGCTCGGCCGCAGGTGGCGGTAGACCGTGCGCAGCAGGCTGGACTTGCCACTGCCGTTGGGTCCGACCAGTCCGGCGATCTCGCCCTCCTCGGCAACGAGGTGGACGCCGGCCACGACGGTGCGTCCGGCGAGGGCGACGCTCAGGTCTTCGACGGCGATCCTCAATTGCGCTCCAGTCGTCGGTCCAGCAGGTAGAGCAGGGTGGGGGCGCCGAGGACGGCGGTGACGACGCCGATGGGCAGTTCCTGGTTGTCCAGGGCGGTGCGGGCGAGGGTGTCGACGACGACGAGCAGCAGGGCGCCGGTGAGGGCGGACAGCGGCAGCAGGCGCCGGTGGTCGCCGCCGACGAGCAGCCGGCACACGTGCGGCACCATGAGCCCGACGAAGCCGATCGCGCCGGAGACGGCGACCAGCACGCCGGTGAGGACGCTGGTGACGACGAAGATCTCGCGGCGCAGCCGGGTGACGTCGACGCCGAGTCCGGCGGCGGTCTCGTCGCCCATGAGCATCGCGTTGAGTGCGCGGGCGCGGGCCTGGAGCAGGGCGAGGCCGAGGGCCACGGCGGCTGCGGGGATGGCGAGTTGGGACCAGACGGCGCCGCCGAGGCTGCCCATGAGCCAGAACAGGACGCCTCTGGTCTGCTGTTCGTCGCTGGTCTGGAGGACGAGGTAGCTGGTGATGCCGCCGAGGAACTGGGCGATGCCGATGCCGGCGAGGACCAGGCGCAGCGGGGAGAAGCCGCCGCCGCGCCGGGCGAGGAGCCAGACGAGGGAGAACGCGGCGAGGGCGCCTGCGAAGGCGGCGAGGGAGACGGTGAGGCCGAGGGCGCTGCCGAAGGAGAGCTGGAGCCCGAGGGCGGTGCCGAGGACGAGGGTGGCGACGGCGCCGAGGGAGGCGCCGGAGGAGATGCCGAGGAGGTAGGGGTCGGCGAGGGGGTTGCGGACGAGGGCCTGGACGGCGGTGCCGACGAGGCCGAGTCCGGCGCCGACGACGGCGGCCAACAGGGCTCGGGGGACGCGTAGTTGCCAGACGATGAGGTCGCGGGTGCCGGGTTCGGGGGCGTGTCCGGTGAGTCGGCGGACGATGACGGCCCAGACTTCGCCGGGCGGGACGTCGACGGCGCCGAGGGAGACGGCGGCGGTGAGGGCGAGGACGAGCGCGGCGCCGAGGGCGGCGGCCAGCGGCCCGGCCCGCAGGGAGCGGGCCGGGCGGCCGCCGGCGGCAGCGGCAGCGACGGAGGTCGCGCCGGGATCCTCGCCGGTGACGGACGGAGGCACGGTCTACTGCCCGTTCTTGACGAGGTCCGGGTGGACGGCGGCGGCGATCTGCCGGACGGCGTCGGCGTTGCGCACGCCCGCGATGGTGGTCACCTCGGAGCCGAGCCGCACGAAGTGTCCTTCCTGGACGGCCTTCAGGCCCTGGGTGGCGGGGAAGCCCTTGAGGAACGCCTCGGCGTCGTCGTAGGCCTTGCGGGTGGCCTCCTCGCTGCCGCGGTTGCGGACGGCCAGCTGGATCCAGTCCGGGTTCTTGGCGACCACGTCCTCCCAGGAGCCGGGCTTGAAGTCGGCGTCGCAGTCGGCGAAGACGTTGCGGGCGCCGGCGAGGGTGATCACGGCGTTGGCGACCTGGCGGCCGCAGACGGCGGTGGGCTGCTTGGTGCCGGCGTCGAAGTCGAAGACGAAGTAGCTCGGCCGCTTGTCGTCCGGCACTCCGGCGAGGGCGGTCCGCACGTCGCCCACGCGCTTCTCCATGCCGGCGACGAGTTCCTCGGCGCGGGCGGCGGTGCCGGTGACGGCGCCGAGCCTGCGGATGTCGTCCTCGACCTGGGCGAGGTCGGTGCGCGGCGCCTTGGCGGCCTTCGGGGTGCCGGCGCAGGCGGTGGAGAGGAGGTAGACGTGCTGGATGCCGGCCGCGGCGAACTCCTCCGGGCTCGGCCCGGTGGCGCCGCCCATCATCGGCATGGCGCCGAAGGTGTCGACGTAGAGGTCGGCGCCGGAGCCGAGGAGCTTCTCCTTGGGGATGACGCGGTCGCCGAGGACGGGCACCTTGGTGCCCTGCTCGGCGAGGTCCGCCGGGAGGCTGCCCTTGCCGGGCGGGAAGCCGGTGCCGATCAGGCGGTCCCCGGCCCCGAGTCGGAGCAGCATCTCCAGGCTGGAAGCGTTACTGGTGACGATCTTCGAGGGGGCCTTGGCGATGGTGGTCTCCTGGCCCGCGCAATCGGCGACCTTGACCGGGAAGGATCCGGCGGGCGCGGCCTTGGCCGTCGCCTGCGCGTCCGAGCCGCCGCCCCCTCCTCCGGTGCTTCCGCAGGCCGTGGCCGTGGCGAACAGGGCGACGACGGCCGCGACGGCGCGGGCGGTGCGAGGGCGCATGGGAACTCTCCTGGTGGGTGCTCGTGCTGGGGGTCCGTCCTGCGGACCCGGACCAGGTAGTCGGCCGGTCCGCGCGGCGGGTTCCCGCGGATCTCGGGGAGTTCCGCGCCGGGCCGTCTCCGCACGGCCCCGGGCGCACGGCCCCGGGCGCACGGCCCCCTCCGGCGCGACCGCGTCCGCTCGCCCGCGGGCTCACGCGCGGGCTCAGGCGCGGGGCGTAGGCTGGCCCGATGGCCGAACCCACCGTCCTGCGGGACGATCTCGACCTGCCCGTCCGGCTCGGTCCGGGCCCGGCGCGGCGGGTGGTCTCGCTGGTGCCGTCGCTGACCGAGTCGCTCGCCGTCACCGCCCCCGGCCTGCTGGCCGGCGCCACCGACTGGTGCACCCACCCGGCCGGACTGGACGTGGCTCGGATCGGCGGCACCAAGAACCCGGACGTCCGGCGGATCCTCGCCCTGGCCCCTGACCTCGTCCTCGCCAACGACGAGGAGAACCGTCGGCCGGACCTCGACGCGCTGCGGGCGGCCGGCGTGCCCGTGTGGGTGACCGACATCCGCACCGTCGACGACGCGTTCCGCTCCCTGGAGCGGCTGCTGACCCTCGCGTGCGGCCTGCCGCGGCCGGGCTGGCTGGACGAGGCGCAGGCGGCGTGGCGCGGGGTGGACGGTCGGCGCAGCGGGCGGGAGACCGACGGACGGCGGAGCGGGCAGAAGACCGACGGTCCGCGGGCGATCGTGCCGATCTGGCGGCGCCCGTGGATGGTCCTCGGCCGCGACACCTTCGCCGGGGACGTGCTGCGGCGCCTCGGGGTGCGGCTCGTCCACGCCGGCCACGCCGAGCGCTACCCGGCCGTCCCGCTGCCCGAACTGCTCGCCTGCGCACCCGACTTGGTGGTCCTGCCGGACGAGCCGTACCGGTTCACCGCCGGGGACGGCCCGGAGGCGTTCCCCGGCGTGCCGGCGGCGCTGGTCAGCGGACGCCACCTCACCTGGTACGGGCCCTCGCTCGTCGAGGCCCCGGCGGTGCTCGGCACGGCGCTCGACCACCCGTTCGTACAGGGTGGGAACACGCCCCCGTAGGATGACCGCCACTCGCCGGGACCACCGGCGATCAAGTGGGGGGAACCCCACATGGCAGTGAGCACATCCCGGCGTGCGCTGGTGATGGTGTCGGCGGCGGCCGTCTCGACCGCCATCCTGGCCGGGTGCGGGAGCAAGTCCGCGACGACCGACACCCGTGCGGCGCCGAGCACGACGGCTCTGGCCGCGAGCGCGTCGCCCGCCGACGTGGCCGGCGCGAGTGCGTCCGCGAGTGCGACGCCGTCGCCCGGCGCGAGCGCCACCGGCAGTCCGAGCGCGAGCGCGTCGGCGGGCAAGGCAGCCAAGGCGAGCCCGGGCCCGACGGCGAGCGGTGCCAAGCCCGGCCCCGTCGCTCCCCCGCCGCCGCCCGTGCCCGAGGGCCCGCACGCCCCGCCGCTGCAGAGCAGTTGCAAGCCGAGCAAGCCGCAGCCGGACGAGGCCAAGGAGGCCGTGGGCGCGGCGCTCACCGCCGCGGCCGGCCAGGCCCGCACGCTCACCCTCAGCAGCGGAGGCACCGACAAGCTCCCGCCGCTGCCGGTCAACCTGGTCAAGGCCATCGCCTGGCAGGAGAGCGGCTGGCAGTCCGGCATCCTCGCCTGCTACGGCGGGACCGGCACCATGCAGGTCATGCCGAACACCGTGAGCTGGATGAACACCAAGTTCGGCACCGTCTCCGACGCCAAGACCCTCGCCGGCAACGTCCAGCTCGGCACCCAGCTGCTCGACTGGCTGGTCGCCTACTTCGGCGACTCCGGGTTCGGCGGCACGTACGACCTCTCCCCCGGCCCCGCCACCGGGAAGACCCCGCTGCTCGACCTCGTCATCTCCGCCTACAACGCGGGCGCGGGCAACGTCCACTACAACACCGCCACCGACCCGGCCGCCGGCGGGACCGTCGGCAGCCTCGTCATCCCGAACCCGGGCTACGTCGCCAACGTCAAGCCGCTCATGGCGAGTCAGCCCTGGAACAAGGCCGGCTGAGAGCGGAGAACGCCCGAGGGGCCCGGAACGCACGTGGCGTTCCGGGC